>WRLB01000029.1 GCA_009777815.1 Bacteroidota bacterium
ATATAATTGAAAAAGCAATTATATAATTGGTTTTTCAATTATATAATTGGTTTTTTGGTAGCAAAATCGCTTAAACAACAGATAAATAGGGAGTTCCTTAAATAAATTGCTAAAACGTTACTGAAATTGCAAAAAGAATTATGACATTTTGTCTACATTTGCTCGGGAGTAAAATCTATAAATGTCCTGCTGAACTCGTTTCAGCATCCCCTAATTAAAAAAGAGATTCCGAAACAAGTTCGGAATGACATATTTCTATAAATGTCCTGCTGAACTTGTTTCAGCATCTATATAATTTTATAAGTATTTTTATTTGATTCTAATTTTTTGTCCGATGCTGATTCTATCGGGTTTTAAATCTTTATTTAGAGATAGTATTTTATCAACGGTGGTGGAGTATTTTAGGGCGATTCTATATAAATTTTCGCCTTGTGCTACTGTATGTATCCTTACGTCACTGCTTTTATTAGTGTTTTTAATAGTATTATTAGTGGTTGTAGTTTTATTTTGATTAGCGTTAGAAGGGGTAGTATTATTGTTTGGAATAATTAGTATTTCGCCGACTAATACGTTATCGTTTTTGATATTTGGATTTAGTTCTTTAATAACTTTTTCAGTAGTATTATGCATTTCTGCTATATTGGATAAATTGTCGTTTTCTTCAACTTTATAGGTTATAATTTCAGGTAAAGCAAGCACAGGTTTAGTATTATTGTTATTATTTTCTATTCTTTTTAGCCGATTTTTTTCTGCTTCAAAGCCCGATATAACAATAGTTCTTCCTTCTTCTACGGTATCTTGGTCTATAGGAATATTGTTCCAATTTCTAATACCTGCAGGGCTAATATTATGTTTTTCTGCTATATCATAAATAGATTCATTAGTAATAGTAACATAATAATTTTCATTAGCATTAAGGACTGAAGATTTAAGAACAAGTTCGTTATCTGCTAACATTAAGTTAGATTGTTCAAATGTTTTACCGCCGATAGGAATTTTAATAATACTATTATTTGGCAGGTTAATATATTTAGCATCAAGAAAATTATATTTAATAAGTTCATCAATAGATACGTTATATTTTTCAGAGACACTAATAATGGTCTCATTTTTTCCAACTTTATGTTCTAATAAAGGTCGTTTTATTTCATCGGGTAGTTTAGCAAAATTGACTTTAAAGTTTTTTCCTGAGCCAGGTGGTATTCTTAATGGATAATATTTTCTGTCAGGTGGCGTTATATCGTATAATAGTTCGGGATTAAGTTCTTTAATTTCCATAATACCGACTCCAATACATTGAGCAATAGCAGATAAATTAGTTGCTTGTTCTATTTCTAAAATATCAAATTTGAATTCAGGTAAATAATTTAATTTAGTAACATCAATGCCGTATTCTTCAGGATTAGAAGTTATGCGAAGAACAGCAAGAAATAAAGGCACATATTCACGTGCTTCTTTTGGCATATTGATATTTTTCTGATTTCTAATATCCCAATAAGTTGGCTTCGACGAATTGCATTGCCTTAATGCTCTACTTACATTTCCCCAACCCCAATTATAAGCATTAAGTGCAAGATACCAATCACCGAAATTAAGATAAAGGTCACGTAAATATCGCATAGCAGCACGAGTAGATTTAACAGGGTCACGTCTTTCATCAACATAAATAGATTGCTTTTTATTTAGATTATAATCTATTCCCGTAAGATACATAAATTGCCATAGTCCGAGTGCGCCTGCTTTTGATTCTATAGTAGGGTTCAAACCACTTTCAATAAACGTTAAAAGCAATAATTCATTAGGCATTCCTTCTTTTTCTGCAATGTTTCGCATAAGTGGGAACCACTTACTTGACCTTTCTATCCAACGAGGGATATATCCTCTGCCACTTCCTTTAAGCAGTATTTCTATTTGCCTTTCTACTGCTTGGTTCTCTGCCATTGGTATTTGCAACTCGTCTATATTCGGAATAGCAAAAATATATTTATCGGAAGTATCAGCACTCGGCGGCTTTGTATAATTACTATGTTCTACACTATCACCTATAACGCTATCAGTAGTAACTAAATTATCCGTTGAATCTTTTTCAATTATTTTATATTTCGGCGAAATAAGTAAATCGGGGGATTCTATATTTTTTGTAATTGCTGCATAATCATCTATCACATTGCTTAACAATTCTATATAAATTTCATTATCTTCAATGTGATAACTTGCTAACTTATTTAGTTCAATTAGGGCGGTTTCAAAGTATTTTATTGCTTCTGTTGTATCTTGTTTTCCGATGACGATTAGTCCTTTTATGTATGTTTGTCTGATATTTTCTATTTTATTTTCAATCATTTCATCGGTTATAGTTTTTACTGCTTTAGGGTTATCAAGTGATGAGTATTTATCAGGAAACTTTGGTTTTGGTTTTTTATTTTGTTGTTTTGGTGATATTTTTTTATTAGTTGATTGCGAATACAATGCCGAATAATTAGCACTTATATAGCCAAATAAACAAAAAATTACTAATGTTAATAAGATTTTTATTTTACATAATTTCATAAAAAAACCTCATATTAAATTATACAATATGCAAATATACGTTTTTTTTGAAAAATTATTATATTTGTATTTATTTTTTAATGTTTTTTGATGAATAATACAATATTTAACAAATTATCGCCTAAAGAAACAAAGTTTTTCCCCTTGTTGGAAGAATTTGCAGAAATTATTATGCAAGTATCAACTTTAATAACTGAATGCGTAACTAACTACCAATACGATGCTGCATTAGAACTTTTTAAAAAAATTAAAGAACAAGAAAGACGTGGTGATAGATTATTAGCCGATATTTTTGAGAAATTAAATACTACCTTTATCACTCCCTTCGACAGAGAAGATATCCATAATTTAGCAAATACTTTGGACGATGTAACAGACAACATTAATAGTTGTGCTAAAAGAATAGTAATGTATCATCCAATTAAAATTCCTGAAAGCGCTGTAAAATTAGGACGCATATTGATTGATGGTGCAGAAATTTTAAAAAAAGCAGTTAAAAAACTCGCTACACTAAAAAAAGATGCCGATACATTAAAAGAATACTGTAATCAGTTGCATCTATTCGAAAACGAAGCCGATGATATTTATGAATCATTTATTATAGATTTGTTTAAAACAGAAACAGATGCTGTTGAAATAATTAAATTAAAAGAAATTATGCACGAGTTAGAAGATGCCGCCGATACAATAGAAAAAGTAGGTAAAGTTATTAAAACCATTATTGTAAAATACGCATAATATAAGTCCCCTATAAAAAAGTATTTTTGTATATTCTGTTATGCCGAACTTGATTAAAAAATTATTCATATAAATAAGCGAATTTTGTGTTATACACAGAATAATAGATTTTTGCATCAATTACCTAAATTTTATGCAAATTATAAAACTCTTTAAGTTCCTTTTTTTCTCTTTCTGATAAGTTATGCCATCTTATTCCTTGTATTGCTCCTTCAAGCCCGCATAATCTATGGTAGCAGGCAGATGAATCTACATCCTGTATTTTTAACCAGGCGATTCTACTTCCTACATTTTTTAAGTCATTATATGAATTAATTCCAACTTGGTTTAGTTGCTTTTCTACTACTTTCCCAATGTTTATTAAATCTGATAGTTTATCCATTTTTATATATTATTTTATAAGTTTTCTTAAATCGTTTATTTCTTTTTTTTCTAAAAAGCGATATTTCCCACGTGCTAATCCTTTTGTAGAAAGATTATAGTAATACTTCCTATCTAATGATTTAACTTCGTAACCTGCGGCTTCGAACATTTTACGTATTTCGTGATTTTTGCCTTCTGTTAGAGTTATAGTTGCCTTGTGCTTGTTTTCAGGATCTATAAAAACATCACAGGGCGAAGTTACTATATTATCTCCTATATCAATACCATTAGCAATTTTTTGTGCATCTGTTGAAGTTAATACTTTATCTAATTTTGCATTATATATACGTTTAATTTTATATTTAGGGTGCATCAAAACATTTGCTAATTCACCATCATTAGTAAATAAAAGCACTCCCGTAGTATTCCTATCCAAACGTCCAACAGGAAAAACTCTATCGTGCATTTTCACAATATCCATAACAGTTTTCCTTCCTTTTTCATCAGAGGTAGACGTTATGCAGTTTTTAGGCTTATTTAACAAAATGTATATATGCTTATGGGTAACGTAAATAGTTTTCCCGCTAACAACGACATTGTCGTCTGTAAATATTTTAGTTCCGAGTTCGGTAACAATTTTTTTATTTACTTTAACTTCGCCGTTCTGTATTAACTCATCGGCTTTTCTTCTTGAAGTAAACCCTGCTTCAGCAATATATTTATTAAGTCGGATTAATTCTTTTTTATTATGATTAGTTTTGCTTATTTTCATAATTATTAATTTATATATATGCAATATAAGATTTATTACACAAAATATAATAAAAAATACTTAATTAATGTGAACTATAAAAATACAATGCCGTGTCAAACACAGAATAGCAGAAAATAGTTTTTTTATTTAGAAATAATTTTGTATTTTTGTATTTATAATGTAAAAATTAAATTAATCATTTTTTTTATAATAACGGAGAAATAAATGGAAGCAATTGGCTTTGCTTATTTGGCTGCGGGAATTGGCGCAGGTTTAGTTGTTATAGGTGCAGGACTTGGAATATCAAGTATCGGCTCCGCTGCATTAGAAGCAATGGGACGTCAGCCCGAGGCAGGAAATGCATTAAGAACAACAATGATAATTGCTGCTGCATTAATAGAAGGTGTTGCCTTCTTTGCGGCAGTTATATGTCTATTACTGGTATTGAAATAATACGTAATAGCATTTTTTTAACGATGTAATTAAGAGTGTGGTATATCTGCACTCTTGCATCGGAAAGTTTTAGTAATCAATAGAGGAACTATGGATTTTCTTAGTGTTCAGCCAGGATTGTTATTCTGGTCTATAATAAACTTTCTATTTTTTCTTGTTGTATTGTATTTTATTGGAGGAAAAAACTTCATAAAAAATATAAATGAACGAGAAAGTTTAATTCAAAGTGCGTTGAGCCAAGCAGACGAAAAAAAAGAAACAATGGAACGTCTCGCAAACGAACACGCACAAAAAATGCTTGAAGCACAAAATGTTATAGACGAAACTATAAAAAAAGCAAAAGAGCAATCTTTACTTCAAGCACAGCAAATCATCGATGAAGCAAAAAAACAAAAAGAAAATATCATCAACGATGCTACTGCTGAAATAGAAAGAAATAAAAAAGTCGCTTTGCAGTCAATCAAAACTGAAGTCGCAGATTTAGTTATGTCTGCCACAGAAAAAATTATTGAAAACAAACTCGATAAAGAAAAAGATAAAGAACTAATTGATAAGTATTTAGTAGCATTATCTAAAAATTAATTATTTGTTTTCATATATTATATTTGTCCTATTTTAATTGCAAAATAATGGACTTATTATATGTTTTTAAAGTATAAATAATTCTATATATGCACATCTAAATCTGTCATACTGAACTTGTTTCAGCATCTGCATAAAATTAGGAATTATACAGCAAGGGGGCAAGCCCCCTTGTTAAAATAACGATTATTTAACACGGGGGCTTGCCCCCGTGATGCTTTTTTAATTATATAATCGTTTATCCAATTTATAAATCGGATAAGCAATTTATTAACAAAATTGTCATTTTGTCAATTGAAAAAGCAATTATATAATCGGAAAACCAATTATATAATTGAAAAACCAATTTATATAATTGGTTTTTGGCTAATAAAACGCAATTTCCAATTATATAATTGAAAAAGCAATTATATAATTGGTTTACCGATTATATAATTGGTTTTTTGGTATATAAATCGCTTAAACAACAGATAAATTGGGAGTTCCCTAAATAAATTGCTAAAACGTTACTAATAATTGGAAAAAGAGTTGTGACATTTTGTCCACTTTTGCTCGGTAGTAAAATCTATAAAAGTCCTGCTGAACTCGTTTCAGCATCTCATAATTCATCACGGGGATTCATCCCCGTGTTAAATAATGTGAATGACGTTTTTTAGAGGTTGCCTACTTATTATAATGTGATAAAAGCCCGTCGAGTAGCCAATTTGCTATTGCTTGTCGGTTGTTTGGATTTAGAAAACGTTGTTGGTCTGCATTGTTTTGTATATTGCCTAATTCTATAAAAATAGCATCTAAAGTAGTGTTTCTTAATGTAAATAAATCTCTTTCATATATCTTTCCTTTATAACCGCGTCCTGGCTGTGCTTTATTATATTTTTGTTCAATAGTTTTTAGCAAAGAATTATTAATTTTTTCGCTTGTTTTAGAACCCTCTCTATGATAGAAAAATATATCCACCCGTTTATCTTCATTACGAGAATCTATATGTATTTCAATTAGAAGTTGGTGTGTATATAATTTTTTATTTTTGCTATAATAATCATTAACAATATCGGTTCGTTGCTTTAATCTATCAATTTGTATATTAGAAATGCTATCGCCATTTATCAGCACTTCTTTTCCACCATTTTTTAATATAATATCATCTCTTATGCCATCATTAGCGTCTTGGACAATCATATAAACATCAGCACCATTGTCTCGCAAGTTTTTAGTTAATCGGAGTGCTACATCGTAGGCGTATTCGTGTTCGTGGAGTTTATTGCCGTTATAACTTGCTACTGCACCAGGGTCAGGTCCTCCGTGTCCTGGTATAATATAAAACGCAAAGCCTTTTAATTTTTTGCTTTTTAATTTATAATTAGCATCTTTGAGTAGATATGAATAATCTATTTTAGGAACAGTATCTTTTTTATTGGTATTATTTTTTTTTGCAGAGATTAAATTGGCATCTATTAAATGCAATTCAAAAGGCACCCATAATTCTTTTGTTTCTTGATATTTTCCTTTTTTTACATTTGCATTTTGGACGAGATGATTATATTCTTCTATTTTTTTCGCAGTAGGATAATCTATTTTTAATGTAGAACGAATAGTATGTCCATCAAACTTAACAACAGAAATAGGAACTATATATCTTTCATTTAATAACACTCCGCCATTTCTATCAAACTTATCAGCATTTAATTTTTGAAAATACTCTATATTTTTTAAGTTGCCTTGCAATTTATATTTTTTTAATAATTGCAATACTCCATTGCCTTTTTCAGCAACGATGGTTAGTTGTTGTGCGGCAATGCTGTAACTACATATAAGCAAAAAAATAGTAAATAATAATTTTATTAGTCGCATTTTTGCAAAAATAAGAAAAATACATTATTTACAATCTTCTATACCTAAACATTAACACTAATTATAATTTTTTTATTTGTTTCTAATTCTTTAATTTGGTCGTTAGTAAGTTCTTTTATGGCGTTTGCTACTAATTGTGTATCTTTGCCGAACTTTTTGCCGATTGTTTTGAAGTTTGGCTTTGCTGTTTTAGATACAATGTTGCTATCGTCAGTAATAAACTCAATTTCTTTAATATTCAATTCCTCTTTAATTATGTCTTCTACCATTTGTATATCTCTGCGTTGAGTAGGTGAGTTAATAGGAATAAGTATTTTATTTAGTGGTTGTCGGATTCTAATTTTAGATTTTTCGCGCAAAAAACGTGCAATAGATACAATTTTCTGTGCAGTATCCATTCTACGTTCTAAATCTTTATCTATTAGTTCAGGATTAGAAACAGGCATATCTACAAGGTGTATAGATATTGGTTTTACATTTTCTATATATTTGGGATTGCAGTTTTCTTTCATAATTGCAAAAATACGAAAAAATAATATATAAGTATCCTAAAAATGTCAAGCACGGCATAACTTTTTAGATGCCAAAATTTAATTATATTTTGCTTATAAAACAATGAATATCTGTATTTTCTATAATTGCTTCAAAAATCATTTCCCATATCTCTATTAAAAATAAAATACTTACTAAAAATTAAAAATTGGCACGCATTTTGAGAGTTATTATGTATTGTTTATTAAGATAAATATTTTTTTTATAATATATAATAATATATCGGAGGATATATGTTCGTTTGCTCAGAAGCATCCATCAGGAGTTTAATAATACACTCCGTTGGGAACAAGTTAAAGGGCGATACTTTCATACTATCTAATTCCACAGCATCAATAGGAAGTGAATTAGAAGAAGTATTGCAAAAGTTTATGTTTAGTCCATTTAGGTCTAACGAACTTTATAATTTTAGTAATCTAAATAATAATTCTGTTTATAATTCTATAAAACAGATGTTTGGCTCGTCAAATTCATTTACTTCAGAGTCAAAAAAAATAGCAAAAACGCTATTCGAAAAAACAAATAATCCAAAAGTAAATGGCGGAAATCTATTTATTGCTCATTTTAAAGATATGATTTTTAACGATGAGTTAGTGAATGCCATTGGAATATTTAAAACAGAATCTGCTGATACGTTTTTGAAAATACGCTCCGCAGATGATAAATTGCTCGTAGAACGAGATGCTGGTATTAACATCTCAAAGATGGCTAAAGGCGCAATAATATTCAATATTGCAAGCCAAGAAGAAAATGGTTATCTAATTAGTTTGTTAGATAAACGAAGCAAAAACGAAGAAATTGCATACTGGAGCGAAAGTTTTCTTAATGTAATTCCTTATAAAGACGATTATTATCAAACTAAAAACACAATGACTTGTGTTTGTGATTTTGTCTCGCACACGCTTCCTGAGGCATATAAAATGGACAAATCCGAAACATCTGCTCTATTGCATACTTCTTTGGAATACTTCAAAGAAAATGATGAATTTGCTTGGAACGAGTTCGCTAAAGAAGTGTTTGTCACCCCTCAAGTAATTAGTGAATTAGAATTGCACAAAACTAAATACGAAAAGGAAAATGATTTAGATATCGCTGAAACATTTACAATAAATGTTCCTGCTGTCAAAAAAGAAGCAAAATTATTTAGGTCTATTATAAAATTAGACGACAAGTTTGATATAATTATACACAAAGATAATGAAAACTTGATTCGCGGCAAAGATGCTGCAACGGGCTTGAATTTTTATCAATTATTGTTTAAGAACGAAGAATAGTTTTTGCAATTATATTGTTACACTTGCGAGCCAAACTAACGGCTCGCAAGAACAATATTATTATGAGTTAATTAAAGTGTTAATTGGCTTAACTTGACGTTATTATGACTTAACTATAATATTGTATGTAATCACCTAATTTTCTTAAAAAACGTATTTTTGTATAGTGATTTTTAAGTGTTTACATATCAATAACTTACAGCGTTATTTTTTGACTTTCAACATTTGGCTAAAAAATTATTTTTTTAAGATACAAAAATAATATTTTTATAATTTTGTAATTTTGCATAATTTATAATTACTAATACATAAAACTATGAAAATTTTTGTTGCTATATTGATTTTATTATTTGTTGGTGGAGTTGTTTTTTCTGCTTGTAGTTGGACTTCTGGCTCGCAAGAAGGTTTAGTTTTTCCTGAAGAAAACATTAGTTATTTACTGCACGTCAAACCTTTTTTAGAGCAAAACTGTTCTTATTCGCCTTGTCATAGTTATGCTAATTTTGCAGGTGGAATTTGCCTTATAGAATATCATCAAGTAATTGCTGTTGCAAATTTCATAATTCCTGCAAATCCAGATGTAAGTCGGTTTGTTCAGATATTGGAGGAAAAAGGTGTTCCGCATTATACTTATTTTTACAGGAAAAATATAACAGAAAACCACACAAAAGGTGTCCGTCAATGGATAAAAGAAGGCGCTATTAATCAGTAGTTTTCTTGTTTTATAATGTATAATATGATATATTTTGTTTCTGATATTCACTTAGGTTTCTATAAAAGAGACCAAGATAAAATAATTGAAAATAGTTTTTTAAACTTTCTTGACACAATAGAAAAAGATTGCACTACTTTAATTCTGCTTGGTGATATTTTTGATTATTGGTTTGAATATAAGTTTACAATTCCGAAATACTACTATCGCACACTTGCTAAATTAGAACACTTTGTATCTAAAAACATTAATGTTATTTACATTATGGGCAACCACGATTTTGGTCACAAAACATTTTTTTTAGAGGAGTTGGGTATAAAAATTAGTAAAAAAGATTTGAATATAGAACTAATGGAAAAGAAATTTTTCCTTACACACGGAGACGATAAATTGCCAAAAGATTATGGTTATAAAATACTAAAAAAGGTACTTAATAATAAAACTTGCCAATTTTTATTTTCTACTATTCATCCTACATTAGCAATAGGAATTGCTAAATTTTGTTCTAAATCAAGCAGAAAATATAGAACCGATACTACTAATGTTACTGATAATAAAGACGACAAACTTATTTCTTTTGCAGAAAAAATTATTAATCAAAATTATGATTTTATTGTAATAGGACACACCCATAAAGCATTGCATATAGATATTCAAAGAGCGGATAAAAGTTTTGGAACATACATTAATCTTGGTTCTTGGCTTAATGCTCCACATTATGCTAAATTTGATGGCAAAAAGATAGAATTAAATGCCGTAAAATAATAAAATTTGGAGAGTGTTACTTATAGGTTGTTTTTTTGATATTTTAAAAATACTAATTCAATAAAATAAGCAATTTCATTGAATTTATAAAATGTATAAAAATACAATATCAACCTTTGGGTAACACTCTCAAAAAAATAAGAATCTATGGCAGAGAAGAGTATAACATTTTAACCTATTTCTTCTTAATGCAAATGTAGATAACATTGTATAAAATTTACGATGATGTAGTTTTTCATTTAATTTTGCTTTTACAACCTTAAAAGAATAACTTTTATCTCTAATAATTGTGGTGGTGTCATATCTGCTGGATTGGTATATACATAATCTATATCCAGTGTTCCAATAGCATAACCGAACCACATCTCTTCTGCAAATTGAATTCCATAATTATTATACAATGTAGTAGAATACGGGAGTTGTATCCAATTATTAAGAGAGTTTTTATAATACACCAAAACTAATCCATTATCAACAATGTCTTTAGTAATATTGGGGATACTGAATCTTTTGAACCAATGTCCTGCTTCACCATCTGATTGCCAATCATTTCTCCATATAGACAATCTATATGTATCAGAGTAAGTAGTAGAATACGTTGGCGATTCATTATAAGTGCAGCCCACACAAAATAATGTAGCACATAGCAGTATTGCTAATGTTCCATTTTTTAAATATTTTGATATAACCATTTTATCTAATTATAATTTTTTTGTTACAAAAATACGTTTTTTTTTAGAAAGAAAAACAAATTGTTCCGAGTATTTTCATTATTTTAAACTTAATAGTTAATTTGTTATCTAATTATATTATGAGTAAGAAAATATTTTATATTGCTCTTGTGTTATTGTTTTTGTGTTTTGGCAGTTTAGAAGCACAAAGATTTGGTAAAAATAAAAAACAATATACGCTCTTTGATTGGAAATATATTGAAAGTGAGCATTTTGATGTTTATTATAATGATGGTAGTAAGGCACTTGCAGAGTTTTCTGTTGTCGCATTAGAAAATGCTTTAATGAATATCCAATCTACTTTGAACTACCGAATAACAGCACGTATTCCTGTCGTTGTGTATGAATCGCACAATGATTTTCAGCAGACAAATGTAATTAATATGTATTTAAGCCAAGGGATAGGCGGCGTAACAGAACTATATAAGAATAGAATTGTAGTTCCGTTTCAGGGAAGTTATTCTCAACTTCGTCATGTATTACATCACGAGTTGGTCCACGCTGTAATTAATGATATGTTTTATGGCGGAACGTTCCAAACAGCAATAACAACAAGCGTAGCAGAAATACCTTTGTGGATTAATGAAGGATTCGCAGAGTATGAAAGTTTAGGCGGAATGGATATTGAAACAGATATGTATATGCGAAATCTAACTATAAATGAATCGTTGCCGAAGTTAAATAGAATATCGGGCTATAATGCTTATCGCGTGGGGCAAACGTTTTTTTACTTTATAGAAAGACAATATGGTAAGGGCAAGGTAACAGAGTTTATGAACAAGTTAAGAATATTTAAGGGACTGGAAACATCTTTTAGGAGTAGTTTTGGTATGAGTTTAGAAGATTTTTCAGAATTTTGGCAAACTGAAATAAAGAAATGGTATTTCCCCGATATAGCGATATATAGTTCGCCAAAGGAGTTTGCAAATGTGCTTACTAATCACGAAAAAGATAATTGTTATTATTTTTCTTCACCTGCAATATCACCTAATGGCGAGAAGATGGCTTTTATTTCAGACAGAAATGGTGGCATATTTTCTGTGTTTTCAGCCAAAGTTGAAAATTATAATGAAAAAACGTTCAATCCAAAAAAGTTAGTTTCAAGTGCGAGGCAATTGGATTTTGAGCAATTAAACGTTCTTACGCCCTCTATATCTTGGACTCCTGATAATAAAAAAGTAATTATTTCGGCTAAATCAGGCGGCGAAGATGCTATATTTATTATAAACGAAGCAACAAAAAAATATGAAAAAATACTGCTCGGTATGAAATCAATATCATCTGTTAATTGCTCCCCTGACGGCAAATATATAGCGTTTGTCGGAATAAAAAATTGCCAATCAGATATTTTTATTTACGACTTTGCTACAAAAAATGCAACACAACTCACTAATGATGCGTATTCTGATTCTTATCCCGTGTGGTCAAAAGATTCTAAATCTATTTTCTTTATTTCGGACAGAGAAGATGATTTAACAACTACTAACTCGGCAGATAAAATTGAAATATGGAAGCATAATTACAATTCCACAGACGTATATAGCATAGATATTGCTACACAAAAAATAAATAGAATTACTTATACACCTGACGTAAATAAAACCTGTATTGCTGTTTCTCCTGATGCAAAAAAAATACTAATTGTTGCAAACGAAACAGGTATCAGCAATATTTATGAAATGGATTTGGAAGATAATAATTCAGCAATGATACCACTTACAAATTCCGCAAATGCAATAAAACAAATATCTATAACTAACGATGGCTATAATCTAATTTTTTCATCACAAGTAAAAGGCGGTTATAATATTTTTCAACTAAAAAACATTTTTGATAAAACGCCAATAGATTCTGTTCCGCCGACAAATTTTGTAAAAGAAAGAACAAAAATAAGCACAATAGTAGAAAATATTGCTGACACTACTACCGATAATACTTCGCAAAATGCACCTATAAATTACGGCAAATTTAGAACAGATTTCAAGCATCAACAATTTATTAAGCCGAATGAAGATATTATAACTACACAAAATTTAGAAATAAAAGAAGTAGATATAGATGCCAGAAATACTATAGAAAAAGATTATGAAGTTAGTTTTTCATTGGATGCGTTTATTATGAATCCTTATATAAGCACATTTTATGGTGTTCAAGGCAATACAGCGGCACTATTTAGTGATATAATGGGCAATCATCAAATATATTTAGCAGCATATTTTTTGTCAAGTTTAGAAAATAGCCAGTTATATTGTGCATATAGTTATAGTGCTAAATTGATTGATTACACTTTTTCTTTTTACAATCAGTCCATTTATACTTTAAATTGGATAGAAGATTATGAAGCAGGCATTCCGCCAAAGAATTATCCTTATTCTTATCGTGCTACGGGGGCTATAATTGGTGCTTCTTATCCTTTTAGTTTGTTTGACAGAGTGGAATTGAATTTAAATTTAGTAAATGCAGCAAAACGGAATGCCGATATACCATGGTATGAATCTGTAAATAAATTCCTTGTTGTTCCCGAATTACAATATGTTTTAGATAATTCTTTGAACGGAATATATGCTCCTACGCGGGGTAGCCGTGCTTATTTTAAGGCACTATATTCTCCAAAGTTAGGTAATATTTCTTCTGAATTTATCACATTAGTTGCCGATGCAAGACAATATTTTGAGTTAATACCGCACTTTATGTCATTTGCTTTGAGAGGTAGTGCAGGAATTAGTATGGGAGCAAATCCACAAAAGTTCTATATGGGAGGAACAGAAAATTGGTTAAATCCATATTATATGTCGGGCAATTTTCAACTTGATAACCCCGAAGATTTTGCATTTATGAATAATTGGATAATGCCATTGCGAGGTTGGGCTGTATTTCATCATAATGCAAATAGTTTTGCAATGGTGAATGCCGAATATCGCTTTCCGTTGTTATTGGCTTTTGGAACAGGTGGCTTACCACTTGTGGTGCAAGGCATAATGGGAAATGTATTTTGTGATGCAGGGTTTGCATTCAATAAAGACATAAAAGTAAAAGAAATGCAATACGGCGATGAGATATTTTTAAGTATGGGAACGGGCATCAGGGCAATATTTTTAGGATTACCTATTAAGTTTGACATTGCGTGGCGTAGGGATTATAGTGGCTGGTCTTCGCCGAACTATTTAATATCCATCGGCTTGGATTTTTAAAAATACATCATTTTATTAGTTACTTTTTATTTAACGCTTTATTATTATTTTTGCAAATGCTTAACATTTTATTATATATTATCGGGGTTATTTTCCTTTCTTTGCCGTTTTTACTTATAAATTATATGCAAATTCAAGCCCTAAATACCAATATAAGTATTACATTTACTCTGCTTGATTATATAAATCTTATAAATCCTCTATTTATTGCATTTATTTTAATTGCACCTGCAATTATTATAGATAAAGTGCAAAATACTAAATTGCTATATTCTATTGGTCTTAATTTTGATAAATTTGCTATAAGAGACATTGTGCTTGGTATTTTTTCTGCTACTATTAGTGTTTTGCTAATATCAAATATCATTTTTCATTTTGCAATACCTGAAATGAATACAATACTAACTATTTTATTCCTTGTTTTTATTGAAGAACTTCTTTTTAGAGGATATATATTTCAAACTATTTATAGAAAAAATAACTCTATTCTTGCGATTATTATTAGTTCTTTGCTATTTGCGTTAGCGCATTTTATTAGTTATGATTTTGCGATAATATATTTTCTAAATATATTTATTGCGGGAGTTTTACTTTGCATTATGTATATAAAAACTAAATCGCTATGGTGTAGTATTTCATTTCATTTTATTTGGAATATTCTAACAGCGAACACTATAGAACATCATTATCTTTGTGGAATAATTTTAATAATTTTAATTTTAGTTGTGTTAAAACTATTTCGTCCATCGTATAAAATAAATAGTTATTATTTGCTTAATTAAATTATTTACTCTGCCATACTTAATTTATTTCAGCATCTTTTTAACAACTTTTTGCTCGTATTTACTCGTAATTTGCTCGTATTTACTCGTAATTTACTCGTATTTACTCGTAATTTGCTCGTATTTACTCGTAATTTGCTCGTATTTACTCGTAATTTGCTCGTAAAACTTAATGAATTGTCTTTAAAACTTAATGATTTGCCTTTAAAACTTAATGAATTGTCTTTAAAACTTAATGAATCATTAAAAAAACTTAATAATTTTGTCTAAAACTTAATGAATCATTTAAAAAACTTAATAATTTTGTCTAAAACTTAATAAAAGATGAGGTTTTAAAGACAATTCATTAAGTTTTTCTAACAATTCATTAAGTTTTAAAGGCAATTTATTAGTAATTACAAGTAAATTATTAGTAAATACAAGCAAAATGTTGTTAAGATAAATTAGTGTTTTGTTAATTTATTTTTCTTATTTTTGTATCAATTAAAAGAAAGTATAACAAAGATTTTAATAATAATATAAAATAAATTAAATGAATAAAGTAATCATATTAGCAGCATTTCTTGTGTGCTATTCGGTTAATCTGTTTGCAGAATATAATCATAAAATGACATTAGATGCAAACTCTTTCTTTGCAATTCAGAAATATGCAAAAGAAAATCTTAAAATAACTAAATCAAATCTTCCATTAAATGCCGATGGCGATGAAATGATTAAGTTATATGTTAAAGTAAATGCGGATTATAGTAAATCCGATATTGAACTGCTCGGTGGAAAAGAAATTGTTAAAACAAAATCTGTCGCACTTATCCAGTTGCCAATCAAAAATGTAGAAGAACTTACTAAATACGCTTTTGTTGAGAAAATTGACATCGTAAAGGCAATTAAGCCGCATTTAGATAGAGCATTGGCATCTTCAAATGTAGATAAAGTGCATCAAGGCGATAACTTAAATGCTTCTTATACGGGCAAGGGAGTTATTGTAGGAGTTGGTGATTGGGGATTTGATTTTAGGCATTCTATGTTTTCTGATAGTAATGGAGTTCCACGAGTAAAACGTGCTTGGCTAACAAATAAACAAGGAACACCTCCTGCAGGTATGAGTTTAGGTCGTTTATATACTGATTCTAATGAGATTAAAAATACTCTTAGATATAGTTTAAATACAGAAGGACACGGCACTCATGTATTAGGAATTGCTGCAGGAAGTCCTGTTAAAGCAGAAAAAGCAACATATTCAGGTGTAGCAAAAGATGCCGATATTGTTGTCGTAGAATTAGAAGGCGGCGATTTATCTACCGTTTTAGAGGCAACAACATATATGTTCCGTTATGCTGATTCTGTTAGTAAGCCGATAAGTATTAATTATAGTTTAGGAACTTCTTCTTATACTTATCATGCTGGTGATGGCGAAAGTTTAGAAGATATTGCTTTATCTGAACTATTGCAAGATAATCCTAAAGGTAAAATAGTTAATATTGCAGCAGGAAATGAAGGTGATACTAAACATCACGCTAAAGTAAATTTAGGGAATAATGATTCATTTTTTGTTAATATTCCTTTTTCTAATGTTGTTTATTTATCTGGTATTCCATTTAGAGGAGTAGTATTTGATATTTGGGGCGAGCAAAATAAATCATTTACTGCCGATTTATATTATAAGAATGGCAATCAGCAAATAAAATTTGCATCTTATAATACTGATAATCCACAAACACTTACCTTTATGCCAATAACTGCAGGACCAAAAACATATTTTGCTATGGGAAGTATTTCTGCTTCTTTGTATCCGAATAAGAAACCAAGTATTTGTATTCAGGTTGGTGAAATGGCACCAGGACAAGGAAGAGATTCTCTTTATATTGTGGTTAAGGGGTCTAATATAAGTGTAGATATATGGAATAGTAGCGGCACGGATTATAGAACTCCTATGTCAAGTAATTTTGTTCCTGATAATAATTCAACTATAAGTCATCCTGGCACCGTAGAAGAAGTTATATGTTTAGGTGCTTATATATCAAGAACAGGAGGACCATATCAAGGGCAAAATCACGGAAGCATAAATGATATTGCAAATTTTTCTTCGCGTGGTCCTTTAACTAATGGAAAGATAAAGCCCGATATAACTGCTCCCGGAATTGAAGTAGTATCTGCTAAAAATAATTTCTTTACAGGATATGACACTTACATATTTGATAAAACAAGTGATAACAATCATTCTTTTATATCTATAGGTGGAACTTCTATGTCTTCGCCGATGGTAGCAGGAATTGTAGCACTTATGCTTGAAAAAAAGCCCGATTTAACACAAAAAGAAGCAAAAGAAATTATTAGAATAACAGCAATTAACGACCAATGGACAGGAAATGCAAAAGATAATAAAAGTCCCATTTGGGGTTGGGGCAAAATTAACGCACAAGCAATAATGAAGTATTTAGAAGAAACAAATATAAATGAAGAACTAAATATGGATTTATATGTGTTTCCGAATCCTGCAACTGATTATATAAATATCATTTTTGATAATCCATTTTCGGGCAATGTTAGGATTGATTTGGTTGATGCTAGGGGGAAAACAATTGCAACACCTATAAATAAGTATTGTGATGAAGGAATTCAAGCGATTACAATTAACGATTTGGATTTACATACGGGTGCATACTTTTTGCGAATGACGACAAACAAAATATCGCAAATAAAAAGTTTTATAGTGAAGTGATTTAAGTAATTTAGCACGGGGGCTTGCCCCCGTGTTAAAATACGTGGCAATTAAAATAAAAACCGTATTTTTGTATTTTTTTAAAATAATCGTAACAGAATATTTTGTTTAGTATAATCAAAATAATATATGAAAAGCACTTTTAGATTATCACATTTTAAATATAAATTACCAGCAACATCTATCGCTAAATTCCCGATAGACCCGAGGAATGCGTCAAAAATGATGCTCCTAAATAAAGAAACAGGGGACATCCAAGATAAAAAATTTGTAGACATAATGTCTATGATTCAGCGAGGCGACACCCTCGTTTTGAACGAAACAAGAGTTTTCCCAGCAAAAGTGTTTGCTATAAAAGAAAGAACTAACGCATCAATAGACGTGTTGTTCGTTAGAGAACTGAAAACTGAAGAAGAAAATCTTTGGGATGCAGTTGTTGAGCCGGCAAGAAAACTTAGAGAAGGCAATAAAGTATTTTTTGATGGCAACAAGTTTTATGCCGAAGCAATAGGAAATACAACGTCAGGAGGCAGAACGCTTAAAGTAACCTGCAAAGGAAATGTTTTTGATGCTATAGAAAAAATAGGCAAAATGGCTCTTCCTAAATATATAGACAGAGAAGCAGAAGATTTTGATAAAAAATTATACCAAACAGAATTTGCAAGTAACAAAGTAATGCCTTCGATTGCTCCACCGACAGCGGGACTGCATTTTACAAATGAAATGCTACACCAATTAGAAAAAAAAGGTGTAAGAATAGCATATATAAATCTTTCTATCGGACAAGAAATATTCTCTAAAGTAGTGACTGAGGATCTACAAAAATATGCTATGCATCACGAATACTTTGAAATATCTATGGCAGCGGCAGAAATGATAAATAAGACACTAAAAGCCAAAAAAAATGTCTTTGCGGTAGGATGTAGTGTAGTTAGAGCATTAGAGTCGTCAGTGCTAACAACTGGACAAGTGAAACCTAATAGAGGTTGGGCTAATAAATTTATTTATCCACCTTATGCTTTTAAAATTGTTACTAAATTTCTTACAAACTTTCATCCGCCTGAATCACCATCTCTAATGCTTACTTGTGCATTCGGCGAAAAAGACAATGTGCTAAAAGCATATAAAAAAGCAATTAAAGATAATTATCGTTTTCACTGCTATGGTGATGCAATGTTAATTGTGTAAAAGTAAAAATAGAAAATTCCATATTCTGTCCTACCGAACCCGTTTCGGTATAGCAAAATACAGAATTTTCTATTTTTATCTATTTTTAAAAATTACTTGTTTTGTTCTTAATTTTTTATAAGAATTTGTTTTGATAATCTATAAAATGCTATACCACATTATTCTACAGACCATCTAATATCATTAACAAAGTTTTTATTTAAAAAATTATTATTTTGCATAAGATTTATTTGATAAAAATTGTTTTTTTATAATATGCAGGACTAAAATTGGGAAAAAATACTTTAACAACTAAAACATCATTAAAACATACTATACTGCCACAGCAAATGCAATTATTAAAAATATTGCAATTGCCCACTACTGCTTTAGAAGCCGCCATTAAGCAAGAAATAGATGAAAATCCATTTTTAGAAGAGTTTAATGACGAATTAGATACCGTGTTAGAACAGACAATAGATATAAATGCTCCTGCTCCTGACCAAATAAAAGAATTATCAAGTGATTATAAAAAAAATCTAAACAACAATAATTTAGATGATAATTCTAACAAACATATATATGATGACGATTTTGTCCCCATAGAAGACGAAGAAGATAGTTATGATTATTACGATGAGCAATGGGAAGACGATGACGATTTTACTCCAAACTCCTTGACCGATAGCGATAAGGACTACGAAAGTTTTCAAATTAAAAGTGAAACTACATTATTTGATTCACTTGCAGAGCAAATTAATATTTTAAATTTAAATACTGTTGATAAAATAATAGCACTCTATATTGCTGGAAATTTAGAAGATGATGGATATTTAAGAATAAATAACAAAGATATGTTATTGGAAGTTAATTCGCTTATAGCGGAGCATAACTATAATATACAAAAAGCACAATACGAGTTAAAAAATCAAATAACAGAAAATAAAAACATAAATCCTGCTAAACTATATGAATTAAATCCACAAAGCGTAGATACATTATTAGATATAGCAAATAATTATCAAGATATAGCAAAAGAAGTTAATCCACAAAATATTAAAAGTAAAAATGAAAATAAAATATTAGAGTCCGTAACTATTAAAGATATTGAAAAAAATATCAAAATAGTTCAAACATTAGAACCAATAGGTATTGCTTCACGGGATTTAAGAGAATGTCTGATTGCACAATTAAAAGCAAAAGCAAGATTAAATGAAAATGTTAAAGTTGCTTTAATAATTGTTACTGATTATTTTGAAGAGTTTTCTATGAAACATTTTAACCCAATAAAAACAAAATTAGGTATTACTGAACAAAAAATTGTTGCAGCAATAGACGAAATAAAAAAACTTAATCCGAAGCCCGGTATCGGTAATTATGTTAATGAAAACATCACGATAATCCCTGATTTTATTGTCAATTATGACCATAAGAACGATGATTTTTTAATTGTTTTAAATGATGCTAATATTCCTATATTAAAAGTTTCCCCTACATATCAAAAAATGTTAGAAGAAGCAAAAAATAGCAAAAATTATAATAGAAGCACCCGAGAATGGATGAAAGAAAGATTAGAAAAAGCAAAGAATTTTGTTAATGCTATTGAACAAAGAAAAATTTCAATGTTAATGATTATGACTGCTATCGTTCAGCGTCAACGAGATTTTTTTCTTAATGATTGGAGCAATCTAAAACCACTCAAATACCAAGATATTACCGATGATACGACTTTCGATGTTTCTACTGTTTGTAGAGTAGTAAATGATAAGTATGTTCAGACATCTACGGGAATATACGAACTAAAATTCTTTTTTAGTGAAGCACTAACGATGGATGATGGTGCTGCTATTTCTACCAAAGTTATAAGAAATCGCCTAAAAGAAATTATAATATCTGAACCAAAAAATAAACCTTATTCAGATGAAAAATTAACAGAAATACTAAATAAAGAAGGTTATAATGTTGCTCGCCGAACCGTAGCAAAATACCGAGAAACTCTAAAATACCCTGTAGCAAGATTAAGGAGGGAGTTGTAATATGTGGAAATACTATGCTATATTATCGGCAGTATTTGCTGCTTTAACAACTATATTTGCAAAAATAGGACTAAAAAATGTAGATTCTAATCTTGCAACAGCAATACGAACTTGTGTAATTATCTTGTTGCTATGGGGAATCGTTATATTTTCTGATAGTGTAGGTGGCATTAAAAATTTAACAAAAGAGAATTGGTTATTTTTAATATTATCGGCTGTAGCAACGGGATTTTCTTGGTTGTTTTATTTCAAGGCATTACAAATAGGTGCTGCATCGAGAGTAGCATCTATAGATAAATTGAGCATAGTATTTACGTTAATATTATCATTTTTAATTTTAAGAGAACCATTTAGTTGGAAATTAATAGTTGGAGTAGCACTAATAGTAGGTGGTTCGCTTTTTATACTTATGGATAAATGAAACGTCACCTTCAAAAATATTATGTCGTGCTTGTTACAGAATTCACTTATTTTATAGAAATTCTCAGCGTAAAATAAAGAAATTTTAAAACATTCTTATGTTTTTTTATTTTTTTGTATTTTTGTAAAAAGTATTGCATAATTAATAAAAATATGAGAACAATAGTAATAATACCAACGTATAACGAAATCGAAAATATAAGTAGTATCATAACATCAGTTTTAGGTATAGTTAGCGATATAAATATTCTTATCGTTGATGATAATTCGCCCGATGGGACAGCAGCAGCAGTAGAAAAAATGATGCAAAACGACCCCAGAATCCATATAATAAAAAGAGCAGGTAAGTTGGGTTTAGGCACAGCATATTGTGATGGATTTAGATATTGTATTGATAAAGGTTTTGATTATATTTTCGAAATGGATGCAGATTTCTCGCATGATCCTAATGAGATTCCTAATTTTTTAGATGCAATTAAAGATAATGATTTAGTTATCGGTTCAAGGTATTTAACGGGTATGAATGTAGTTAATTGGCCTCTGCGCAGGTTAATTTTGAGTTATGGTGCAAGTTTATACACTCGCATAATAACATGCATTCCAATAAAAGATACAACAGGCGGTTTTAAATGCTTTAGAACCGAAATGCTAAAAAAGATAAATTTAGATAAAATACGTTCTAACGGTTATGGTTTTCAAATTGAAATGAATTATAAAGTATGGAAAAAAGGTGGAAGAATAAAAGAAATACCAATTATATTCGAAGACAGACGGAGTGGCAATTCTAAAATGAATAAAAAAATAGTTTTTGAAGCATTATTATTAGTATGGAAGTTACGTTTTATTCGCAAAAAGAATATGTAAAAATAGTTTTACTTCTAAAAATGTTATACCGAACTTGTTTCTGCCTCCCCTAATTTTATGCAACTTCTACTCTAATTAGGAGATGCCGAAATGAATTAGGCATAACGTTTTTAAGGTTACTTAATATTATTTTTTTAGATTTTTTATTAATACATTAACCGCCCCGTCAACGTCATCCACAAAAAATAATTTATCAAAAATGTCTAATACATCTTCATTGTAAAAACTAAACAACTCTAAAATATTTTCTAATTGCTCGCCCACACATATTAAGGGCTTATTGCCCATAAGTTCTAACTTTTTGAGTTGCAATACAATGGCTAAATTACATAAAACAGAAAAACTACCAGGTAGAAAAATAAATGCATCCGAATTAATACAATTTTTCATTTTCATATCAAAATAATTATCTGCAATAATTTCTTTTGAAAATTTATTGTTTCTGGGTAGGTTGATTTCTGCACAATCTATTGCTACTCTAATGGAATTGCTATTTTCTTTTTCTGCCCCTTTGAAAACTGCTTCCGATATACCTTTTCTTGCGGAACTAACAACAGTATAGCCCAAGGCAACGAGCTTTTTTCCTAACAACTCAGCGTCTTTATATTCTTTACTATCGCTTTGCGAATTATGGTTACCTTCTATAAATACTCTCGGCATAAAATAATCTATTATTGAATTAAAATACAAAAATACGGATTTTTTTTGTGAAAATATATTTATCTGCCATATCGTGTTTGACACTGCATCTCCTCGTATATAATTAGTAGATGCCGAAACAAGTTCGGAATGACAGATTATGTTTCTATTACTATTTTTTCTATTATTGCGTTGCCATTGTGTATTATTTTTAAATAATAAACGCCAATTGGTAAATGTGAAAGTGAAAATGTTTTTATAAATGTTTTTGTATCTACAAAAGAATTATTTAGTTCCATAATTTCCTGTCCGAGAACGTTATTAAGTGTTATTGTAAGATGCCCAACATCGTCAAAATATAATGTAAATGTTGCTGTTCCGCTTGTTGGATTAGGAGTAATAACACAACTAATAGGTTTTTCTTCTTTTATAGAATTATCATCTAATTCGGCAAGTTCGGCAATCGCTACTAATGCCGTTTGCGTATATGCTTTCACTAATTCCATACTATTTACTCCTGCATCTTCTTTGCCAATACCTATCGTATCGCAAGTTTGATGATAGCAAGGTGGAGCAGAAAACCATCCGTCTAATCCATATCCAAGCACATCTCCCATATACATAGCAGGATAATCGTATTTAATAAACATAAAGCAATCACCCATACCTTGTTTGCCACTATTAGTGTCTTCATCTTGATTTGGCAATGCAGGAATATCGGGCAAATACAAAGCAGAAACTTCATCAAAATATTTAGCAAGATCTTTGTTTATCGGCGGTCTATCATTATAAAATATTTTCAACGGCATATCAATAGGATTATAACCAATCATATCCAAATTAAAAACACCCGAAATATTTATATTATTTTCTTTACAATAATAAGCAAATAAAGCAGCACCACTTATTCCCAATTCTTCACCATTATTATTCAAATAAATAATTGAACGCTTAAAGGAATGTGGACTTAATACTCTTGCTATTTCAAGCACTCCCGAAGTTCCACTCGCATTATCATCTGCTCCCGGAGTTGAAAGCGGAGAACCATTTGAATATGTATCAAAATGTGAGCAAACAATAACATATTCATCAGGAAATTCCGTTCCTATTTGAACGGCGACCACATTTCTTGCTGTATCCAAAGTAAAAAAAGTAGTATCATTAAACACAATATTCCAAATAGTATCGCATTGGCTTTCAGGTAAGAAATGATGAAAATAAACATCCAAGTTGCCAATATTTTCATATTGCTGATACAACCAATTTTTTGCTGCTATGTTGTTTAGATATTGTTTATGACCTTCTGTATTGTTTGGATTCATATGAGATGTTTGGGCTGGTCTTGGACCTAAATTTTGCAAATATCTAATTTTTGATTCCAGCGAATCAATATTTACCCGATTCATTAAAGAATCAATAGCAGGATTAATTTCCGTTATAGTCGGAAAAGCGTTTGCAATCTGTATGCAAAGCAATAATAGAATAATAGAGTGTTTTTTCATAATAATAAATTTTTTATTGTAAATAATGATGCAAAATAAACTTTTTTTAGAAAATATGTGTTTTATACGGCATCCTATTTTATGCGTAGGGATACCGAAACGAATTCGGCAGGACAGATATTTTATACTTTCCTCTGTCATAGATTATGGTTTTTGAATGTCTGGAATTTTAGATTTAGTAATGTTTTTAATTCGCCTTTGTTCTCTTTTCGGACTGTCTTTAATAATGAATTTTCTATCGCTAACTTAAACTTCGTGAAATTATC
>WRLB01000030.1 GCA_009777815.1 Bacteroidota bacterium
ATATAGTGTCTTTTAAACATTTACATTTTATTTTCTTATATTTGTATTTTTTTTGTGTAATTATGTCTAAAACTAAATTAAAAGTTAAAGCAAATATATAAATATTTTGTTAAATAAAATGTATGTTATGCCGAACTTGTTTCAGCATCACTCCTTCTCAATCCTTAATCCCATCATACAAAAATATCGGTGTGGCACCGACTTTACTTGCATCGGTATGGTCTAATGTTTTTAATTGTGGATAAAGACATTCTATTAAGGTTGCTCCTTCTACATAAGTCCAATTAGTATCGCCAAGCAAAGATGCTAATTTTCTGCCAACCATATTTCTTGTTATATGACCAGAAACCCCCGCAACATCTTCACCATTTACGCCTTTATGAATACAAAATTGTTTATCATAATGGCAATTAATAAAAGTTATGGTTGACATTCCAACTATCATACCTAATATAGCACCTACACTACCTGTTCCTTCAACTACGCCCGTATTAATACTATTTTCTATGGTTATATATGTTGTTGCACCTATTACATTAGGACGAATCCCCAATATCCCGCCTATTCCTGTAATTCCTTTAACATAACCCGCATTTATACAATTTGTTATTGATGTATTATAAATCCGTCCCGCAACTCCACCAATAATACTATCACCACTTATATTTCCTATATTTATACAATTTATTATTGATGTATTTCCTCCAACATGTCCTGTTGAACCTGCAATTCCACCAACCATATAAGGACCACTTACATTCCCCATATTTATACAATCTGTTATTGACATACTTTCAATTACTGAACCTATAATTCCACCAATATAATAAGAATCACCACTAACATTTGCATTATTTATACATTTTTTTATTGATGTATTTCCTCCGCTATGTCCTACTATTCCCGCTACAGCCATATTTCCACTCACATATCCATTTACAATAACATTTTCAATAACAGCACTTGATACACTACCAAACAAACCTGCAACAGATAATATTGACATATTTATAGCCAAAGTAATAGTATAATTTTGCCCATCAAAATTACCTTCAAATCTACGAGTATTCCTGCCAATAATAGTAATAATAGGGTCAGTAATATTGTTTATTACTATAAAATATTTATCTTTACTCCAATTATCAGCAGGAGGAGGAGCAGAATTATTTACACTATCGGCGAGCAATTCTAAATGTGCTTTTGTTGATATTTGATAAGGGCTTGCTTCAGTTCCATTTCCGCCTGAAAAAGAAAATAAATTAGGAACAGATATTAAAAATAGAATTGTGATTAGTTGTTTTTTCATTGTTTTCACCTTTTTTATATTTATTTAAATGCAATATACATCTTTTTTTATAAATAAATTGCCTTTAAAACTTAATGAATTGCCTTTAAAACTTAATGAATTGTCTTTAAAACTTAATGATTTGTTAGAAAAACTTAATGAATTGCCTTTAAAACTTAATAAATTGCCTTTAAAACTTAATAAATCATTAAGTTTTTCTAATAAATCATTAAGTTTTAATAACGAATCATTAAGTTTTAATAACAAATCATTAAGTTTTAATAACAAATCATTAAGTTTTAATAATGAATCATTAAGTTTTAATAATGAATCATTAAGTTTTAATAACAAATCATTAAGTTTTAATAACAAATCATTAAGTTTTAATAACAAATTAACACGAGGGCAAGCCCCCGTGTTAATACTTGCAAGTAAATTATTAGTAAAATTAGGGGATGCTGAAATAAGTTTTCTTATATAACTCTAACAATGCACACATTCTCCTAACGATTGTGCGGCGGCTTCCATAATTGCTTCACTCAAAGTAGGATGCGAATGTATTGTATTATGTATTTGTTGCACTTTAATATTATTTGATTTTGCTAAACATAATTCGCCTAATAATTCTGTAACATCGGGTCCTATTAGATGAGCACCTAATAACAAATCTGTTTTATTATCTATAACTAACTTTACGAAACCTGTTGCATCACCTATTGCGTGTGCTTTACCTGTTGCAGTGAAGTTAAATTTACCTATACGAATATCATAATTCATTTCTTTTGCTTTTGCTTCTGTTATTCCGACTGATGCTACTTGAGGATGACAATAAGTACAACCTGGTATATTCATATAATCAATTTCTTTTTGATGTCCTGCAATACGCTCGGCTACTGCAATACCTTCTGCTGATGCTTTATGTGCTAACCAAGGAGCACCTGCAACATCGCCGATTGCATATACATTAGGAGCAATTAACAAATCTTTATCTGTCGGCAAAAACCCTTTAACATCTACTACATTTATGTTTTCCAAACCAATATTTTCTATATTTGCTTGTATTCCTATTGCATTTAATGCTAATGATGCGGTTAATATCTCTTCACTTCCGTCTTTCTTTTGTATTCTAACTTCTGCTAAATCGCCAACTTTACTTGCTGATAATACTTTTGTGCCTGTTAATAGTTTTATTTTATTTTTTCTATAATGTCGTTCTAATTCTTTGGATACATCTGCATCTTCTATTGGTAATATCCTATCTTGCATCTCAATTATAGTTACATTACTTCCTAAAACATTATAAAAATAAGAAAACTCAACACCGATTGCTCCTGCTCCCATAACTATTAACGAATCAGGTATTCTATCTTGCATCATTGCTTCTTTACTTGTAATTATTTTATCTCTATCTACATCTATTCCTGCGAACATTCTTGGTCGCGAACCTGTTGCTATGACTATATTCTTTGTATGAATTGCACTTATTACATTACCTGCAATATCTTTAACTTCCACGCAATCAGATGATTTAATATAACCCGCTCCTGCAATATGCTCCACACCATATTTTTTAAACAGAAATGCTATACCTTGATTCATCCTATTTGCAATACTTCTACTTCTTTGAACTATTTTAGGAAAATCTATTTTTACATCAGAAACTTCCAAACCAAATTCAGATGCTTTTTGAAAATTACTATAAATTTCAGCACTTTTTAATAATGCTTTGGTAGGAATACAGCCCCAATTAAGACAAATGCCACCGAGATGTTCTTTTTCTATACAGATGGTTTTCAAACCAAGTTGTGCTGCTCGTATTGCTGCAACATATCCTCCTGGACCAGCACCAATAACAACTAAATCTACATTAAATGAGTTCATTTTACTAATATTTTATATAACTTTATCACAAATATAGCACATTTTTGCAATAAAATTACATACAACTTAACAACATTTTAATCTTTTTTAACACGGGGGCAAGCCCCCGTGTTAATACTTGCTCGCAATATAAAATAAATATCCCCCTACCTTTCGAACAATAATGCTATTCCTATTTTAGAAAAGAAAGGAATACACCTAAATTGACCATATGGATTGATACCATTATAAAGTTTAGCCGCTAAACCAACTTTGTAATCACGCATTATTGAAGGATTATTATATCTTATTCCTGCCGCAACATTAAGATTTACATAACTAAAAATATCTTCTACTATCTTCCAAGCATCTGTCTGAAACACACTTGCATCGCTGTATGAAAAAGGATAATCATACCGCACCCTATTACGCCACTCCGCAGAAAATATACCCTGAATATGCCACTTTTTATCTGTTGCGGTTTGATATTGATACTGAACATAAAACTCGTAATTAGTTGTTGGATATTTAACAAGTGAAGTGTCGCCCTCAAATGGCATAATAGTATACCACCCCTTTTGAGGATTAATTAAACTCATAAATGATAAACGCAAAGAATGATTCTCATCCGTTGAGCCGTCAGGGTCATTAATTGTTAAGCCGCACTCGTAATAATTATAAGAAACATTAACTCGTGTTATTGCCATTTCTGAATCCTTTCTATAAAGTGTAAGTTCGTCTCCCAAATGCGTGCTTTCGTGTTTAAATGGTGTTAATTTTATTGCATAATTCCTAATTATCCACAATGCCTCGTTAAATCTATGAATAAAAACAATTTCAGGCGCACCCATCCTATAAGAAGTGTTTATTACGGGAGAAGTTGATGCTTCAAAATAATCTACCCAACAATCAACTATAAAAGGCAAAGTTAATCCAAATCCAAATTTATTACCATTATAAAAATTACAACTAAACAAAGGAAGGTCTAATCCTATATTTGAGAACGAAAATATTTTATTTAATCCATATCCTTCAATTTTTTCGCCATAATTATATTCTTCGGTATTAAATGCCCAAGCAAGTTCTGTTGAGGTTATTGTAGAGTGCATATCAGCCCAAAAAGGACGAAACCAATCAGAATATTCAAACATTTTGCAATTAAGATTTACATTTAACACATTTAATAATAAGATTATTAAAAAAACTTTACATACTTTTACATTCATTTTTTATTTCTTTTTAATTTATTAAAAACTCTTTGCAAATATACTAAATATTGCTTAATTTAATTAGGGGATGGTGAAATAAATTCAGCATAACAGAATGCAGAAAGTTTTATTTTTGGAATTCAAAAAATGTTCTTAATAATTTGATTGCCTCTCCGATAAATTGCCTAACAGTGACAAGAAGTATTATATAACTATTAACAAAATATTAGTATTTTTGTAGTAAATTAAAGATAGAAAATGAAAACTTTAAAAATAGATGGGAAACAAATATCTTTCGATAATGAAAGAAATTTATTAGAAGTTATTAGAAATGCAAATATCAATTTGCCTACTTTCTGCTATCATTCAGAATTAAGTATTTATGGAGCATGTAGATTGTGCGTTGTAAATATAGAAGGACGAGGAATACAAACCTCCTGCACACTTCCGCCAGAAGAAGGTATGGTAGTTTATACCAATACGCAACAATTACGAACTATTAGAAAAAATATAATAGAGTTGTTGTTGGCATCAGAATATCATAACTGCACTACGTGTGCTAAATCAATGCGATGCAAATTGCAAACTATGGCAAAAGAACTTAATGTCACAGAAGTAAGATATAAATCCAATTCAGAGACATTAAAACCATTAGATTTGTCCTCGTTAGCATTAGTAAGAGACCCCAATAAATGTATCTTATGTGGAGATTGTGTTCGTGCATGTGATGAAATACAAGGTATAGGTGTGCTTGATTTTTCAGGCAGAGGAGCAAATGTAACCGTAGTTCCTGCATTCGGTAAAGGATTAGCCGAAGTGGATTGTGTAGATTGTGGACAATGCAGCCGAGTATGTCCTACGGGAGCAATATTACCTCGTTCTGAAATTAAAGAAGTATGGAACGCAATAAACGACCCAAATAAAATTGTTATAGGACATTTTGCTCCTTCTGTCAGAGTTGCTATTGGCGAAGAGTTTGGTATGCCTATCGGCTCAATACTTCCAGGTCAATTATCAAAAGGATTGCGAATGCTTGGATTTAATAGCGTATATGATACATCATTCACTGCTGATTTAACTATTATGGAAGAAGGAACAGAGTTTATTAAACGAAAAACAGGTGGCGGAACTTTACCTTTATTTACTTCTTGTTGTCCTGCGTGGGTGAAATATGTAGAACAATATTACCCTGAATTATTAAACAATTTATCTACTTGTCGTTCCCCGCAAGCAATGTTCGGCAGCATCTTGAAAAAGTATCTGCCTAAAATATTAGATTGCAATCCTAAACAAATTGTAGTTGTTTCTATTATGCCATGCACTGCTAAAAAAGTAGAAGCACGAAGACCTGAATTTGAAACAGATGGAATGCGAGATAATGACTATGTTCTTACTACTCAAGAATTAGCAATAATGTTTAAGCAGTCAGGTATCGTGTTTTCTGAACTTGAACCAGATGGTTTTGATGAGCCGTTTGCACAAAAAACAGGAGCAGGTGTTATATTCGGAAATAGCGGCGGAGTGACTGAAGCAGCATTAAGATATGTTGTAGAAAAAATAGAAAATAGACCATTAGAAAAAATAGATTTCCACGAAGTTAGAGGTGCTGATGGTTGCAGAGAAGCCGAACTAACAGTAGCAGGAATGCCTGTGAAAATTGCTGTTGTGCATGGATTGAAAAACGCCAAAGAATTAATTAAGAAAATAAAAGCAGGCGAAGTTAATTTTGATTTCATAGAAGTAATGACTTGTCCTGGCGGTTGTATTGGCGGAGCAGGACAACCCGTATATTTCAAACCCGAAGTTAGAAAAGCAAGAACAGATGGCTTATACAAATCAGATAAAATGATGCACTTACACAAGTCACAAGAAAACGAAGATATAACTAATTTATATAAAAATCATATTGGCGACATTGGAGGAAAAGAAGCACATCATTCTTTACATACACATTATCATTCTCGCAAACGTATAAATACTAACATTGCATTTGATAGTGGTGACGGCAAAATAAATGTTAGCGTTTGTATCGGAACGAATTGTTTTGTGCGTGGCTCACAGGATATTTTAAAGAAGTTAATGAACTACGTAATAATACACAATTTAAGTGACATTGTTAATGTTAAACCAAGTTTTTGTATGGAAAATTGTGGGATAGGTCCGAATGTTGTTATCGGCGACAAACTAATATCAGAAGCAAGATTTGATACTATCATAGAAGAACTTGAGAACAAATTAAAAAGCATTGCTATTGCAAATTAGTTTTATAAAAATAATTTAATAAAAATTAATTTTGCAATTCCCCTTCTCTTTTTATAAATGAGAGGGGGATTTTAAATTTGTATTATCTTGATATAATAAATTTATCTGCTATTTTATAACTTGTTCCTTCTATCACAAGTATATAAACATTGTTAAACAAATTTATTGGAGAAGAAGATACAAATTTGTAATTACCATCTTCATCTTTTTTTAACGGCATTCCTTGATAAACTTTAAAAACTTCTTTACCTAACATATTATATACGGATATTTTTAGTTCTTCTTTACTATCTTTAATTTCGGCTGTAGCATTTAGTATGCCATCGCTTTCTATCCAAATCTTAATTATTTTATTAGTTAGATGCTTTTTATTTTCATTTTTATTACTATTCATAACCTTTGTATTATTTACTAAATTATTAAATAAAAGATTGTGATTTGTTTGCAATGTGTTTATATTCGTTGGATTTTGCAATATTAATAGTATAAACAATATAGTTTTCATATATGCTTTTTTTGTATTTTTTAATTAAATAATATACAAAAATAAGTTTTTTTTAGAAAAAATATCATTCCGAACTCGTTTCAGTTTTAAAATAGTAACGCTGAAATAAGTTTCGCACGATTTTTTTTATAGATTATTATATAAAAATGGCAAAAACAAATATTCTATTTAATCATAGATATTACTATAAACATTGCGGACTATTGATTCTAAATTCATATCGGATTCTATTTTAATAAAAGCCATGTTAAGGTCCTTGCGTATAATATCTTTTAATCTATCTATAACACCATTAGCAATTAGTTCAATTGTTCGTTTTACATATCTTGTGCGAGATGTTATTAAATCTGACATTTCTAAATACATATTTTCATTTATATTTTTAGCAAATGGTAGTATATATTTTTCTGTTTCATCTAATGTTTGCCTTATTTTATAAACATCAAATATACCTAATTGTATATCTATTAAATTAGATATTCTATCGGCAAGTTTTATTATTTTTGCTTCTTCGGTGCCTCTTTGTATAACTCTTTCTAAATACATTGCTTTTGTTTCATCTATTCCTATTGATAGTTCTTCTACTAACTCTACTACTTTATTGCCGTCAGCATCTATTAATTTTATTTGTCCTGGATAGTAACTTTCGGGGGCATCTTCTTTCAGGTCGTGTATTACGGATGCTTTTAATATTGGTGCATCTATTATTTTATGGTCTATAAGTATTCCTAACGTAGACCAATTATGTCTAAATTGATTTCCGCCTATTTTTCTTGTTTTTCCGATTAGGGCGGTTGCTACTTGTATATAAGGAGCAATAACCATACTATTTAGTTTGTTTGTTTCAAAATTATCCATATTATAATTTATATTACTAAAAAACAAAAATAACAATAAAAATAAAAAAAACACCTTATTGCAAAAACTATATATTATGAAACTTCTAAATGCTATGTATAGATGATGTTGAAACGAGTTTTAACCAAGATTTTATTAAGATTTAATACGAGATTAACTAAATGTTATTCTGAATTATATAATGTCTTTTAAGTGTTTACAATAAATATTATAAAAAATTTAACTTATACAAATACTTTTTTCTATAAAAAAAACAGCAAAACCGAAGTCCTGCTGTTAGAATTGTTTTAAAACTTTTAGAGCCGTATTTTATAATTTAAAAGTAACTCCCAAACTGATTTCATCCATAGTTACTGGACTTGGGATGTCAAATGGCCAAGATTTGTTCTTTTTCTTTATCTCGGTTATACCATATTGATACAATGTTCCAAGAACAAAACCAAGTGCCGGTGCAGACACTTCAGAAAATGTTGCATTAACATACATACCAGGTAGTAATGCAATAGCATAAATTATTTCATTTACCAATCCCTTCTCAACTATGAATCTTGGATGTATAAATGTTCTTTCAATTTTTGCTGAAAGAGTAATAGTATTTGAAAAATCAAAACCAAATGATTGATAATAAGAATTACCAAATCTTACACCATCTGCTAAATATTCTATGTATTGATGGTGTAGCAGAGTGTTGTCTTCTGCTGCATTTAGTAAAAGCCATTTTAAAGTAAGACCAGACATAGCCTCAGTTGATAGAGGTTCATTAGATCTAGCTCTGTATCCTACTCCAACATTTAATCCAAAAGAAGTTAGAGAGTTTAATGCTGATTTCTCTCCAAAATTTGAATGGCTAAAAGTTGCGGTCAAACGACTGATTTTATTACTATTGGAGTAATTATCACCAAATTGTATCAGTGCTATGCCCGCATCAGCTTTGACAGTATATCCTTCTGTTTCTAATTCTTGCGTTTTTAAAGAATAAACAGAATTAAATACACTTGGTGAATAATTTACTTCACCTGTCAAAGTTAGTTTTTTTTGCCCCATAACAGATATGTGGCTAAATGGCAATACTACAATTGCCAAAATGAAAAGTTTTAATAACTTTTGCATAAGATGTTCCTTTGCCCTTTTAACGTGGTTGGTCGCACATATATGAATAAAAATAATTTCAATTTTTTAAAACGAAAAAAGCGTGAAACTTTTCCATTTTTTTTATTTGTTTTCGAGGTTCTAGTCTTACCTAACTGACAAACAAAGTAAAGCCCACGCAGACGCGCGACCATCTTGACTTTAATTTTTGTCAGCTTTTGAAATTGACTAGATTTCGAAAACAATAAATTAATCTAAATGCTATTTTATATTTTTTATATTAAAGAACAATTTTTTAACCAAAATAGGTTTTTACTTTATATTTTTTTTGCTTTTATTTCTATTTGCAAAAACGTATTTACAAAAATAAGGTTTTTTTATACTAATTTTCTAATTTCCAAATTTTTATTATTTTTATTTTATATGAAAAAGTATTAAAAAGATATGTAATAGACAAGTTTTTTTTCAATCAAAAGTTCAATACATTCAAAAATCACAATCTATGACAGAGAAAAGTATAACACGGAGGCTTGCCCCCGTGTTATATGTTTGCTCGCAAATAAAATGAACTACTTAAGTTCCTGCATTATAATCATTGATATATCTAATTTGTTCTTCGGTTAGGGCATCTATTTTTAGGTTCATCATTTCTAATTTTGTGGATGCTACATTTTCGTCTTGCGAAGGCGGAATTTCCATAACTTCTATTGGAATATTTTCACCCGATTTATAACGCTCAATTAAAGATAAATGAGCCATAAATTGATTCGCAAAACTCATATCCATAACTTCTGAAGGATGTCCTTCGGCTGCGGCAAGATTAATCAGGCGACCTTCCGCTAATAAATAAATACGCCGACCATCAGCCAAAACATATTCCTCGCAATTAGGACGAATTGTTCGATTGCTTTTAGAAATTGATTTCAAATCGTCAATATTTATTTCGCTATCATAATGCCCCGTATTGCAGACAATAGCACCGTCTTTCATTGATTCAAAATGCCGTTTAACAATAATATCTTTCACACCCGTTGCGGTGCAAAATATATCGCCGACTTTTGCGGCTTCATCCATAGTCATTACTTCGTGTCCTTCGAGCCAGCCTTTTAGAGCAGCAACAGCACTAATTTCGGTAATTATTGTATTAGAACCCATTGCTTTTGCTCTTTTGGCAACACCCGAACCGCAGTGTCCATGTCCGGCTGTAACAAAATTTTTGCCCGCAAGAAGCACCGAAGTAGCACGAATAATTCCATCAAGAGTAGATTGTCCCGTGCCATAAACATTGTCAAAATCCCATTTTGTTTCGGCATCATTGACAGCATAAACAGGATAAAATAGTTGACCTGCTGCTGCTCTTGCCCTTAATCTATGGACGCCTGTTGTTGTTTCCTCAGAGCCGCCAATTATATGATTATTAGCAAGTTCTTTATATTTTTCATGCACAGTATCAATTAAATCGCAGCCATCATCAAGCGTAAGATGCGGTTTCGCATCAATAGTCCGCTCAATGCACCAATAAAAATCTTCGTGATTCGCATACCAAGCAAATATATGAATACCTTTTTCGGCAAGTGCCGCAGCAACCGCATCATTAGTCGAAAGCGGATTGCAACCCGACCAATAAACCTCTGCACCCGCTTCAGCAAGCGTTTCTATTAGCACAGCAGTTTCTTTAGTTACATGCAAACAACCTGCAATTTTATATCCAGCGAAGGGTTTTGTTTTAGAATATTTTTCTCTTAAACCCATAAGAACAGGCATCCTTGATTCAGCCCAATCAATTAATAAGCGACCTTCTTTAGCAAGCGAAATATCTTTTACGCAATAATCACCAACTTTTTCTGCGAAAGTTCCTTGTGCTTTTTTATTTGGAATTGTCATATCTTGTTATATCTTACTATATTAAATACAAAAATAAGGTTTTTTAAAATGAAAAAAAATAGTTTCTATACAAAAAAACCTTATTTTTGTATTTTATTTAATATATAAAAAGATAATACTATGCCATTTATTCCAAATAATGATGCAGATAGAAAAAAAATGCTTGATACTATTGGTGTGAAAAGTTTTGAAGAACTTATTACAGCAATTCCACAAAATGTAAGATTAGATAAAGAACTTAATCTTCCATCTGCACTCTCTGAATACGAAGTAATTAAATTACTTAAAAATTATGCAGCAAAAAATACTTCAATAGAAACACATACTTGTTTTATTGGTGGCGGTGCATATGACCATTTTACGCCTGCTATTGTTGGTTCAGTTATTGAAAGACCTGAATTTAAAACTGCTTATACTCCTTATCAAGCGGAAGTATCGCAAGGAACTTTGCAAGCAATTTATGAATATCAGTCAATGATTTGCCAACTTACGGGAATGGATATTTCTAATGCTTCTTTGTATGATGGCGGTATGGCATTTGCAGAAGCATCTGTTCTTGCTGTAAAGAAAAATAAAAGTAATGAGATTCTTCTCGCAGGAACAATTAATCCGCATTTTATAGAAACCGCAAATACTATAAATGCAGGTCATAATATCAATTATAAAAGTTTTATTTCTGATGATGGAACTTGTGATTTGGATGCGTTAAAGTCATCAATCAATGATAAAACCGCCGCTGTTATAGTTCAACAACCTAATTTTCTTGGCAACATAGAAGATGTTTTTGAAATAGAAAAAATTGCTCATTCTCATAAAGCTTTATTCATTGTTGTTGTAAATCCTATTTCGCTTGGTGTTATGGAAGCACCGAGTAATTACAATGCTGATATAGTTATCGGCGAAGGACAAGCGTTAGGTTTGCCGCTAAATTATGGTGGTCCTTATTTAGGAATATTTGCTTGTAAAAGCGAATTAAGTAGAATGATACCGGGCAGAGTTGTCGGTATTACAAAAGATACAGAAGGCAGTCGTGGTTTTGCTTTAACTTTACAAACTCGCGAGCAACATATTAGAAGAGATAAAGCAACATCTAATATATGCACTAATCAAGGGTTATTTATGCTCGCAGCAACAGTATATATGGCTACGATGGGAAAAGAAGGTATTAAAGAAGTTGCCGAACAATCTATGTTAAAAGCACATTATTTAGCAGATAAAATAGCACAATTGCCTGATTATAAAGTTAATAATGCAAAGCCGTTCTTCAATGAATTTTTAGTTATAACCGATAAAAATCATTCCGATATAATAAATAAAGGAATAGAAAATGGTATTCTTCCGGGACTTTGCACTTGTAAATACACTGATTACGGGGTTAAATCAGGTATTTTAATTGCCGTAACAGAAAAAAGAACTAAAGAAGAAATGGATAATTTTGTAGAGTTTTTGAAAAAGGTGTAATTAACTATAATGTGTTAATAAAAACCGAAGCAAGCACGTTATAGCAGCATTTTTTTTGTATAATAATAAAGTTAAAAAAAAACGTATATTGCAACTTTAATTAATGATTTTTTAAATATTATATATAATTTTTTTATGAAAAACATTGTTTTATTTTTGCTGCTCTGGGTAGCAGCCGTGAATGTTGCAAACTCCCAACTACAATTACAATCTGTAAAAGCAAAAGTTGGGAAGCAACCTATCGCCATTATTCCTGCAAAAATTTCAGGAAGTTTTGGCATCAATCCCGATACATTAAATATAATCTGTCTCGGATATGATGCGAATTTTAATGGCGAGTTTGATGAAGCAGATGGCGATGAGTTGCCGTCTTGGTGGAAAATTGAACGGACTATAAACGCAAATCCGTTTTTACTTAATCCACAGCCATTTACCGTTAGAAAGGTAATGGATTTTGATATGAATTGGGATGGTTTTTTCCCATATCGTATGAGAATTCCTGAGGCAATAGATTATTATCTTCACTATGTTCCCATAGAGTTTGGCAATGTATTACCAATTCCTTACAAAGACAGAATCGTTTTTTATGATATGTCTACTGAAGAAAAATTGGAACTTGATGACTATATAATCTTTGACCTTTTGGATTCAAACATTAAGTCAGGTTGTGTTTATCAGGGTGATGTTTTTTTTACAACGCAAAGATTGTATGATAACCCACTCATTTATACACCATCGAGCAATCTGCTTAATATGTATTTTGCAGAAGAAAGTGGTATAGAAAAAATAATTTCTTACGAATCCCCTAATCAATACATCCAAAGAGTAATTGCTTATTTAGGATTTGTTGATGAGGATGAAGCTCATGTTGTCGCTGTTTTATATGAAGGTGAACTTAATTCTGTTGTAGAGTTTCATACTCTTAAAGCAGATATGATATTACCTGAAATGACTTGGGAAGATTGTTTTGACATTAAAGAAGTTAATGTTGGATTTAATGCAAACGATATGGTTTTGCTAAATCCAAACGGCGTTCCTTATCTTTTTGTTGTATCAAGCGGTGATAATCGCATATATATCATTGATGGTCTTGAGCAAGAAATAAATGGATATGGTATCGGTATAGATAGCAATTATATACAAATTCCTGCTGAAGCACCAAATTCAATTAGAGAGGTTTCTTTCAAATTAACACCAACTTCATTATTTCCTATTCAGTATATTCTTTCTGCAACAATAACATCATATGACGGTAATTTGTATTATATTCAAGATATTTTCACTTCTACTGATTTTGAAAATGAAAATGAAAATAATATGATAATTCCTTCTGATGGAATTTTATCAGACGCATCGTATTTATTTGAAAATATTTGGGATGGAAGTGGATTGTTTTTTGCTCGCACATTAAATATGAATGATTGGTATGAGCCAATGGATGAAGTAGAGATATTTTATAGTGGATACACAAGCATTACAGAAAATAGTAATTCGTTAAAGATATTTCCTAATCCTGTGAATAGCATTATAAACATTGAATTAGAGGATATGTATGAAATAAATTCTATTCGTTTAATAAACAGCGAAGGCAAACTTTTGCAAACATTAACTAATTATTCTGTTGATGGCAATACCATTCAGATAAATGTTTCTAATTTGCAGACAGGCAGTTATTTCATAGAATTAGCCACAAAACACGGCAGATATATACAAAAATTTATATTGAAGTAAAAGATTGTAATTGCATAAAAGTAAAGGAATGCCGAAATAAATTAGGCATTCCTTTTTTTTATATTTAACATTTTAACTAAAAAAATAAGCGGGCAAAACTTATTAGTTTTGCCCGCATTTTGTGTATAACACGAGATTATTTTATTTAGTAGGGGTGTGTATTTCTATCTTAACTGTTCTACTAAATGCTCTACCTTCAGGTGTATCGTTGTCATAAAGAAGTATAGTGTTTCCTATTGCTTCTAATATAGCATCTAATTTTTTATCTGGATTTAAAGCATCATTTACAACTTCCATTCTGCGAGTTGCAAGGTCCATATTATGTTGCTTATCGCCGACTCTATCTGCATATCCATTAATATACAATTTAGAGTTCGGTTTAATGGAATATCTAATATCGCTTAAAACTCTTCTGTGGATAGGGGTTGATGTTGCTTTATCAAATTCAAATAAGCATAAAGAATATCTTTCTATTTTTATATCCATAGAATCTATTGCTTTTTTATTTCTAACTGTAATTTGCCTTACTGTTACATTTTGGGACGATGAACTTTTTTGATTTGCATCATCTGTAACATTAAACACGGCATTTACATTTGCTTCTAATAGCGGGATAGGTGCATCTAAAACTTTCCACGTTTTAGTTGTATTTAATTTTTCTACATTACCGCCGGCATCGGCAAATTCACGAAGATTATTTGCATCTTGTTTGAGTGTTAGATTATAATTTTTAATTCCTTCTTCTGCATCGGCAACGAGTTCAAATATAACTTCTTCAGGTGTTGCTTTTTTCTCTAAATCGGTGATAACAATAGGCAGAATTAAATCTAAATCATTAGTTTGTATTAGCACTCTTTGGCTTTCTTCTACTACATCGTTATATGATAATTGTGTTGCTGCAGGGTTGCGTTTAGGCGGAGTTCCTAAACTTGTTTTAATTCTATCTGATGATACTCCCCACACATTCACAAGATAATCTTTAACTGCATTTGCTCTTTGCGATGATATATTTTTATTTTTTGCATCTTCATTCACGCCGCTGGAAAAACCCATTATATCAATTCTTGCATTAGCAAATCTTCTCATCCTTTGACCTAATACATTTAACATATTATAATAAAGAGAAAATACATCTTGCTGACCTTGATAATTAAAACTTGCTATATCATCTTTTTGTATCAGATTTTGCTTCGTTTTTGATAATTCAGCAGAACCATCTTCAAAATAAACTATCGGCAAAAATGCAAATGATTCTGTTACTTCATACTCTTCTATTACAACAGTAGGATTAGGAACTTTTTGGTCATCCATAATTGCATAATAAGAAAGATTAGAACTCACATTAGTAGTTTTCGGAAGATATTTTATATAGTTTTCTATAATTAAAGTATCATTCCCTTGTTTTTCTCTACGTGTGTCTATTAGCACAATTTCGGGTTCTGTTATCCCTCGCTTATACTCAATACTCGTATCTCTTTGATAGAATATTTCAGGCGGAATAAACGCAGGTTTGATTAATGCGAACTTGAGACCTGCACCAATCCGAATAGTATTTGTTCGCCAATCTAAATCAGAAGCAACTTTATTTAGATTAAAATTATATTGTATTTCAGGCATTATTTTAGAATACTTGCCTATCGGAAACTCATATCCGACACCGACCATAAGTCCTAATTGTAGCGAACTGGCATCAGGAATATCTGTTTCAGGTTTTCTATTCCTAATTCTGCTTTCTTCGTGTAAGAATATAGCATAATCAGGTCTATCTAATTCTTCCCAATACTCGTAAGATTTTGTCATCATATAACCGATGTTCAAACCAATATTTCCTATAAAAGCATCTGTGAAATAGTATGCTAAATAAGGTGCTACATTAATCTGTGCTATGTTAGCAGTTAAATTGTGTTTAGAATATGCTAACGTAGTATTTGTAACTTGGAGATTAGGAGTATTTCCAATCGCTTCTTCAGTGCTAAGTGACGCACCAACATCGGAATAACCAACCCGAACTCCAATAGACATAGGAGTTCTGTTTCCTTCTTTATAAAGAAGATATTCAAACAAACCGCCAAAAGCAAATCCGCCACCAAGTGTTGTTCCATAATTTTCAGGATTGCAAGATACACAATCAGGAATAATTTTAAAATCAGCAAAATGGATATTGAGATTGTATCCTAAATACGGACCGATATACGCTTTTACTGTATCGGGCTTGGCTGTTTGTGCCGTTAAAGTAAATGATAATCCAATCATACAAACAATAAAAGTCAGAATTGTTTTTTGGATATAAGATTTATTTCTATTTTGTTTCATAAAATTTATAATAAATTAATTTACTAATTGCAAAATACGTTTTTTTTATAAAATAATTATATTTTTGAAAAAAATGTTTTTTATGAAACTTTCTAATTGAACCATACTTGCAACGCTTATTACAAAAAAACCTTATTTTTGTAAAATAAAATATGTAAAAATGATTTTATTAGCATATAATTATGGCAGAGAACGAACATAACTCAAGTGGGCATAATGAACAGCCCATAATAATAAAAAAAATAAAAAAAGGAGGTCACGGACACCACGGCGGTGCTTGGAAAGTGGCTTATGCTGATTTTGTTACTGCAATGATGGCTTTTTTTATTGTTATGTGGATTTTAGCATCAAGCGAGGAAGTTAAACAATCGGTATCAGAATATTTTAATTCTCCTGCAGATTTTAGTGTATTTACAGGGAAAAGAACATCTCCTATAGAATTATTTGATAATATTGCTCCTCCTTCTACAGGTGATGGAGATGGCGAAGGTATTGGCGAAACATCGCTTACTTGGACGTTCGAAGGAGCAAAAGAAGGTAGAGATACACTTCAAGTTAGTGCAGTGTATTTAGAAGCAGTTAAAGATAGTTTGAACGCACAAAAACAAGTAGAAGGAACAGGTGAAGAGATAAAAAAAGAAATAGAAAAAATGATAGAAAATGCTAAAACTGAAGAAGAAAAAAATATATTGAGTTCTATTAAAATAGAAATTACGCAAGAAGGAATGCGAATAGAACTTTTAGAAAGTTTTGATGGCAATTTTTTTGAAATAGGTAGTGCAAAACTAAAACAAAATGCCATAAATATATTAAAACAATTATCAATAAAAATAATGAAGTTGCCAAATTATGTAGAAATAGAAGGACATACAGATAGTAGAGGATATGCAAATAAAGCCGCTTACGGCAACTGGGAACTATCTTCCGATAGAGCAAATTCTGCAAGAAAAGTATTAGAAACAAGTGGATTATGGCAAGGACAAATTACGTCAGTGGCGGGCTTCGCAGACCGCAAATTACGAACACCAAGCAACCCATTTGATTTCTCAAATAGAAGAATAAGTATTTTAGTAAGAAATATGAAATCAACAGATTTTATTAGTAAAAACACGGAGAACGAAAATGAATAACGAAAATATAATCCCAAAAATGTCTGTTTTATTAGTAGATGATGATAAAGGAATATTATTTACTTTGCAAAAATTAGTAGAGAAAAACTTTCCTGATTTGCTAATATATACTGCAAGTAGCGGACAGCACGGATTAGAAATGACTATTGCTAATCATCCTGCAATAATTATTTCTGACTTTTCTATGCCTATAATGAATGGTATGGAATTCCTTAAAAGAGTTCGGGATAATCACACTTTTGATGATATATTTTTCATTATGCTAACAGCAAATAGCGATAGTGAAAATAGACGGACTGCTATCAATTTGGGTGCCGATGAGTTTATTTCTAAACCCATAATAATGGAAGCATTTGAAGCACGCTTGAAATCTGCTATTAGAATTATTAATATGCAGTTCCAAATGAAGCAAGAGAATATAAAACTACAAAATGTTGCTAATGAGTTAGAAGAAACTATACAAGATATGGCTAAACTCTCTGTTAAGTTTATGCACGCTCGTATTCCTACATCTTACCAAACGCTCCAAAAAGTTGCTAAAGCGTCTTTATGGATTGCTAAACAATTAAATAAGTTTTCTAAAAACGAACTCCGAGACATTGGAATTGCTTCTTTCTTGTCGCAGACAGGAAGGATTACTTTACCTGATAGTATGATTACGTTGCCTATTTTACGTGACGGAAAGCCAACTAATGAACTAATGAAAACAATTCCTGCGGCATCCCGCGATATAGTTTCTACGATAAAAAGATTTGATAATATTGCGAAAATTCTTTTCTGTATTTATGAAAACATTGATGGCAGCGGCTTCCCTAATCATTTAAGGAGTTGGCAAATACCTTTTGCTGCACGAATTATTAGAGTATGCCTTGATTTTGAAGAAATACTACAAGATAAGCAATGCACCGAAGATGAAGTATTTGAAATAATTTCTTCAAAGGTTCAAAAAGTATATGACCATAGAGCAGTGATATTATTAGGTAATTATATGAAAATTAATGACAAGGGATTTGCATCTAATTATGTCCCTGTAAAGTTAAGTGAACTTAAAGTAGGTATGACACTCGGCAGAGAAATCATTACAGATAACGGATTAAAACTTTTAAATGCAGGAACATTGCTGACTCAAGGCGTAATTGACAAAATTATAAATCTATCTTCATCTGACCCTATTGTTGGCAATATCTATGTAAAAAAGCAGTAAAGCGTTGATTTTAGAGTAATTGTAGGAAAAACAAGTTTGGATGATTGTAGACATATTGCAATCGCTACAATAAATAAAGTGGATGTATTGGTAAGTTGGAACTTTAAACATATTGTAAATCTCGTTCGTATTCAGGGTTATAATAGCGTTAATATGAAAATGGGATATAAAATTTTAGAAATTAGAACACCAAAGGAGTTAATAAATGATTAATTGTAGCACACCTGAAAAAGAATTTTGTTGCTTGAAAATGAAACAAGAACTTCAAAAAATAGTTTATGCAAAAACAAAAGATATGGATTTTCTAGAATTACGTGCATATTTAGATGAAAATTTAGAAAATAACGCTCTGTGGCATAAAATAAGGCAATCGTAAATAAAAAATGATATTTGTAAACAATAATTGGGAACTTTTAAATCTGAAATCTGTTATGCTAAACTTATTTCAGTATTTCCTTATTCTTTAATAAAATTATTTAGTAAATCTTTTAAAATGAAAAATAATCCATAAAATATATGCAAATAAACAAAAAAAAAATATTATATGTTTGGAAATCCGAATATCCGTGGGAAATCCGAATAAAAAAGATTACTCAATCATTAGTCGCTGCAGGGTTTGATACTTATGTATTAGCAAAATATAACGGCGAAGAAAAAGATTCTGAAATAATAGATAATGGCGTAAAAGTTATTAGATTTGGCAGAGAATTCGGGCGAATGATACTTCCTGTTCCCTTTAATCCTGTCTGGAAAAGAGCAATTAATGTCGTAATAAAAACATTACAACCCGATTTAATAATAGTTAGAGAAATTATGTTAGCCGAGATGACAGCAAAGTTAGGACGCAAATATAATGTTCCTGTAATTATGGATATGGCGGAAAATTATCCTGCTTGTATGCGAGAGTGGAGAAAATATAATTCTAATTTTATAAAAAGGTTTTTGGTTCATCAGTTAAAATATCCTGATATGACCGAGCGGAAATCAGTGAAGTTATGCGATGGCATAATGGTAGTTTGTGACGAGCAAATTGAACGATTAAATAGGTTGTATAACTACGATAAAGAAAAAATATGTGTAATAGAGAACACTCCCGAAGATGATTTTTTATCAAAAACTAATTACGCAGAAGTAGATTTAAAATATAAATTAGAAAATAATTTGCCTATAATATTTGGTCATCATGGGAATTTATCAGGAGTCACATCTTTAGAAAATTTTTTATTTGCGTTTGAAAAACTATCTGAAAAATATAAATTAAAGTTTGTTATTTCAGGAACAGGAGAATATGAAAATTATTGTAAAAATATAGTTAATAAGTTAAAATCAAAAAATAATATACATTTTACAGGTAGATATAATTATACTGATTTGCCAAATATGTTGAATGATATAGACATTGGCGTAACTCCTTATCAAGCATTTAATTTTAATAATTTCACATTATATAATAAAACTTATTGTTATATGGCAGCAGGAAAACCTGTATTGACAAGTATGTTTAATCCACACATCAGATTGTTTAATGAGACAAAAGCAGGATTAGCACTTGATTTTACTACGGTTGATAATGCTGTTAAGTCAATAGAAGAGATGATTCATTCTGATACAATTTCTATGTCCAAAAATGGAAGGAAAGCCGTTTTAGAAAAATATAACTGGAACACAGATGCAACTAAAATGATTAATTTTCTTAATAAGTATATGGGAATGTAACTCTTATATTCTGTCATTTCGTGCTTGTATAAGTTATTTTTTTATAATATAAATTAACAGCAGGGCTTTGGTTTTGCTGTTTTTTTTATGTATTTTTTAGTTCTTTTAATAAAGTGTTACTACAAAAACATTGTGTATTTTTACATTATTTTCATACATAAAAAGTGTCATATTTAACAAAAAAAGGAAGTTTGGGAAGGTAAAAAATAACGCCGTAAGTTATTGATATGTAAAGAGAGATTTTTAGTATAAAAAACTATATTTTTATAGAATTATTTAATTATTTGTAAATAGTATCTTGGAAATTACGACTGATAAAGAATTAATACAAAAATACGTAGAAACTGGCAGTAATGAAGCAGCACGTCTGCTCGTTGAAAAGCATAGAGAGTATGTTTTTAGAGTTGCGATGCGATATTGCAATAATGATGCAGATGCAGCAGATGATTTAGCACAAGAATCTTTTATTAGAGCATTTGCAAGTTTGCATACATTTAAATTTAATAGCAATTTCAAAACGTGGATTTACCGCATCATTAAAAACACATATCTTAACGCAATAAACAAACAGAATATAGAAAATACTATGACTAAAAATAACATAGACGATTATATAGAAAATGTTAATGAAGATGAAAATCCTGCAACTATTTTAGAATACAAAGAATTGTTACAAAAATTTGAAGATGCCCTCCAAACATTACCTGAACGACAACGCGAAGTATTTTGTCTGCGATATTACGATGAAATGAAATATGAAGAAATATCAGAGATATTAGGACTGGAAGTAGGCGGACTAAAAGCAAGTTATTATCACGCAATTAAAAAATTGAAAATGTTAATTATGGACTAATGTTTTTTGTTTAGGTTGTATAAGTCACCTAATTAGTTTACACTTTTGTTATTTTCTCGGAACTCTTTTGGGGTTAATCCCTGCAATGAAGAATAAGAACGATGGTCATTATAATAAACCAAAAAGCCCAATAATTCATTCTTAAAATCAGATATATCTTCATACAAAGAACCTCAAAAAACGAAAACATAACATCCAATGCACGCTTGCTATCCAAAACTTCAAACCAAGCCAAACGACTATAACCATCTATCAAGCCAAGCAAATAATACGACTGATTATTATTACAAATCGTTATACAGGTCGCCAAATGATGTAAATCTACATAAAATAACTCACCACTCTTCAACATAATTATCTTTTTACTGTTACTAAAATTGACTTAACACGCTCCAATTTATTCAAGCCATTACGCCTGAAAATATTATAAACCGTTGATGAACTGATTTTTACATTTTTGTTCTTAAGAACACGACATATTTCATAAAGATTCAAACAAAGTTTTCTGAGAGCCACAAACTTGTTTTCTATTTGCAGGTCAGTCCGCCGTGTCGCAAATATAGGACACGCTTCTGCGGAACTAAAGAATTCATATCAGTATTCTGCTTCCATCTGTGATAAATCTTAAGGAAGTTCTGACGAGAAAAGTTATTATACTCGCAGAATACCTTAACGCCATTAAACTTCTTGCTCGTTTTGTTCTTAATTGCCTCGTATTCTTCAATGCAAAATATCTATTTTTTATAGGATCCTTTAATAAAAAAAAATTAAAATTGTTTTTGTATTTTTGTATTTTAATATAGAGAATTATATAAAAAATATGAACCAAATATTTAATCTAAAAAGGTTTTATAAGTTCCTTAAAACAGAAACTTTAGTCAATAAAAATGTTATTGTATTAGCATTATTAATCCTAATTCTTGGATTTATTACCATTTATTATATAAATAATTTTATACTTAATAACTTGTTTATGAGTGCAGGAATAGAAGGTAATGAAATGACAACAGACACCAATATCATTCCAAACAATATTGGTGTCAGTTATTTATTTATGCTACAAATTATAGTGGTTGTTTTGCCGTTTATGTTGTATAAAAGTTTGTATGATAAAGTTAAAAGTGTTAAATATTTTATACTTCCTGCATCGCAATTAGAAAAGGTTTCCGCTGCTATTATGCAAACAAGTATCATTATCCCTATTTTATTGACTATTGCACTTGCTATAATAACTCTTATAATTTATCTAATAACTCCTACCCAAATAACTATAACTTTTAGTGATTATTTTGATAGCATTTACGATGCAATACGGCTTCAATCACTTATCTTTTTGGGTGTTTTTTGGTTTAAAAACAATAAGTTTATAAAAATTATAATAGCGATAATACTGCTATTTATTCTTTTTTTTATAATTACGATTAATTATGAACCTAATTTTGTCCTTAATTTTATAACGGACAATATTAGTATAATTCTTGCGGTATTATTTCCTTTTATTCCTTGGCTTATTTCCTATATAAGATATACAAAAACGCAGGTGTAGTTAATATCTATTGCGTATTAAATCTAATGACATTAGGGATTGTGCCGACATTAAATTTTGTTCTAAATTGCATATTATCGTAAATAATTATTTCGCCATCCGTATTAAAATTAAATGAATTAGCAATCCAAATAGATTTATCAACAAAATTAATAGCAAGTGATGTCCAGATATCATATTTTTGCGAATTAGTAATCATTAGTTGAGGAACAGAGTTACTATCGTATAAATTGATATAATAAATGCCAGGAATTGATGCATCTGTGTTAATAATACCCCAAGTAGAGTTAATAAAATATAACGTATCGGATGTCTCATTAAAACATAAATCATAAATATTTGTATTCCATTGACGAACAATTTGCATATCATTAGGTTCATATTCAATCAGTGAACCTTTAATTTCATTAGTATCTGAAGGTAATCCCCAACAAATAACATATATTTTATTATTCTTAAAATATATTCTCATAGGATTAGGATGAGTATTTATTTTACTTATTTCTGTTTTAGTTTTTATATCAATAATAGATATTGTTGATGCGACAGAATTATCATAATCAAGGTCGCCATAGCCACTATTTACTACATATAAGCGTTGATTTACTGAATCATAACAAATACCCTCAGGATGAGAACCAACTTGTATTTTATTGTTTTCTATATTTTGCTGAGTTGTTAAATTAGAAGGATTAAAATAATAAACATAATAATCAGAATTAGATAACTCAATATAAGCAGTTACAAAAGCCAAAGTATCATTAATTATTATCATTTTACGTGGCATTGTGCGTAAAGGAAAAGTAATTCTGCCTTGCGATTTGCCATCATAAATATTAAAAACTTCTATCGTCCCTGCACCAGATACAGATACAAATGCTAAACTATCAAATAGCACTATATCATTAGCATTATCGCCTATTTTTAGATTTATATTTGATTTTTTGAAGTAATAATTAGTGTAATTATTATTATCTAAATTATATTTAGTAATAGATGCGTTATCTGTTCCTCTTAGCCCTTCATTAAGTATAAAACAGCAATTATAACCATCATTATTTTCATTTCCATTAGGATTATTAGGTTCTTTAACGCATCCAAAAAACAATATAGCAATAGCAAAAAACAGCATCTTAATAAAATTATTCTTTATCATATTGCAAATATACAAAAAAAACATACTAAAATAACAAAAAATTAGTCACGTTTTTAGTGTTTTTCCACTATTTTCGTGACTAATTAGTCACGTTTTTAGTGTTTTTCCACTATTTTCGTGACTAATTAGTCACGTTTTAGTGTTTATCCACTATTTTCGTGACTAATTAGTCACGTTTGTATAAGTCAATTAATTAGTTTACACTTTTGTTCTTTTTCACGGAACTCTTTTGGGGTTAATCCCTGCAATGAAGAATGAGAACGATGGTCATTATAATAAACCAAAAAGCCTAATAATGCATC
>WRLB01000031.1 GCA_009777815.1 Bacteroidota bacterium
TAGATTTAGTATAATAAAATAAGGGAATGCCTCGTGTTAAAAATAAAAGCAGAGACAGAAACGGTATCTGTTTTGGTGTTTGTGTTCCATAATCAGTTTTCTATTTTCTGTATTAGCATTCTGCCAAATTTCTTTTTACCTTTTATATAAGGCACATATTGTTTTTCTTGCACTATTTTATAACCTTTTTCTAATATGCCATTTAATATTGGAGCAGATGATACGCCAAAAGGTTTTTTATAATTGCTTGGTATATAACCTTCATCTACTAATAACGTTTTTGAGTCGTCATATTTTTTATAATTTTCAGGTATTTTTTTTAACGGCATTATTTTTAAGTTCTTGTATTTAGGTCTGTCACTTATTGGAAAATTAGTAAACCAAAAACCTGCCGATCTGGTAAGTGCTTTTTTAGGAGTTAAATACCAATAAACCTCATTATAACCAGGCCATATCTTGTTTTCTTTAAAATAAGGAATATATGCAGTAGTTAACATATTGGCTGAATTTGAAATAATTATAAAATTCTTACCACTTTCAATAAGGAGTTTCCAATAATCTCTGCACCTTGAAAAAGGAGGATTAGTGCAAACTATATCTGCTTCTTCGTTGAGTATTTTTAATGATAACGGATGGTCAAAACTGCCATTATAACCCTTCGGATAATCTTTATGTTCCTTAAAACCATACCTCGTAAATTCACGAGTATAAATATAACCTTTCGGACCCTGATTAAACAAATCCACTGGATTAGCGTAATGCGTGCATATCAATTTTTTCAAATCAAGTTCTTTGAAATTTAGTAAAAAATACGATGCAAACGCTGAAGTGTTATGTTCCTCTGTATCAACTGCATCATCACAATTGCAAAATACAACCTTATCTTTCCAAATATTTTTATCATACATTGACAACTCTTTTTCTACATCTTCATACCGAGTATAAAACTCATCATCATCCACATTTTTTGCCTTTTGCATTATAGATTTATAAGTCATTCCCCGTTCTTTAAGAGTTTGTGCTGTTCGCTTTACTATTTGTGTTATTTTTTCTATTTCTCGTTTAACTTCCTTTTTTATAAATATTTCTTCTACAAATAATTTATGTGATTTTATAAATCCAACATATTTCTTAAAAAGGTCAGGATTATGAAAATATATTTCTTTTTTCTTATCTTCTCTAAAAATCAGAAATTCATCTTTAATATCTTTTTCTACCTCTTTCATATCTTTAACTTCGCAAGTGTATAAATATTCATAAGTATTTTCTTGCGATTTGCCCGTCATATTGTTATAACTTTTCAATCTTTTTTCAAGATTTTTAGTTATACCTATCTTGCATTTTGACGGCTCAAGCAGTGCCTGAACTATGTAAATATATTGCTTTTCGTTTTCCGTTTTTTTCATAATATTTTTTATTTTTCTATTTTCTGTATTAGCACCCTTCTAAATTTTTCTTTACCATTTATTTGTGCAATATAAGATGGATTATTATCAATAATCTCATATCCTTTTTCTAATACACCATTTAGTATAGAACGGTTAGAAACAGCAAACGGCTTTTTATAATCGCTTGGAATATAGCATTTGTCTACTAATAATATTTTTTTATCATCGTATCTTTTATATTTTTCAGGTATTTTTTTTAACGGAATTATCTTTAAATTCTTATATTTTGGTCTATCTTTTACTCGAAAATTCGTATACCAATGCCCTGCTGACTCGGTAATCTCCCATTTGGGATTCAAAAACACATCCACGCTGTGATATCCTGCCCATACTTGATTGTTTTTAAAATATGGAATATATGCTTTAGTAATAGGATTTGCTATATTAGATATTATTAAAAACTTCTTTTTGCTTTCAATTAAAATATTCCAATACTCTATTGATTTAGAAAAAGGCGGATTAGTGCAAACTATGTCTGCCTCTTCGTTAAGTATTTTCAATGAAATAGGGTCATCAAAACTACCCGTATATTTCTTCGGATATACCTTCAATTTTTCGTAATCTTCTATATCAGAAAAACCATACCTTGTAAATACATAGCCCTTGCCACCTTGATGAAATATATCTAATCCGTCTCCGTAGTGCGTGCATATTAAAGTTTTTAATTTAAGTCTATCAAAGTTTCGCAAAAAATATGAAGCAAAAGCAGATGTATTGCGTTCATCATTGCCAACTGCATCATCGCAATTGCAAAAAACACATTTATCTTTCCAAATTCGCTTATCATACATTTCTATTTCTTTCTCTATATCTTCATAGCGAGTATAAAATTCATCATCGTCTGCTTTTTGTGCAGTTTGCATTATATCTTTGGGAGTTATTCCTCGTTCTTCAAGTGTTGGCGTTGTCTTCTTAACTATTTTTGTTATCTGTTTGGGAACAACTTTTTTAATAAAAATCTCTTCTATGAACATATTATGTTCCTTAATAAAATCAACATAATCTCCAAATAAAAGAGGATTATGAAAATATATTTCCTTGTCTTTATATTCTCTATATTTATAAAATTTTTGTTTAATATCTTTTTCTACTTGTTTCATATCTTTAACTTCGCAAGTATATAAGTATTCATAAGAGTTTTCTTTAGAAACGCCCGTCATATTGTTATAACTTTTTAATCTTTTTTCAAGGTTTTTAGTTATACCTATTTTGCATTTTGACGGCTCAAGCAACGCCTGGACTATGTAAATATATTGCTTTTCTTTTTCTGTTGATTTCATAATATTTTTTTATTTCTACTACTATTCCGTTTATCACAATATATTGCGATATATTTTTGCAAATATAAAGTTTGTTTTTGAAAAAATAGTTATATTGCACCAAAATTATTTAAAAGAAATGGGAAAAATAAACAATATTTTCATATATTTTATTCTTTTTGTGTTTAAAATTATTTCTATCGTATTACCACGAAAATGCAAAACAATGTTAGGGAAAATCATTGGTAGTAGTATATTTTTTTGCTGGAAATATCGCAGAAATATTGCTATAGAAAATCTTACTTATAGCTTTCCTGAAAAATCTAATTATGAAATAAAAAGCATTGCAAAAAGGTCCTTTCAATCTCTTGCTATTACTTTTTTAGAGTTTTTTAGTTTTAATTACATTTCTAAAGATAAATTAAAAAATATGCTTGATTTTGAAGAAGGTTTTAATTTAATTAGTAAAATTAAAACTGACGATAAAGGTATGCTTTTTGTTTCAGGGCATTTTGGAAATTGGGAATTAGTTGCTTTTGCAGTGGGAATATTTACAAACATTCCTGTAACGATAATTGTTAAGCCACAAGCAAATAAAATTGTAGATGCCGAACTAAATAAAATTAGAACATCACAAGGAAATAAAATAGTTTCTATGTATAATGCTGCACGGACTATTATCACCGAAATAAAATCGGGCAATGCTATTGCATTGCTTGTAGACCAGGCAGCCACAGGAAATGTAGATGTTTTTGTAGATTTCTTTGGACGACCTGCTTCAACTTTTAAAGTCGTTGCTGAACTCGCATTAAGATATAAACTGCCGCTAATTATGGGCTTTGCTATAAGGCAGCAAGATGGCAAATATAAGGCAGATATAGTTGAGATTGACCATTCTGATTTAGATTTTAGCCAAGCGAATGTGTTAGAACTTACTAAAAGACATACTAAACACCTTGAAAATACCATCTGCAAACACCCCGAACAATGGGCTTGGATGCATAAAAGGTGGAAACATTATCCTAAATAAATTAAGGTAATTTATCAGCCATTTTTATATAAATTAAATTGAATAAAATTCTATTTTTTTATACACAATAATTCAATATTAATTTAATCTAAAAAATTATACAAAAATAATAATAAATAATAATCTATTACAGAGTAGCGTATAACAATAGGTGCAACTGTTTACACAATAGGGGTTATTGTATAAATGTAAAATATACTATAAGTTTACAAAGATGTAGAGTAGTATGTTATGCTTGTATTAAAAAACAATAGAAAAAAAATATAAGTAAGAAAAAAAGAGTTCTACAAACTCTTAAAAGAGTGTCAGGAACTCTTTTTTCTTGTTAAATCGCTTAAACAATAGATAAAATAAGGATTCTCTAAAATAATTGCAAAAATGTTACTACTTTTTTCTTATTTTTGTATTAGATTAATAATTAAATTAAAATATTATGGAAGTATTAGAATTAGAAATTCCAAGAATTAATGAAATAAACGAAAAATATAGTTATCCAAACGAAGAAACAATACAAGCCATTAGAGAAGTAGAAAATGGCGAAGTAATAGAAATTGGCACTTTTGAAGATTATCTAATATGGATGGAAAGTGTATAAAGTTATAACCAGCAAAAAATATAGACGAGATTTAAAAAGAATTAAAAGAATGCCCCTTGATATGAAAAAGTTAAATTTAGTTATTGATTTATTGTCAGGTTCGGATAAACCATTGCCCGAAAAATATAATGACCATAAACTTTTAGGTGAATTTGCTGGTTATAGAGAGTGCCATATAGAACCAGATTGGCTTTTAGTTTATAAGAAGGAAAGACGAAATTTAGTTTTAGTTTTAACACGCACAGGAAGCCATTCAGATTTGTTTAATTAACAAGCAATTACTATTTTTTAATATCTTTTTTCTTATTTTTGTATTAAATTAATAATTAAATAATATGATAGCAAAAGTTTTTAGTAGCATATCAAGATTAGGTGAAAAACATAAATTACAAAATTATCCTTTCGTTAGAGATGTTTTGAAGCCACTTTATCATAAAATACAAAGAAATACAACTAATAAAGTTATAGTTAAAGCAGGTGATAAAACCGCTCTCGCAATAGCACAACAAAACGATTTTCTTTCGCAAAACACAAATAGAATTAATGCAATCGCAAATATACTTGCAGATGAAATAAGTAAAAAAACATATCTCGGAATGATAAAGTTTAGACAAAGTTGTCTAAAAAAAGATTACCCTTCTGAATTATATGATAAGCATCAATATTCTATAAAAGAAGTAGTATTTACAAAAGGCGAAGTATTTATTGATTGTGGGGCTTTTACAGGTGATACAATAGATTATTTTGTAAAATATGTGCCTGATTATAAACAAATTATCGCATTTGAACCTGCTTCAAATAATATAAATAAAATTAAAGAAAAACACGGCAATAACCCTAAAATTATGCTTATAGAAGCAGGGGCATATAATTATGATGGCATCGCTCTATTAGATGATTCTGAAGATGTAGCAGGTGCTATTGTAGAAGCAAATGAAGATAATAAAAATCTTATCAGTATTCAAGTCCGTGCAATTGATAATCTAAATATAGAAGATGTGTCCTTTATTAAAATGGATATAGAAGGAGCAGAGTTAAATGCACTTAAAGGTGCAGAACAAACTATATTAAAATATAAACCAAAACTTGCAATTTGTATTTATCATAATAATTATGATATGGTGCAAATTGCAGAATATATACATCAATTAGTTCCTGAATATAAATTATATGTAAGACATCATAGTTTGTATCCAAGTGCTGCCGAAACGGTTTTGTATGCTATTATGTAGATAATTCAATGTTTTTTCTTATTTTTGTATTTAATTAAAATTTTTTTTATAATATATTAAGAACTATTATATGGCGTCCGAAAAAAAGACAAAAGATGTGGTAAATCCGTGCCTGCCCGTGCCAATACCACCACAAGTTGCAAATACGGTTATAACCGCTATGAATACTGCAACATCAGAAATCCAATCGCTCACTCCTGTAAATGATGTTAATCTTATCCGAAATCGCACAGGAATAACTATTAGAAATGAAAGTTATATCGTTGAAGCGTTGCAATTGGCTGAAATGAACCCGAATACTGTTAATTCCACTATTGATTTGCAAGAATGGTCGCAGGATTTAGTTAATTTTGATAGCATTCAGCCATTAATCCAGTCAGCCGAAATACTATTAGATGCTGCCAATCGCTACTCACGAGTTGCCGCTGTGAGTGCTATGAACGATTTCTCTAAATATTATCGCTGTGTCCAAATATTAGCAAATGAAGGACTCCCCGAAGCAATTCCTATATTTAGACAACTAAAAACACTATTTGCTCATCTCCGAGGCGTTAGAGGTCCCAATTGTGCGGTCGGTGAAACTAATAATCTGCTAATTGCAGCAAATAAGTTATTGCACGATAACAAAGGCAAGTTAAATAGTTTGCTTTCAAATGAAAAAGCACTTGAACATACGCTAAAAGAAGATATACATTTGCAAGAACATATTTTAGAATAATAAATAAAAAAAGCAATTATACCACCCCTACCCCTCCACAGGAGGGGAACAGTTCCCATCTGAGGAGGGGTGTCATTTGCTTCATCAAATGACGGGGTGGTGAATCGTTTTTCCAATTATATAATCGGAAAAGCAATTTATAAATCGGATAAGCAATTTATAAATCGGAAAAGCAATTATATAATCAAAAAAGCAATTATTTAACAAAAAAAGCAATTATATAATCGGAAAACCAATTATATAAATCGAAAATTGCATATTATTATGCAAAAACCAATTATATAAATCGAAAATTGCATATTATAATGCAATTACCAATTATATAATTGCTTTTTCAATTATATAATTGGTTTTTTGGTAGCAAAATCGCTTAAACAACAGATAAATAGGTGATTCTCTAAATAAATTGCAAAAACGTTACTGAAATTGCAAAAATGCTTGTGACATTTTGTCAAGGTTAGGTCGGGAGTAAAATCTATAAATGTCCTGCTGAACTTGTTTCAGCATCGCATAATTAAAAAAGAGATTCCGAAACAAGTTCGGAATGACAGATTTCTATAAAGTCATGCTGAACTCGTTTCAGCATCTCCTTATTTTATGGAGATGCTGAAACAAGTTCAGCATGACAGGTAAATTAAGTTAGCATATTGCTAAATCCGAGTAAAAATTAGTAAAATTATGTAAAAATTGAGTAAATGCGAGCAAAATTGAGTAAAATATGAGCAAAATGTAGTATTTTTATGCAAAATAAAAAAGCAATATGAAAGTAAAAGGTATCATTTTAGCGGCGGGAAGTGGACACCGATTGTATCCTATCACTGCCGCATATAGTAAGCAATTATCAATAGTTTATGATAAACCGCTAATTTATTATCCTCTTAATACGCTTATTTCAGCAGGCATTACGGATATTTTATTGATTTCTACATTTGATATGCTTCCTTTATATCGCAAATTGTTTGCAAATAGTCATCTTATCGGTTTAAATATGAGTTATGCTGTTCAGGAGTCGCCTAATGGGATTGCAGAGGCATTTATAATTGGTGCAGATTTTATAGGTGATGATAATGTGTGTTTGGTTTTGGGTGATAATATATTTTATGGTGCAAATTTGCCGAGCAGTAGCAAAATTAGAAGAAATACTATATTTGGGTTATACGTAAAGATGCCTGAAAGATACGGCGTTATAAGTTTTAATAGTGATAATAGTATTGCTGAAATCGTGGAAAAGCCGCAAAAATATATATCAAATTATGTTGTTCCTGGTATATATTATTATGATAATAGCGTGGTTGATATAGCGAGATATTTAGTGCCATCTCGGCGTAATGAGTTGGAAATAACAGATATAAATAATATATTGCTTCGTTCTAATAATATAGATGTGGTGCTATTGGATAAGGGGGTTAGTTGGTTTGATTGCGGGGATGCGAAGTCGTTATTGGAGGCGGCAAACTTTATTCATTTCATAGAGGAGCGTCACGGGATTAAGATTGGCTGTTACGAGTCAGAATTATATAATTCGGGGCTTATAAGCAAGGAGCAATTAACAAAATATATAGACGCTTTGCCGAACAGTCATTATAAATACTATTTAATTAATACACAAAATAAAAGTAATATCATTCAAGGAAATGTAGCATTGTTTTAATAGTGTTTTTATTTTTATTAGAATAGGATGATTTTACTAATTTTAGAAATATTTTTACTATTTTTGTAAAATATTGTAATTAGAAAGTTAATAAATAAAATATACGGAATAAATAAATGTTTGTAATAATTGGTATAGTTGTTGTGATGGGATGTATGCTTGGTGGATTTATATGGTCCGGTGGTGATCCAAGGTTATTAGTCCAGCCAAGCGAGTTTCTTGTTATCATTGGGTGTGTAATAGGTGCTATGCTTGTAGGCAATCCTCTTCCTGCTTTTATAAGAATAATTACAGGAGCAATCGGAACTTTGAAAGGTCCCGCAATAAGCAAACAAGCATATATAGACCTACTGAAAATGCTATATGAGATTTTTCAATTTGCAAAACGAGAAGGACTTATAGCCCTCGAACCGCACGTGGAAAATCCTGAATCCAGTAGTATAATGTCAAAATATACTACGTTTATAAATAATCATCACGCTGTAGATTTCTTGTGTGATACATTGAAAGTATTGCTTTCGGGTGGCGTTCCTGCACATGATTTAGACGATCTTATGGATGCTGATTTAGAGACGCTTCATCATTTTGAACATGGACCAACAGCGTCTTTAACTACTGCTGCGGATGCATTTCCTGCTATAGGTATTGTTGCTGCTGTACTTGGAATTATAGTTACAATGATGAGCATATCTGAAGGTCCCGAAGTAGTAGGACACCACGTAGGAGCGGCTTTAGTAGGAACATTTACGGGTGTGCTATTATCATATTGTATAGTCGGACCTATTGCACAAATAATGGGAACATATGCATCAATGGATGGCAAATATGTTTTAGTAATTAAAGCGGCTGTTCTGGCTTATGCTAAGGGTTCACCTGCAAATGTTGCAATAGAGTTCGGTCGCCGTGTTATTGACCCAACTATGCGACCATCATTCAAAGAAACAGAAGAAGCATGCAAAAGGTAATTGAGAAAAATAAAAAAAACATATAAAAAAACAACGTATACTTGCTAAATGAACGATAATTATAAACAAAAATTAAATGAATTAGAAAATAAAATCTCTAACTTGCGGAGGTTTCTTTGAGATAGATAGCAAAATAAATTATGTAAATACAACAAAAAAAATAACAGAAACAGCGGACTTTTGGAACGACCCCGATAATGCATCCGAAACATTAAAACAAATTAAGCAAGTAGAAAATATAATAGAAAAATATTATAATATTACTAAATCATTAGAAGATTTGATAGTTTTAGCAGAACTAATTGACGAAACAGAAGAAGATTTATATGAAGATTTTGAAGCAGAATTAAATAAAACAGAAAAAGTATTAAGCGATTTAGAAATATTATTTTTACTAAACGGAGAAAATGATAAATGTTCTGCTATATTAGAAATAAATGCTGGCGCAGGCGGAACAGATGCACAAGATTGGGCAATAATTCTTCAAAGAATGTATCTACGTTATGGTGACCAAAATAATTTTAAAACCACACTAATAGATGAATTATTGGGTGATACAGCAGGTATTAAAAGTTGTGCGATAGAGTTTAGTGGTGAAATGGCTTTTGGCTATCTTAAATGTGAAATAGGTGTGCATCGTCTAATACGCATTTCTCCTTTTAATACATTAGGCAAACGACAGACATCATTTGCATCTGTATTTGTTTATCCGATTATTGAAAATACCGACAATAAAATAGAAATATCGCCGAACGATTTAGAAATAACAACGTTCCGTTCATCAGGAGCAGGCGGGCAAAATGTAAATAAAGTAGAAACCGCTGTCCGAATAAAACATATTCCATCAGGAATTATAGTCGCTTGCCAACAAGAACGTTCCCAATTCCAAAATAAAGAAAAAGCAATCAAATTGTTAAAATCTCGGCTTATGAAAGTTAAATTAGAAGAAGAACAAAAAGAACGCGAATCTATAGAAGGAAAAAAGATGAAAATAGAATGGGGAAGCCAAATTAGAACATATACTTTTCAGCCATATACAATGGTCGCCGACCACAGAACAAATTATAAACGAACCGACTTACAAGCAGTATTAGATGGAGATATAAAAGATTTTATTAGAGAGTTTTTAATTACCTAAACCATAAATAATAACTACTGTCTTATAAATAAAATTTTGCCCCGATGAACTTACTTCAGCATCTCATAATTCTTTAGTAAATACTTCTAATAAAAATAAGGAGATGCTGAAACGAGTCCTGCATAACATTTTTATATGATACAATCACTCATTTTTCTTTGCTTCGTTCCATAATTCGTCCATTTCTTCAAGTGACATATTAGTTAGTTCTTTACCTAATTCATTTGCTCGTTTTTCAATATGAGTGAAACGATTAATAAATTTTTTGTTTGTTTTCTGCAGAGCATTTTCGGGGACTATATTAGAAAAACGGGCAGCATTCACTAAACTAAAAATAACATCGCCAAATTCTTCTTCAATATTTTCAACATTTTTACTAATTATAGCCGATTTTAGTTCTTCTACTTCTTCTAAAACTTTGCTCCACATATCTTCTTTATTGTTCCAATCAAAACCCACTTTTGCTGCTTTTTGCTGTATTCGTTCTGCTTTTAAAAGTGCAGGTAAAACATTTGGAACGCCATCTAATACTGACTTTTTACCTTCTTTCATTTTTATTTTTTCCCAATTTTGTAGAACATCATTAGTGTTACTAACTTCAATTTCGGCGAATATATGTGGATGCCGAGTGACCATTTTTTCTGCTGAATTACTGATAATATCAACTAACGAAAAGTTATTTTCTTCTTCGGCAATAATAGCGTGCATTACAATATGTAGCAATAAATCGCCCAACTCTTCGTACATATTTTTAAAATTATTATTTTGTATTGCATCGTAGGTTTCATACGCTTCTTCAAGTAGAAGGTGTGAAATACTTTTATGTGTTTGTTCTTTGTCCCAAGGACAATGCTCCCTCAATAATTTAACAATTTTAATATATGCTTCAAATTGTGATGCAGGATTTTTTTTATCTGTTGGCGTAGGAATATCTTGATTCATATACAAAAATAAGAAAAAATATGCAAAATTATCTTATAGATATATTATTTATTGATGTTACAATCTGTTTTCCGCAAATACACAACGGCTTGTTTTATATGTAAAAAAATAGGCACCACATTAGTGGTGCCTTAGTTGTTTGGGTAGATGACTATTGCTGTTTATCTACTACGTATCTAAATACCGTTGCTCGGTTTTTGCGTAGTATATCCATAGCATCGCTAATCCATTCGAATCGTAGTTCCTTGTCTGCATCAATAGCAAACGAAGTAGTTGGATTAGTCATTCTTGTGTTTTTTACCAGCAGGTTCAATAGTTCTTTGTTATTCCCGCATGGCAAAAGTGCTTTAGTTAGCAGAGAATCGGGAACGCCCTGTGTATTTTGCCATACTACGTCTCTGTCGTTTTCGTTAGTGACTTCATAATAATAAGCCGTATCAAAAGTGCTAGGTCCGACAGAATCTATTACTATTTTTATAGTGGCGATGTCTCTGTCAGGCAACTTTGATGTATCCACAGGCGTAGTAGCAGGACGATTAATAACAAACTTTTGCTCTGCTTCTGCCTTCGACTTAAAAGTAGCCGTGAACATAAAGAACGTAAGCAACAAGAACGTAATGTCTACCAACGGGGTCATATCTATTGTGAACCCCACGCGTTTTACTTTTACTTTCTTTGACACGTTATACTCCTGTTAGTTAAACAATTATTTTCTAACTCTATTAGTGAGTATTTGTGTTACATTAAGTATCGCTTCGTCAATCATATATACAAAACTATCTACTTTCGTAGTAAAGAAATTGTATGCAACGATTGCTATCACAGCACCCATAAGACCACCTGCAGTATTATAAAGTGCCTCCGAGATACCGATAGATAATTGTGTAGCAGATACAGTTCCGCTTTCTGCTAATGCACGGAATGCTCTAATCATTCCTAATGTTGTTCCAAGAAGACCTATCATCGTAGCAATGGATGCAACCGTAGAAAGAATAACAAGGTTCTTTTCTAACAGTGGTGTTTCAAGGTTTAGTGATTCGTCTATGGAACGTTGGACTTCGCCCATTTTCTTTTCGGGACCGAAGTTATGGTCGTCTTCAACAGATTTGAAGCGAGTAATGGCTGCCCGCAAAACATTAGCAATAGAACCACGTTGTTTATCACAACTATCTATTGCAGCGTCTATTTCACCTTTTTCTAAGAGACCAATGGTTCTCCTAATAAACGCAACAGGGTCGCCTTTTCCTTTTGCCTTGTTAATAGATAAAAAACGCTCTACTGCATAAGTAATCGCAATAATGATAAACGCAAGAAGAAGACCTACAAGGTATCCGCCCGTATGTATCATACCAAGAGCATTTAAAGGCAAATGTTTATCAACATCTTCAAAGTTAGCAGGGTCGCCCAAAATAATTGTGTAAAAGGCAAATGCTACTAATGTTGATAACAAAATAATAAGTGGATTTGTGAATTTTTTCATTAAAAAAACTCCAGTAAATTGTTTATAAATAAATAAAAATTCTTAATTAAAATTACAGAATACAAAAATAATAAAAAAAAATAATAAAAAGATGTTTTTTGCAAAAAAATAATTCTAATCTATAAAATGTCATTCTGAACTCGTTTCGGCATAACAGAATAACCACCCCGCTTGTATATTGCATTTGCTTTTTGCAAATGGTCGAAGTTGTAAGATTTATTTACAAGTTCAGAAATTTTATCTCCGTAATTGCTGTAAAAGAAAGCAAAATTAAACATCACTTCCCGTATTGATGCATTGTTGAAAAAGTTGTAGCAGAATTATTTGTAGCAGCCGATATAGGAATAAATAAATCCGCTGGCGGTTCTGCTCCAAGCATCTTATATATTTCAGCAATCCGCCACCTAAATATAATATCAAAATCTGGCTTATTCGGTGCATTATGTTCAGGTCCATACCACCAAAACCAGTCGCTACCTTCTGCAATATATATCTCGTTCATAACATTTTCTAACTCTTCGGCGGTGAGTTTATATTTACTATCGTCTACCAATTGTCGCACTTTAGAAAGCATATTCCACGCTTTTATATCATCTTGATGACCTATCCAAATGCTAAAATCAGCATTTATCCAAGAACCTGCTTTTACATTATTTAGTTGTGGAAGAAAGTCAGGTATAGGCAAGTTTAAACATTCTGAAAACAAAGTCGTCTCTAATTCATTAGTGTTTTCAAACATAGAAAACAGTTCTCTTAAAAAATGAATCCCATTTTCATAATAAAACTCCCAACAATTCTCGCCATCCAATATAATCGGCACAACAGCAGAATCAAGTGCATCTTCACCTAAATTATGTATTATATTGTTCCTTATAGATAAAAGTTCTTCTCTAAAATTGCAAGCAGCATCATAACCATACCAATTAGAATAAAGAAACCCAATTTTATCTGATAAATTATGGTCCCTAAAAAACATTGTTATTGTGCCTTTTTGCGTGTTGATTTCGTGAGGAAAGTATTTATAAACACTATTATAAGTGTCGCCCAGTGATGCTTCTAATATACCCTCATCACTTGCAATCCATTCAATACCTTCGCCTGCAATTAGTTCTAATGTCTGGTTAGAAACAGAACCTTCGCTAGGCCACATACCTTTTGGACGCATCCCGAATAGTTTTTTATAGTAACCGATACCATCTTTTATTTGTGCTTTAGCATCCTCAGGATAACTATAATTAGGGTCAGGCAGTGCTGCATCTGGCATTGATTCCAAAGCCGAATTAGTATCACAAAGCAAAGGAAGGATAGGATGATGCAAAGGAGAACAACTTATATCTATCTGCCCTAATTGCTTCAAATTTGCCATTTCCTTCCCTATTTTACTTAATATCTCATTATGAAAGTCAAGCAGCAATAATTTATCTTCTTCTGTAAAATCCCTTTGCTTTTTGAATAATCTTTTAGCAAAAGGAAATGTTTTTGATATTTGCCCGAGCCAAGCAAGATTATACCACACCTGCAAATCCCGCCAATCACTTATATTCATTTGCTCTAACGCTTTTTGCCTATCGCTACACATATTAAATAATTCCTCATATCTTTCATTCGGTTTCAACAAATTATCATAATTTATTGTAAAAAAACCATTTAATATCTCCTTTTTATCATTATCTGTAAGATGCCTTGCGGAGATGCGTGTTAGACGCTGCACCTTATCCGATGTGACATTATTTACGTAATCATCTATTTGCATCATCAGTGATGGAGCAAGGTTAATTGTCTGCTTGACACTCGGATAATCGTGCATTAACGCAGGCAAATCATAATAATCCTTCACTCCGTGCAAGCGAACCCAAGGAAGCAGATATTCATTTTTATATTTATAATACGGCTGATGTTGATGCCACAGAATTGCTATTTTTAGTTTTTTCATTTACATTTAAAATATTTACGCAAAAATAATAAATATTAGAGTTATTTTAAGAGTATTAGAGTTATTTTTACTCTATTAGAGTTATTTTTACTCTATTAGAGTTATTTTTACTCTATTAGAGTTATTTTTAGAGTATTAGAGTTAATTTAAGTCTATTAGAGTTATTTTTAGAGTATTAGAGTTAATTTAAGAGTATTAGAGTTAATTTAAGTCTATTAGAGTTAATTTAAGAGTATTAGAGTTATTTTCAGAGTAACCGTGTCAAGCACGGCATAATAAGGAAAATTTATTGCCACACATCATAATTGATGCTCTCAATAACAAAATAAATAGAAAAAACTTATATTGCGATGTTTTATAATAAAATAATTGCTCTAAAAAAGATTTGAATAAGAAAATAAGTTTTATAATTCCGACTTATTTAGAAGAAAAATTACTTGCTAACTTACTTGCTAATTTTACGGAAGAAATAAAAAATAAATATGATTTGGAATTAATAGTGAGCGATGGCGGTAGTTTTGATTCTACTTTACCGATTGCTAAACAATACGCAGATATAGTTGTAGAACATACCAAATGCGAAAAACAAAATATAGCACAAGGACGTAATTGTGGTGCGGCAGTTGCATCAGCCGATATATTTGTTTTTTTTAATGCGGATTGCGAGCCGAAAGATTTAGAATACTTTCTGAAATACATATTAAAACTAAATGATAATACTAATTTTGATGCTATTGCTTGTAGAGTTAGAGCATTTCCTTCAGAAGAACTTTTAAGGGATAAAGTTTTTTATTTTTTTCACAACAACTATGTTAGGTTTCTTAATATAATTGGAGTTGGAATGGGCAGAGGCGAATGTCAGATAATTAAGCGTGCAATGTTCGAAAAAATTGGTGGTTATAATTTCCATCTTGCAGCAGGCGAGGATTTTGATTTATATAGACGCATATCTAAAAATAAGGGCAAAATTCATTTTATTAAAGACTTAGTAGTATATGAATCTACTAGAAGATACAGAAAATACGGCTATTTGAAGACATTATGGTATTGGACAATTAATTCTCTTACTGTTATATTTTGCAACAAATCTGTAAGCAAAGAATGGGAAGCAATAAGATAAAACTATGTATTTGTGGGGAAGGAAAGATGATATTATGTTTGCATAAAATATAAAAACAGCAGAACCCTTGTGGGACCCTGCTGGGCTATTTTTAGTTAATTACAATTCTATTCGTTATTGTAATTTATAAACATAAAGGAATCATCAACAAACATAAATTCTAATATGTCGTCTCCGCCTTCATTATTTGTTACACGCAGCATATAATATCCAGCGCTTGGTGGTATGCTCGTGCTAATTCCACTTGCAAGAGTGCCCTTGTCTATATTAACGTTTGTTACATTTTGGGCATAATAAACGACCTTAAAATCTAATCCATAAATAGTTACTTCTATTGGATTTTGGGAGTAAATTTTTATACCATTTTGGTCGTAGGTAATTAAATCCTTTGCAAAGCGTATAGGAGGATTTTCAACTTTTCCGCTAACACCAGGATTGAATGGAAATGTTAAACGTCCATTCGGGGAATCTATTACAGTTCCGTTGTTAAGTCCTGATGTAGCAGGTGGATTTGCTGTAATTATACCACCATTTACTGATATGGAACTACCTGATATTTCGCCAAAGTGCCATGCACCTTGAAAAAAGAACCAACCTGTTCTGTATTCCAGGTTAGCATACAAAGAAACACTCATCGTAACCATAGCCAAAGTTACTAATGTTATCAGTTTCTTGATTGACAAACTTTTTCTTGTCATTTTTAATATCCTTATATTGTTAGAAGAAATTAATACCGCTGTAGAGTTGGCTTCCCGCGGTCCTAACACTTCCGAACTAAAATAGGGGTTTCAATCCTTCCACATTATTTCCATACCAACTCAAACAACAGCACAACTAAAATAACTTTTTTATTTAAAATAATTACTATAAAAACAATACTTTTAAATTATGTATAATTTTATACACCCAAAGTGTGCGATTTTATACAAAGATTATGTATAATTTTATACAAGAATTGTGTATAATTTTATACACTAAAAGTGTGCGATTTTATACACTAAAAGTGTGCGATTTTATACACCAAAAGTGTGCGATTTTATACACTAAAAGTGTGCGATTTTATACACTAAAAGTGTGCGATTTTATACACTAAAAGTGTGCGATTTTATACACTAAAAATGTGCGATTTTATACACTAAAAGTGTATAATTTTATACAAGCAACATCTTTATCTAATTTATATTTCATTTATAAACTATGTATTTGTGGGGAAGGAAAGATGATATTATGTTTGCATTGTTTTTGTAAGAAAATATGAAAAATAATAACAAAACTATCGCACAACTCACAGAAATACTGCCCGACCATCAATGGAAAACTAATAAACATATCGCATTTCTTGATAATATCATTTCTGAAAATATAAGCAAAGGCGATGCAAAAATAATTATAAATATGCCACCACGACACGGAAAAACTACATTTTGTGCCGAATGGTTGCCGCTGTGGTATCTATATAATTTTCCTACAAAAAACATTATGCTTGCCACTTATAACCAAAAATATGCTAATCATCTTGGACGAAATGTAAAAGATTTAGTTAATAGATATAAAAATATACTGCAATTAGAAATTAGAAAAGATGTCCGTGCTGCTGATAATTTTGTGTTAGAGAGTGGAGGCGGGATGCTTTCTATCGGTGCAAATGGAACTATTACAGGTAGAGGTGCGGATTTATTGCTTATTGACGACCCGATTAAAAATGATGCACAAGCAAACTCTATAACATATAGGGATAATATTTGGGATTGGTTTAATGCTACGGCATTTACGCGTATTGAACCCGATGGTTCTGTTATTATAATTATGACGCGATGGCATCAGGACGACCTTACGGGACGTATAATGGTATCTAATACATTTAACGAATGGATACATATTAAACTCCCCGCAATAGCAGAAATAAATGATTCTCTCGGCAGGCATTCAGGCGAGCCATTGTGGAATGAAAAATTTAATGTAAAAAAGTTAGAACAAATAAAAAGACAAATAGGCGAGTTTTGGTTTGCATCTTTGTATCAGCAGAATCCTCTTAATCCTATTGGAAACATATTTAAACGGAATACATTTAGATACTTTTTTGTTGAAGAGGACAATTATATTTTGAAAAACACTATTTTTTATTCTGCTAAAAATGGGAGGAATAATGATTTATATAAGGAATATATTATTAATAGGAATGAATGCCCCGTTTTTGCTGTCTGCGACCTCGCCACAACACTGAAACAAACCGCCGATTACACCGTCATTATTGTTTTTGCAATATCGCCCCGCCGACACATCCTTATACTTGATATAATAAGAAAAAAGTTTGAAGCAACCGAGCATTTGGCAATATTAAAAGATATTTGCAAAAAATATAATCCCGTTCTTATAGGCATAGAATCAGTGCAATACCAAATTGCACTCGTCCAATCGGCAAGAAAAGATGGTCTCCCTATCAAAGAACTGAAGCCCGATAAAGATAAAGTATCACGCTCATTGCCGATGACAGCATTGCTCGAAGATGAAAAAGTATTTTTCTTAAACGATGCAAATTGGCTTGCTGATTTTGAGGAAGAGGTGCTTAATTTTCCTAATGGTCGTTATGATGACCAAGTAGATGCTTTTGCTTACATTACTTATATGCTAAATCCAATTTTAACCAACAACACAAAAATACAAATATCCAAACGCTATAATAAAAAAAATAAATTATGCGAGTATTAAAGAAACAATACTTGCCATACTGAACGCATTTCAGCATTTCCTTATTTATATAGTGTCTTTTAAATTTTTACAATATATTTTATAATACTTGTATTTTTCTTGTATAATATATGCAATCTTATTGTAAATGTTAAAAGACATTATATAATTATTTTTTCTAATCTATCTTCTCTTCTTCGTTCAAGGAAGCAGGACTACCTTTTATTGCTCGGTTACTGAGTCCTGCTAAACCTTCGGTATTGTAGCGGTGAACCCAGTCGCATATTGTTTTATGACTGGCAGAACAATATTGCTGGACTTCGCTGACACTCTTACCTTGGGCTATTTGATAGACAGCATGAAGACGAATAAATTGTGAAAACTTTTCATCTTTTCTTAACTCGGATTTGATTGATGACAAATCGGCATTAACTTTTAATTTCGTTTTTGGCATAAATTACTCGTAAAAAAAATACAAATATAAGAAAATATTTTATAATATTATTTAACAAGGGAATGCTGAAACAAGTTCAGCATAACAGATTTTTCGTTTGCATTACCGCTTAATCTGTTCTATTATGCCATATTTAATACAGCACCCCCATTGGCCCTGAAGATACGTAAATAATAAAATCAAATGAAAACAAAAAATCTTCATGGGGATGCCGAATTAAATACGGTATAACACGTTTTTTTTTATCTTATTGCTGTGCTTGATATAGCATCCCTTATTACAGTATGAGGACGAAAACAAAGTGTGACTTTTCAGAACACTTTACAAGGGATGCCGTATCAAGCACGGTATAACACGTTTTTTTATCTTATTATGCCATATTTAATACAGCACCCCCATTGTCCCTGAAGATATGTAAGTGATTATGAAAACAATAGAATCTTCATGGGGATGCCGAATTAAATACGGTATAACACGTTTTTTTATCTTATTGCTGTGCTTGATATAGCATCCCTTATTACAGTATAAGGAGGAAAACAAAGTGTGACTTTTCAGAACACTTTACAAGGGATGCCGTATCAAGCACGGCATAACACGTTTTTTTATCCTATTATGCCATATTTAATACAGCACCCCCATTGTTCCTGAAGATAGATAAATAAAAATAATTATATATATGAAAAATAACAATCTTCATGGGGATGCCGAATTAAATACGGTATAACACGTTTTTTATCTTATTGCTGTGCTTGATATAGCATCCCTTATTATAACAAGAGGAAATAAAGTGTGACTTTTCAAAACACTTTACAGGGATGCCGTATCAAGCACGGCATAAAATATTATATAACAACCTCACAATTTAACAACCTAAACTTTTCTTATTATCTTTTGCAGTTTTGTTATCAGGGTTAATTTTCAGAACCTCGTTATAGTATCGGCACGCTTTATCTTTATCTTGCAAGCCGTGGTATGCTATCGCTAAATACAAATTAGCAAACTCATTTTGCTCGGGCAAAACAACCAACCAATCATTACAAATCTTTACTAAATCATTATATCTTTTAGCATCTAATCTGCTGCCTGCGAGTTTAGAAAATGCTTGAATAATTGCACCTGTATTATTTTCTATATCATTTTTTGCATTATCTATAACATATTGAAATTGCCGTTCTCCTTCTGCATTATTTTTTTGATTGACGTAAATATCACCGAGATAAATATATGCAAAATAGTATTGTGGATTAACTTCTATGGCACTCTGAAGTGCATTAATTGACTGGTCTATCTCTTTTAATTCAAAATACGCAATCCCTAAAAGGTAATATAAATAAGGCGTGTTATTATCCACCGGACATCCGCTATTTATATTGATATTAGTAGTTTTTACGATGCCTTCATAGTCCTTCCGAGCGTTATAAAGACGAACCACATTAGTTACAATATCACAATTATCAGACGGCGCAATTGCTAATAACCTATCAAAAGTAGCCAATGAATTAGTGGTATCTTCACTGAAAAGATAAGATAATGCGAGCATTTTTAATTCAACTTGGTCTAAAGGATTTTGTGCATCTATTTTGTTAAAAGTAGCAATCGCATTCGCATAATCCTTGCTTTTATAATAACATTCAGCAAGATATAGTATTGCCAACTGCCTTATAGAATCAGTGATGTCAGGATGCTTGCTACCATAAATAGTTTCCAAATTAGGTATTGCTTTTTCAGGTAGATTGCCTTTAGCAAATAATTCGGCGAGTCGCCATCTTTCCTTATAATTATTTGGACGTAGTTCAAGGAACTTGTCATAGGATTGTGCGGCTTCTAAATTTTGCCCTGCGTTGTAATGTATCTTTCCTTTGAGCCGCCAAGAGTTAGCATCTTTGGGGTCATTCTGCACTAATGTATTACATTCAGATAAAGAACGATTTAGATACTCATTAAGCAAATCTATATCGCTACTTTCATTAGCCCGCACGGCAAGTTGCCAATACGTTTCGGCTAATTGTTGTCTCGCAGGAACATTAGTATTATCATACTTTAAGGCATCTTCGTAATTGCTTCTTGCTAATTCCCAAATAGATTGGTTATAGTAAATATCGCCGAGCATAGAAAATACTTCAGGGTTCTTACTATCATAATTACGGGCATTAGTAATTTGCAACTCGGCATTCCTTATATTACCTGCAACAAGATATGCTTTAGCCAGAGATATAAGTAAATCTACATTTTTCTTGTCTTTACTTAATGCTTTCTCTACTAAATCTACTGCTTCTTTGGTTTGATTGAGAGCGGTTAGGGCGTTAGCAACTTTAGCAGTGACTTTATTATCTGCACCCTTAATACTATTTGCCTTTGAATAAGCATCTAATGCTTTTGTATAATCTTCTAATTCATAATATACATCGCCGACTAATACAATTGTAGCAATATCATTAGAGTGTTCTGTTAGAATACTTGGTGCAAGTTCGCTTGCTTTTTCATATTCTTTTTCTTGAACATACGCTCTAAAAGTGCTTATATTTCCTTGTGCAGAAACGATATATCCTGCAAAAAATAAAATTAAAATTACGTTTAAAAACAACTTCATTTCTAATAATCCAATTTCTAAAATACAAAAATACGTTTTTTTTGTAAATTAAAACATTTATGTTATTCCGTGCTTGACACAAAATCTACTCGTTTTACAAATAATTTGCTCGTATTTACAAATAATTAACTACTATTTGCTGTCATGCTGAACTTGTTTCAGCATCCCATAATTTAATAAGGGGATTCCGAAACAAGTTCGGAATGACATTTTTAGATGTCCCCTATTTTTTATTTACAAATATAATTTATTTTTTTTCATTATTTTTGTATTATGAAAGAATATAGAAAATATTTAGACCCCGAAACAATCGCAAAACTCGGCAATATTGAACTAAAAGCAAAACTCATCGTAGAGGGCTTTATTACAGGAATGCATATGTCGCCGTATCATGGATTCAGTGTAGAGTTTTCGCAACATAGACAATACAGACCCGGAGATGAACTCCGTTTTATTGATTGGAAAGTTTATGGTAGAACGGGCAGATATTATGTTAAAGAGTTTGAAGAAGAGACCAATCTTAGATGTATGCTTGCTATAGATACATCTGCATCTATGAAGTTTTCTGCTAATAATAGAATATCTAAATTTGAATATTCTTGCTATCTTGCTGCCGCACTATCTATGCTTATGATACAGCAGCGTGATGCTGTTGGTCTTACTTTATACAGCAATGAAATAAAAACTTTTCTGCCGACTAACTCTAAAACATCCTATATTTCGCAAATACTTACTGCCCTTGAAAATGCAACACCATCAGAAGATACTTTGACTGCTAATTCATTAGAAATACTGGCTGAACGCATAAATAGAAGGGGACTTGTTATTATATTTTCTGATTTTTTTGATAATATGGAGGCAATTGTTAATGCTATTAGGCACCTGCGACATAAGAAACACGAAGTGCTATTATTTAATATATTAGACCCACGGGAAGTTGATTTTGATTTCGGACAAGCAGCAAATTTTATCGACTTAGAAACAGGCGAGCAAATGGTAACACAGCCCTACCAAATCCAAAAAGGATATAAAGGAACTATGAAAACTTTTTTAGATAATTTGAAAAAAGAATGTTTGCACCATAACGTTGATTATAATCTTGTAGATACATCTACTCCTTTTGATAAGGCACTATTGGACTATGTTATCAAAAGAGGAGCAATGTATTAGAAATAAATCACACTATAAAATTGATTAATTTGTTCTTTACAAAAATTATTTTCTTTATCTCTTTTCCTTCCAAATACTTCAGAACGTTAGCATCTTTTTTAGCAATTTCTTTTGCTTGTTCTTCTGATGTATCAAGTGGCAATTCTATTTTTCCGCGAATCTTACTGCTAACCTGAACCACAAATTCAATAACATTTTTGACAAGTTTTGTATCATCATAATCAGGATATTTTTGCAATACAACAGAATCATTATGTCCTAAAATATGCCATAATTCCTCGCTAATATGTGGTGCAAACGGCGAAAGACAAAGAATGAATTTCTCCATCGCAGATTTAGGTTTTATATCATATTTAATAAATTCATTTACAAAAATCATCATCTGCGACACTGCCGTATTGAAACTTAAATTTTCTATATCATCGGCAATTTTTTTTATTGTATAGTTCAAAATATATTCTTGGTCAGCATTTAATTCAATATCTTTTACACTATCAAGCAATTTGCCATCTTCAGTTGCAATCAAACGCCACACACGATTTAAAAAACGATTTATGCCTTCAATTCCTGTCTTACTCCATGGTTTAGATGCCTCAAGTGGTCCAAGAAACATAATAAATATACGTAAAGTATCTGCTCCATATTCTTCAATAATATCATTGGGATTAATAACATTACCAAGCGATTTTGACATTTTTCTTCCATCTTCACCCAATATCAAGCCCTGATGAAAAAGTTTTTTAAAAGGTTCAGTAGTAGAAACATAGCCATAATCGTAAAGAACTTTGTGCCAAAAACGGGCATATAGTAAATGCAGAACAGCGTGTTCAGCCCCGCCAACATACAAATCAACGCCACCTGTGTGTGATATTGTATTATTTTCTTCTTTATCGTTTTTTCCCTTCATATTTACAAAAATACGTTTTTTAAAGAACATTTATTATATTTTTATAATATTTTTGTATATTTGTATTTATTATAAACTAATTTTTAAGGTTATTTTTTATGAAAAGTTTATTTTCTAAAAATTGTGGGCTCCAAAGCGAAGTCCAAGCAACTAAAAATACTACTATTAGCGGGGTGCTTAGTAGTAGGTTGCTAAATAGCACGATGACAGGTAAGTCATCATTTAACAGCACAAATAATAAAGAAGGAGGCAAATG
>WRLB01000032.1 GCA_009777815.1 Bacteroidota bacterium
AAATAACAATTGCATATATAAAAATTAACACGGGGATTCATCCCCGTGAAAAAAAAAAAGATTATTTTTGTAAAAAAATATTTTTTCCCGAAAATAAAAAATATGTGCCTGTAACATATTGATATATAAAAACTTATTATATAATTTTTATGCATAAAAGTATCTTGAACCAAAATTAATTTACGGGGAATGTAAAAATATCTCTATAAGTTGTTAAAAAACAAGAAAATGTTTTTTTTATTACATTTTTATTATTTTTGTAATTATAGTTTTAAGAATGGATATGAATTTAGAAATACTATTATCAACTCCCGCAATTTATAGTGCATTTGCGCTTGCAATATTATTAGTTATTGTTGATGCACTAACTAAAAAAGAATCTAAATTGCAAATGATTGTTGCATTTGCAGGGCTTTGTTTTATTATAGCACAATCTTGTTATAATGTGGTTTATGAAGTCAATTTAATATCATCAGATTTCGTTAACGAAATGCTAATTTTTAACAATATCACTGCGTATTTTGATATTTTGTTTTGTCTTGCAGGGCTACTAACAATAGCAGTTAGCAAAGATTATTTATCCAAAGTTTATGAAAATTATAAAGAACATTATTCGCTTTTGATATTTGCTATTTTTGGAATGATGTGTATAACACATTCTAATAATTTAGTTGTTTTGTTTTTAGGAATAGAAACAATGTCTATAACTTTTTATGCGATGACGGGGTTTTTAAGAAAAAGAGAAAATGCTGTAGATGGAGCATTAAAATACTTTTTACTTGGAGCATTTGCATCGGGCTTTTTGCTTTATGGAATGGCTATGATATATGGTGCTACGGGGAGTATGTATTATGATTCTATTGCTATTTCATTAAGTAATGATGCAGCAATTCCGTTATATTTCAAATTAGGAATTGGATTGTTATTAATTGGATTATTATTCAAAGTAGCAGCATTTCCTTTTCATCAATGGGCACCCGATGTATATCAATGTGCAGGAACTACTACAGCGGGCTTTATGTCATCAGCAGGAAAAGTAGCGGCATTGAGTGGATTTATAGGCATATTTTTATTAGCAATACCAAAAGAATCAATATATACAGCCGAAATAATACTTATAATAGCAGTTGTTTCAGCATTAACAATGCTCGTAGGAAATATTACTGCACTAAAACAAACTAATATAAAACGAATGCTTGCATACTCATCAGTAGGACACGCAGGATATATGTTAATGGGTATTGTAGCCAATAGCGGAGAAGGAACATCAGCAATTTTATACTATTCGTTAGCATATATTTTAACACAAATAGGAGCATTCACGATTATTGCAATAATTGAAACAAAAGAAGAAACAGGACTTACTTTATCTGAATATGCAGGATTAAGCAAACGCTATCCATTTTTATCTGCAACATTAGCAATATTTTTATTTTCATTAGCAGGAATACCACCATTTGCGGGCTTTTTCGGTAAATACTATTTGTTTGTTGCTGCTATAAATAGTGGTTGGACTTGGCTAACGATAGTTGCAGTTATTACATCTGTTATTGCTTGTTATTTTTATTTATCTGTTATCGTTGCAATGTATTTCAAAGATGGAACAGAAGAGTTAGCACCTATTAAAACTATTGTATTATCAAAAGCAGTAATATTAATAGCAGCTATAGGAATAGTAGTAATTTCATTAGTCCCATTTTTAGATATGATGTAAAGTGAACTTCTAAATTTTTAATCTTCTTCTATCATTAAATCTATTTGGCGTTTATTTATGTCGGCACGGATAATTCTAACTTTAACTTTTGTTCCAAAAGCGTATATAGTTTTATTTTTTCTTCCGAACAATCTAACTTTTTGCTCATCATATTTATAATCATCTTTTGGCAATTCTTTTCTGTGTATAAAACCTTCTACATATATTTCGTCAAGCATTACAAATATTCCATAAGATAGAACGCCACTCACACTACCTTCAAAAACGCTACCTACTAATTCTTTTGCATAAATTACAGATGCTAATTTAGTAGAAGCACGTTCTGCGTCCATTGCTGTGCGTTCTGTATTAGACACATAATCTGCAATATGGATTAAATCCTTGCGAAGTTTATTTATCCTCCGCGTTGCAGGAACATCATTACCATATTCACGCAATAAACGATGCACAATTAAATCAGAATATCTTCTTATTGGCGATGTAAAATGAGTATAATTATCAAAACCAAGACCAAAATGCCCTATATTTTCTGCCGAATAAACTGCCTTTGCCATTGAACGAATTAGTATTTGATTAACAACATCATTCTCGGCTGTGCCTTTAACTTCGCTTAATATCTTATTTAACAATTTAGAAACATTTTTTATTGTTTTAAACTTTACGCCTAATGATTTTAATTGCTCCAATGCTATTTTTATTGCTTCTTCGCGTGGCTTGTCGTGTATCCGATAAATAAACGGAAGGTCAATTTTATAGCGTTTAGATAATTTTTTTAGATGCAATGCTACTTGTTTATTTGCCAAAAGCATAAACTCTTCCACCAATGCTGTAGCATCTGTTGTGGTATGTATTTCTACATCAACGGGACATAATTTATCATCAAGCACATATTTTATTTCTTTTGTATCATAATTTATACTACCATTCTTTATCCTTTCTGCTCTAAACTTTGATGCTAATGAATGCAACTCTAAAACTAATTCTTTTTTATCGCCTTCACCTGTGTCTATAATTGTTTGAACTTCATCATAACTAAATCTTCTACAACTCCTTATAACTGACGGAATAACAGAGTAATTAACAATATTTAAACCCTCATTTATTATAAACAAAACCGAATATGTATAACGCAACTGATATGGATTTAAAGAACATATTTCATTAGATAACACCTCGGGCAACATCGGCACCACTTTATCGGCAAGATATACACTATTGCCCCTTTTAAATGCTTCTTTATCTAATTTACTATTCTCGCCGACATAATAAGAAACATCGGCAATATGAATCCCTAAACTATAATTGCCATCATCTAATCTTTTTAACGACAAAGCATCATCAAAATCTCGCGCACTAACAGGGTCTATTGTAATTACTTCTTCGCCTGTAAAATCTATTCTATCAAAAGGTATATTATTATCAGGCGACCTAAAATTATTTGCTTCATTTATCGCACCAGAAGGAAATTTACTTGGAAGATTATATTCTTTTACTATTTGATTATATTCATTTTCTAAATGACTATAACCTTTTAGAGCCATTTTATTAGATTCTGTATTTACTTTATTTATTTTAGTAAAATGCTTATTAGTAGTAGGTTTTCCTCCTTTTTGGGTAGGTTTTTCTCCCTTTTGGGTAGGTTTTCCTACCTTTTGGGTAGGTTTTTCTACCTTTTGGGTAGGTTTTTCTACCTTTTGGGTAGGTTTTTCTACCTTTTGGGTAGGTTTTTCTCCCTTTTGGGTAGGTTTTTCTACCTTTTGGGTAGGTTTTCCTACCTTTTGGGTAGGTTTTTCTACTGATTTAGTGACTACATTAATATCTTTTTTATTTGATTTAGCGACTATTGAATATCTTCTACGACTACTTTTACTTATTACACCTTGCTGATATAATGTATTTAGAGTATTACGTAACTCTTCATATTCATTAGTATTTGATTTAAACTTAAACTTTTTTGATATATCTAATAGGCGTAAATTATCTTTTTTTTCGGTTAGGAGATTAACTATTTTATTAATTAGTTCATCATTTTGTTTTGTTTTATTTTTCATCATTTTACAATTAAAGATGCAAATATACAAAAAAAATACATATATTTATTTTGGAGATACTGAGTAAATTCAGCAGGACGGAAAAAACAGATAAAACTTATTGTTTTATCTGTTCTGGTGTAGTAAAATGTTGTTATTAGTTTCTAATAACTTTTTCCATTTTAACATTTCCGTTGTGATTTATTTTTAGGAAATAAACGCCTGTTGGAAATTTTTCAAGTGAAAATGTTGTTGCAAATGTTCCTGTATCTTCAAATTTGTTATGGAGTTCTAATAATTCATCACCGTGCAGGTCGTTTAAAGTTATTTTTAGATTTCCTGCCTTTTCTAAATCAAGAGTTAGTGTGCTTGTTGCATTTGTTGGGTTGGGCGATACCTTTATGTTTGCTATTGTTGGTTCATTTCTAATTGAATTATAATTGCAACTAATATCCGAACTATCAAAATACTGATAGCACATATCAATATTGCCTATGCTGTCAGAAAGTAAGAATTGAGAATAGAAAATTGCTTCATCTTTATTGAAATCCAATTTTTCTCCTTTTATCTCTACAAATTCAGGAACACCTGCACCAAAAACATAAAGACCAGCAATTGCTTCATCCATCTTGGTATCTATAGCATCTACCTTGCTAATAAATTCTCCAAACTCTTTTACCGATACCTCTATAGGCGTAGTTGAAAAAATAGTATTAGCAAGAAGTTCTAAAAAAACAGCATTCCAAGTAAGCACACTAAGAGTTCCCGACACCGATGGCACGCAAAATGTGACTGAAATTGTATCTTGTTTTATATGATCATAATATGTTGCTATCCATAAAGTAGCATATCCAATGCTATCGCCACTGGTTATAAATTCATAATCATATAACTCGCCTGTTGGTTTACTTATACCAAAATATTTAGAAGTGAAAATATTAACCAATTTAGCATTTGGCATATTATACTCTTGGGCTACCCACTCTTCCATTTCATTTCCAACAGAAATTCTAATTGGTAGTAATGTTTGTGCTGATACTTCTGCACTAAAACTTATAGCAAATATTATTGCTACGATCGAAATTTGAATTAAATGCTTCATAACTTTTATTTTTTATTTTATATTTTAATTAAAATACGTTTTTTTCTAACTTCCAAATGTTTTATTTTTTCTTTTTATGGTTTTTATTTTTAGCATTTGAATTAGTGTTAGTTGTATTAGTGTTTTTATTCTTTTGGTCAATATACCTTTGCATAGCAGGAGGCATTGGCTTTCCTGATTGTTTTTGTATTTCTTGTGCCATTCGCATCTGTTTTGCGAGCCAACCTTCTTTCTTTTTAGGACTATTTTTTAGTTGTTCTAAAGTCATTCTTTTTGTAGAGAACTTATTCATATAAACCTGCTGACCAATAGCAAGCAAATTAAATATAAAATAATATAAGTTCAGTCCCGATGGCAAATTACTAAACATAAATAAAAATATTAAAGGCATAATATATACTAACATTTTTTGATTTGGGTCAGACATCGTCATCTTTTGTTGTATAAATAACGTAGTAGCCATTAGCAATGCTAAACCCGAAAATTGCGTCATTCCCAATATACTAAAACCCCAATTTATTATACCATCAGGTACAGATAAGTCGTCTATCCAAAGAATAAATGGCTGTTGGCGTAATTCTATAAAACCATTTAATGTTCGCCATAGAGCAAACAATATTGGCATTTGTATTAACAAAGGCAAGCATCCGTTCATAGGATTTATGCCATATTGATTATATACTTCCATTGTTGCCATTTGTTGTTTTTTAGCATCATCGCCTGCTGCTTTTTTACGTTTTTCTATTTCGGGCTGAAGTAGTTTCATATAAGAAGCGTTGCGTAATTGCTTTATAGATAACGGCGTTAATAATATTTTCATTAATAAAGAAAATACAATTATAGCAATTCCATAATTAGGGATAAAATTATGAATTAATTTAAAGAAAGGCAACATTACATATTCTGCAATAGGACGTATTAAAAAACGCCAACCTAAATCCACTGTTGCTTCCAAACCATAACTTCTAACTAAATTATATTCTATAGGACCTATAAATATCTTAAATGAATTAGATTGTTTTCCGCCCTTATAAGGCACATTTATTGCAAATTCATACTCCTTAAGATTATCTTTATTTACAGCACGTTTTTTGCCTGATATTGTAGCATCGCCATCAAATTGCTGCCAAGGTTGAGGTATTACTGCAGTAGTAAAGTATTTCGTTTTAATCGCTATATAATCAATAATTCCTGTATATGATTCTGTTTCTAATACATCATTAGAAGCATCAAATTCAGTTATATTGCCATTCATAGAAATTAAACTAACAGAATTACTTGTTTCATTGCTAACATCTTTTTCTTGCGGTGGCAAATTATTTCCCCAAATCAGCGAATACTTACTGCGAATATATTCTTCCAAATTATTTATTTCTATATTTTGGTCTATATGATATTTATCACCATATAAAATTATAGTTTTTACTAATTCCTTTCCATTACCGACATCTAATTTATAGACAAGTTTTATAGTATCATTTTCTTTTAAATTAATAGTATTATTAGAAATGTTTTCCAAACTAAAATATATCTCACGAGTATCTATTTTTTTCCCTTCTGTAGAACTAAATACCATATATAACTCGGATGCGTTATTGCTAATTAATTGTGCTTTTGTGCCGTCCCATTTATTATAGTTATTCAATTCCCAACTAACAAGCGAACCACCTTTATTAGTAAAAATTGCATTATAATTTTGAGTATTTATTGTTATAAACTCTTCATTACCGCGGACAAAAGGCATAAACAACGAACCATATATCTCTTGTTCTAAAATAGTTTTTGAGTCGAGATTTTCATCAATGCTATCATTAATAATAGTATCATTTTGCGAAGGAATTAGTTGTGAAGTATCGGTTTTAATTATTTGTTCGGGTGGCGTTTGCTCGTAGATTGAACTTTGATACATCATCCAAACTATCATTATTATTGCTATAAGTGCTATAGCGAGTGCAGATTTTTTATCCATTTTCTTTTCTTTTAATTAATACAGATTACAAAAATAATAAAAATGTAATAAAAAAAACATTTTCTTGTTTTTTAACAACTTATAGAGATATTTTTACATTCCCCGTAAATTAATTTTTTCTATATAAAAAAACAGCAAAACCGAAGCTCTGCTGTGAAATATATGAAAAATGTAAATAAATATAAATTTACATTATAAAAAATCTAACTTTTACAAATATAACTTATTTCCTTGTCATTTAAATCATATATACTCTTAATGTCATAGATTGTTATTTTTTTGTTACAAATAATTTATAAAAAATTATTATATTTGCTAAAATTTTATTACATATTATAAATTATTATGAAAAAAATAGTTTTGTTGTTAGTGTTTTTTAGTATTACATATACTTCAGTAGCCCAATATGATACTATACCCAAAAGCCAAATTCCTGCTAAAATAGAGGAAATAAAAAATGGCACACTAAAAGATTCTATATTTTGGTCTTGCATTGGACTGTTTGAAATGATGGAATATAAAATTGCATCAATATATAACTACAAAATATATATAGGAGTTGATGGAATATATTTTGAGTTGGGGTTCAAAGACGAGCATAGCAATATTTCTTTAAGTGGCGTATATTTTACTCCACATCATAGGCATGAAGAACCAGAATACATTGATTCTGATTATGTTTGGCTGCCAAACGAACATTTTTGTAGATGTCTTGCAGAAGTAGGATATGCAATAGTGCAAAAACTTGATGATAGTTTTACTTGTATTGGTGCCTTGCCTGAATACGATATAGATGATAATTTAGATATTGCTTGTCAGGATGCTGAAAAAAAAGAAGTATTTTTTAGAAAATACTATGAATACGGTTACTCAAAGAAAAATAGGTTTAAAATAATTGAACCTGAAGTATTGCCATTTTAGGACTAAATATTTACTGATGAACTGTTACATTTGACATTAATGTATCAAAAACTCTACGATAGCCCTCTGATGCTCTGGTATTGAACTTATTCCATATTGCTGTGCTACGGAAATTATTAGCGGGCTTATTTAATTTTATGAAAGTCAGTTCGTCCCCTGGTTCGTTTACTACTGATATTTTTAATACTTCATCTATATATAGTTTTAAGATATTGCAGATTCGGTCAGATGATATTTTAGATACGGTATCATATTTTTTTTCATTTCCGTCTTGAATAAACATTAAAATATATCCATTATCTTCTAATGAATAGCCCGTTGTTATATTGTTTTTGTTATTTATATAGCCCCATTCCATAACAAAACCATAATAATCTGATGGAAGACATTCAGGCATTTTTGATTTAGATGTATGTTTTTTGTGTGTGCAAGAAAAACATATTATTGAAAAAATAACGATAATTATTGTAGTTTTATTACTAAACATATATGTAATTATTATAAAAAGTATTTTCCCGTGTAATTATTCACGATTTGTTGTTAAAATTATTGCAAAAATACAAAAAATATTTATTAATATTGGCACATCTAAAAATGAGATACTGAAATGAATTCAGCATAACAGCGTTTTTTTAATAGTTATTTATTGTATTTTTGCAAGTAATGAAATGGATTTTAATATTTTTTAGCATCAATGCTTTCTGTTGTTTGTATTCGCAGGATACTACAAGAATAATTTCTTTGCCCGAAATAGAAGTAATAGAAAAAAAAACTACATCAAATTCGGCATTGGATTTTTCGCCAATAATAACAATAAATAACGAACAAATACAAACAATCGGTGCAAAACAATTGTCAGAAGTGTTAATTTTTTCGCCGGGAGTTAATATACAAAATCAAGGTGGGCTGGGCGGTATGAAAACACTATTTATGCGGGGAATGAGCAGTGCAAGGAATTTGATATTGTTGGATGGAATTCCGTTAAATTCAGCACAAAATGGCTCTTTTGATTTAAATAATATTGATGTTTCTATGATTGATAATATTGAAATAATTCGTGGTGGAGCGTCATCTATATTTGGTGGTAGTGCTATTGGTGGCGTTGTAAATATTCGAAAAACAGACATTCCAAAGGAAATAATAAAAATAAATTTAAGTTATGGTGGATATGAAACTGGAAATTCAACTGGCAATGAAGTAGTAACAAATTTCACACTAAACTTTCCAATTGCTATATTACTTGATAATATTTTTAAAGATTTAATTGTTGTAGACTACGATAAAATAGATTATAAATATGGTTATGTTTCATTTAATATAAATTATATAGATTCTGATGGCAATTATCCTTTTACATTTTCGCAATTCGGGGAAGGAAAAAGGTATTATAGAGAAAATTCTGATTATAATAATTTGAATGCTTCACTTACGGGAAGAGTTAATATTAATGGTTGGACTTTAACATCAAGGTATATTTATTCTCAAACAGATAAAGGTATTCCTGGACCTATACTACAAGGGCAAGTAAATAATAGTAATGAACGACTAAAAGAAGAAAATCATATACTTTTTATGAATACAAACCGTTCTTTTAATAATAATTCTATCTTAAAAATATCTGGGGGATATAAACACAACAATCTGCTATATATTGGCTCTAATTATGATAAAAATAACAGCAATTTTATTTTAAATGATTGGACTATAAACTGTATATATAATTTTAACTTTTTAGAAATAAAAAATGAAGCATTACTAACTTTTACATCAAGCGAATTAACAGGCGATATGCTTGATATAGCACTTGATAATAAAGTTAATAGAATAATTTTAGCAGCAGGATATAGATTAGAAAAAGATTTTTTGATTGATAAAAATATGTTGCGATTTAATTTATCAGGAAGATTTGATAAAGGATTTAGCAAAGAAGAAACTACAAATAAATCAGCATTAACAGGAAACTTCGGAGCAATTTTTAAACTAAAAGATATTCCATTATTATTAAGAACAAATATCTCGCACAATTTTAGATTTCCGAATTTTAATGAAATGTATTATAGAAATTATGGAACTAAAAACCTGCTCCCCGAAAAATCAAATAACATAAATATCGGTGCCGAATATAATATTCTAAATAAAATCAATATAAGTTTGGATGCGTTTTATTTGGATATAAAAGATATGATTGTTGCTATTCCTACATCGCCTGTTACTTGGTCGGCAAGAAATATATCGCGTGCTGAATCTATTGGAACAGAGTTTTCGGCAATTCTAATTGATAATATAAAAATAAATAAATCCATTTCAATCAATAATATCAGCGTATCATACACTTTGCAACAAAATTTAGATAAATCCACAAATACTAATACATACAACAAACAATTAACTTATATCCCAAATGAATTAGGAAGTGCGATGATAAGTTTTAAAGTATTTGATTTTCTTATTGGCGGGAAGTTGGAGTATTCGAGCCACAGATATTATCAAGCAGATAATAGTATTAATTCGCTGTTGCCGAGTTATACAATTGCAGATTTTTTTATCAATGCACCTATAATTGAAATATATAAAAACAGCATAAACCTCCGATTTGATATTAAAAACATATTTGATACGCAATACTTTATAATTAATAACTACATTATGCCCGGCAGACAATTTAGATTGAGTTTAGGGGTAATTTATTAATGTGTAATTCCAACCTTGTTTCGGTATGATAAGTTGTTTTTCTTTTACTTTTTATATTTTTTTTTATCTTTCCAAAAGTATTTTAGGCGTTCTAAAAAGTTTTTTTCTTTGCCGAATTGCGTTGGTTCGTAATATACTTTCGGTTTCATATTCACAGGAAAATAGTTTGCATCCACAAAGTGATTCTCAAAATCGTGTGGATATTTGTATCCTGCTCCGTATCCTTCCTCTTTCATCAATTTAGTTGGAGCATTTCGCAGATGCAATGGAACTACTAATGTTTCGCCGTTTTTAATATCAGACATTGCCATTTCAATTCCCATATACGAAGCATTAGATTTAGCAGCACAAGCAAGATAAGTAACACATTGTGCTAAATTTATTCTACACTCGGGCATACCTATTAGTTGAACCGCTTGAAACACAGAAACAGCAAGCGACAAAGCAAAAGGGTCAGCATTTCCAATATCCTCGCTTGCAAATATTACCATACGGCGAGCAATAAATTTAGGGTCTTCACCTGCATCAAGCATTTTAGCAAGCCAAAATAATGCAGCATCAGGGTCAGAACCACGCAATGACTTAATAAATGCAGAAATAGTATCATAATGTGACTCGCCACCTTTATCATATAGAACTGACTTTTGCTGAAGTGCTTTTTCAAAATCTTTATTTATAATAGTAAATGATTTTTCGTTAGGATGCAATTTAACTGCAAGTTCCAGCGCTTTTAGTGCATTTCTTGCATCACCACCAGAATACTTAATAATAAAATTATAATCAGCAATTTTTATATCAAATTGCGATAAAAGGACATCATTTTTAATAGCATCATCAATTATTTTACGAATATTTTCATCTGATAGAGGATGCAATTTATATACTTGACAGCGACTCATTAGTGCAGGATTGACCTCAAAAGAAGGATTTTCAGTGGTTGCTCCGACAAGCGTAATTATTCCTTTTTCAACAGCATTTAGAAGCGAATCTTGCTGACTTTTATTAAATCTATGTATCTCATCAATAAAAAGCAATATCTTATTTCCTTTACTTATTTCAAATTTTGCTTTATTTATAATCTCTCTAACTTCTTTTACACCCGCATCAATAGCCGATAGTTGATAGAAAATATAATTTGCAGTATTAGCAATAATTTGTGCAAAAGTAGTTTTTCCTACGCCGGGCGGTCCCCAAAGAATAATAGAAGGAAAGGTGCCATTTTCAAAAAATGCTCGCAAAGGACAACCAATTCCTATCAGATGTTCCTGTCCTACAATAGAATTAATATCTTTTGGTCGCATTCTTTCGGGCAGTGGAATATTGTTGTTATCCATATCTTTGTTATTGAAAATATTCATAATTGTAAAGGAAATGTTATCATTTTGTTTTTGTAAAATAGCAATATTTTTCTAAAGGTATCACTAAAAACAGCGTTCTTTTTCTAAATAATTACAAACATAATCATTCACTCCATCTTCTAATTCAGTAAATGAAAAATCATTTTTTATTTTAGTTAATAACTTATCGGTATCGGCTTCAGTCCAATTTTGATATTGGTTAATTAAATTAGCAGGCATATCAATATATTCAATAGATGGCGTAATTTTCATAGCATTAAACACAGCATTAACTAAATCGTTCCATGTTCTTGCCTTCCCTGTTCCTAAATTATAAATGCCCGTAAAAGTATTATCATTAAGCATCTTCATAATAACTTTGCAACAATCTTTTACGTATATAAAATCTCGCATTTGGTTGCCATCTTTATATTTTTTATCATTAGATTTAAATAGACGCACTTTACCTGTTTCTTTAATTTGTTTATAAGATTTAAGCACCATACTTTGCATATTTTCTTTATGATTTTCGTTTGGACCATACACATTAAAGAACTTAATTGCAGTAATTTTATCTTGTAAATTGTTGTTCATCAGATACATATCAGTAAGATGCTTCGAAAAACCATAGGGATTAAGCGGGATAAGATTATTTATAGATTTATCAGAATATCCGCTACTTCCATCACCATAGGTAGCCGCCGAAGAAGCATAAATAAGACGTATATTATTATAAATAGCGAAGTCAATAATTTCTTTTGTATATAGAAAATTATTGTCCATAAGGTAATCAACATTAGTTTCAGTCGTTGAAGAACACGCTCCGAGGTGTATAATTGCTTGTAATTTATTTATTTTCAGATAATTATTTTTAATAATATCTCGGAAATGGTTGATATGTATTATTTGTGAAATTCTTTTATTGGCGAGATATTTCCATTTATTTCCGTGACCAAGTTCATCTACCACAATAATATCATAAATATCATTATCATTTAATTCTTTAATAAGACAGGATCCTATAAAACCTGCACCACCAGTAACTATAATCATATATTCTTAATATTAATAATTTTGCAAAAATAATGAAAAAATCCTTATTTTTGCATAAAATTAAATATTATGGGTGATTTTACTTTACAAACAGACCAATTTATAGCAGATATACAAAAACAATTCGGTATTATAGGACAATCTGTAGCAATAAAGAAAGCAATGAAAACACTTATTGATATTGCTTCTACTAACCTTGCCGTCCTAATTACAGGTGATACAGGAACAGGTAAAGAAGTTTTTGCTAATGCTGTGCATAATTTAAGTCCAAGAAAAGATAGACATTTCGTTAGTGTAAATTGCGGTGCAATTCCTGAAACATTGCTGGAATCAGAATTGTTTGGACACGAAAAAGGAGCATTCACCGATGCTAAATCACAGCGTATAGGTTTTTTTGAGGCAGCAGATAATGGTTCTATTTTCCTTGATGAAATAGGAGAAATGCCTGTTGCTACACAAGTAAAATTATTACGTGTTTTAGAATCAGGAGAATATTCCCGACTCGGCTCTTCTAAAATAAATAAAGTGAATGTTAGAATTATTGCAGCAACAAATAGAGATATTAGTAATGCTGTATCTAAAAAAACTTTTCGCGCAGATTTATATTATCGTTTAAATCAAATAAATATAGAACTTCCTTCTTTGCGTGAAAGAATAGATGATATTCCAATGCTTTTCGAACATTTTGCTAAAGCAACCTGTAAAAAAAATAAAATAATTTATAAAAGTATTAGTAATGATGCTATAAAAACACTGATGTCACTAAGTTGGGATGGTAATATAAGAGAGTTTAAAAGTTTTGTAGAAAAAATTATTACTTTAGAAAAAGGCGATTTTATTACTCCCGAAATACTTAATAAATACTTGCCCGAACCTCCCACTGAACCAAATTATGAAATCACTAACGCTTTAGTTCCTATTCGTAGTAGTAACGAAGTTATGAGTAATGATTCGCTTATATTACGCACTTTGCTTGAAGTTAAAAACGATATAAGCGGTATTAAGCAAATTTTAGGACAATTTGGAGATGCACTTGTTTATATTAAAAATGATACTATGGCTATTAATGATTACCTCGCCGCTTATGATAAAAATGTAGATAACGATTTTATTGATTACTTTGCCGATAAAGATATACCTACTATTAAAGATATGGAAAAAGAACTAATTACAGCAGCAATGAAAAAATATAACAACAAAAAACGAGAAGTTGCTGTTCTATTAGGAATCTCTGATCGCACATTATACAGAAAATTAATAGAATACGAAATTATTTAATTATTTCTGCATATCCTTATTTTATGTTAGGGGATGCTGAAATAAGTTCAGCATAATAAAATATTTGGAAATTAGAAATAAAAAAGTTTATTTTTGTAAAAATTTATTTAATGGATACAATAATGGATATAAATACAATAATTATAATTTCAACTAATATCACTATTGCTATAGGTATAATTGCAGTAATAATTACTTTGCATTCTAATCAATCTAAAAAGATTGACAAATTAGCAGATGAATTAACTAATGTAAGAGTAGAAACTACTGATGCAATCACTAATCTGAAAATAGAAATTTCTAACCTGAAAATAGAAGTTTATACAGGTTTTGAAAAATTAAACTCTAAATTTGATAGATTAGAAAATAAGCATACTAATCTTAATCAAAAAATAGAAGAACGTAATACTGCTACTAACCAAAGAGTAGATAAATTAGAAGACGAAGTCAAAGAAGTAAGAACAGAGCATAAATCTCTTTTACCAAAAATTATTGAAATTTTTGATAAAGTCGCACTTCCCAAAACGGCATTATAATTATTTCAAAAATAAACTTTTATTTCTAATTGTTATTTTTCTAATGCTATTAAATCTGTTTTTTCGTATTTATGATTACCTGTTTGTTTCTTTTTGTAATTCCAGCATTTTATACAATCGGTCATACTTAATTTCGGGTTGTTGTTAAAGAAATCTCTTGTATATTGGTTATATTTAAATTGTTTTCCTATTTCGAATTTCTTTCCTGATTTTTTATCTAAAAGTATCTTGTTATATGTATTTATTGCATCTTGGTATGTCTTTACGCCCTTATTTTCATACATCCATTTACAAAATGGAACATTATATTTAAATTTTTCACTTATTACTTTTTTGAAAAATGTTCTATGAATTTCGCTATTACTATAATTTTCGTCTATAATTTTTTCTATTGCAGGTTCAAAATTGTTATTACTTTTTTTCTTTTTCGTAATTTTATTTACAGGTTTGTTTTCTATAAAATCGCTAATATACTGCAACAAATCTTCTTTATAACCACTTGTAGGTAAGTTATGTTCTTTGCATATTTTCACCAATTCTTCTTTTAGATAGTAGATATTATATAATTCTTTTTTTGTTTTTGGCAATACCAATTTTTACTCTCCTTCAGGATTTTCTTTGGACTCTTCTTCGGATTCTTCTTCATCTGGTGGAGGATTTTCATCGCTTTTAGGTAGAAAATCTTCGAATTTAGGAACTTTAACTCCTTCTTTTAATCCTTCTAATCCTTCCTTTAATTTTTCTTCGGGGTCGGAAACCATTTCGCTTGCTTTGTCTATTTGTTCTTGTATTTTCTTTTTAGTTTTTTCTAAAAGTTTTGAAGGATTTTTCAAGTCGTCAAAACTAAAACCATCTTTTTTAGGTTTAGATAGCAAAGTAGAATCATAGGGCGAAGAAAGTATAGAAGTATCGGCAGTATATAATTCTACTTCTCTTGTTTTTAGTTCATCGGGTATATCGCTATTATTATCAACGAGTGTTTTATATCTCATTGCTAACGAAAGTTCTTGTGCGTATTCAGAATTAGGATATTTTTCTATCAAAATATCATAATACTTGCTTGCACTATCAAAGTTTTGCATATCGTTTTCATACATAAAACCTAATACATATAAAGATTTTGGAGCGTATTTTAAACTATCGGGATAATTTTCATAAATATAAATAAATTTTTCTTTTGCATAATCATATTCTTTATGCTTCATCAAATTATAAGCAGAATTATAAACAGTAGTTATACTATCAGCCATAAATGCTTCTGTATAGCCGAGTTTTTTTAGTGTTATGCGTCCGTATTCAGATTTAGGTTGAGTGGTAGCAATCACATTTAAAATAGAATCTGCCATCCAAGCATTCGTATCTCTAACACTTTCTGCATAAACGTACAAATAGCGAGCAGATTCAGGTTCGGTAGTCGGTGCAATAGTTGCTGCAACTTTATAGTAATAATTAGCAGAATCTATATTTCCTATATTATGATTAATGCGTGCCAACTCGTAATAATATTTTGATGCAATAATTCGCTGTTTATCTATTTGTTCGTCAAAACGTGGTTCTTCTTTTGTTGTATCAATTTCTATTATGTCGGTGGTATCAATTTCATTAGTCGGCTCTATTTTTACTATATCGGTTTCATCTATTTTATTAATCGGCTCGTCAGAATTTTCAGAAGTATCTACAACTACAAGTTCTGTTTCACTAATTTTTTCTATTGTATCATTGGTTGTATCATTGGTATTAATTTCCGAAGTAGTATCATTATCAGGATTGTTCATTGCTTCTAATAACCTTTGCTGTTCAAACTCATATTCTTTTTTTTCTAATTCTAATTTAGTAACTTCTTGATAAGTATCGGCAATATTTTTTAGTGCAATTTCACGCTGATTCATAAACATAAATATCTTATTTGATGGCTGTGAAATTAGTTGTATTCTACTTGTTCTTGATTTTGCTATATAAGAACGCGCATTAACAAAATTACCTTTTTCAAATTCTATAACACCTTTTTCATAATGATAAGCACTCATTACTTGGCTCTGCGGATGCAAAGAATCATACATAAATTCAGTATATTTTATTTTAGTAGAATCGCCTGTTAGCATAGTTTGTATAAGGCGTTGCGTAGCGACATAATCCTTCCATTCTTCGAATTTTCCATCTTCATCTAATCTTACTAATATCCTATCTGCTTCGTAGTCCCTACCTAAACGAATCAAACAACTTGCACGATATAACTTTGCTTCATATTCGGTTGCTAAATCAGTTCTAAATGTTAAAACTTTACTATATGCTCTTTCTGCTCTGTCATATTTTTTCATTCTAAACAAAATACCTGCTAATTCGTTCTGCCATATTGCTTGTTGTTTTCTGTCATCAGATTGTGCTATTGCTTGGAAATAAGGACGAATAGCACCTTCCAAATCGCCATAATATAAAGCCATTTCTGCTTCAATATTGAACGCTTGAGTAAGAATATCATACCTTTCGTTCAGCCAAGCAATGTCCACAGTTCTTGATAGTATAGTTAATCCTGCATCGTATTTTCCTTGCATTAACAAATTAGTTGCTAATAGCAAATGAGCATCCGCAGAATATTTTCCTACGGGATCTTTATCTATTAATTCGGAGCATTTTATCTGTGATGCAAGCCATTCTTCTTTGTAAAAAAATGACTTTGCCATTAGATACAACGAAGGCACAATATAATCATTTTTAGATTTTGCTATTATTTTAGAACCTTTAGCAAGAATAGAATCCAATTTAGATTGGACTGCTTGTCGTGCTGCTCTATCTACTTTCATTCCCGCTAAAAAAGCAGGTGCCGAACCTTCTACACTATTCAAAACAGGATTGTCTGTTACTGGAACAAGAATACGTGGAGTTCCTCTTCGCTTTTCTGATTGAAATTCAAATTCTTCTTCACATTCTTTCATTAACCTTTCTTCGTTATAGAATGTATTGAAATAGGTAGTAAAGTTATCATAACTTCTGCTTTTACATCCTGTAATAACAGCAATTAAAATCAAGATTCCAATCGTTATTAAAATTATTTTTCTATTAGTTTTCATAATTCTAAATAGTATTTTTTTACAAAAATAATGTTTTTTTTGTATTAAATAAAAAATAGTTTTTTGTTTACGTTTTTTTACAAAAATATATATAATTTTCTGAACCAAGATTTTATTAAGATTAAAATACAAGATTCAAAAAACAAATTCATTTACAAAAAAAACCTTATTTTTGTATTTTTTTATAATCAAATTTGGTAATATAATGACAAAAACGGCAAAAACTTCTAAAAAAACACCAAATAATAAAGCACAAAATAAAAAAACTAAACTAACTTCCGTTCGTATAGAACATAAACCTTATCCTGCAACAATTAACAAACGATTGCACCAAATCCGGTTTAATATGAACGAAAATAAAATTGATGCTGCTTTTATTTCCTATCTTCCCAATATCCGCTATCTCACTAACTATTCGGGTTCGTGGGCTTATATGCTTATAACTACAGATGAGATATATTTCTTTACCGATGATAGATACGAAGAACAAATTATAACCGAACTCTACGACCTTAATAATATGAGAGTCCATATTACAAGAGATGTATGGAAATATATAGAAGATTTAAAAATTCTTGAAACTGTTAAAAACATAGGCATAGAACAAGACCATTTAAGTTATGCAGAAGCAACCGATATTAAATCAAAAATGAATCTGATAGGTGTTAGATTGAAACCGCTTAGTGACCTCGTAGATTTGTATACTCAAGCAAAAGCACCTGAAGAACTTGAATGTATAAAAAAATCTTGCAATATAGCAGAAGAAATATTTGAATATATTTTAGATGTTATTAGACCAGGAATTACTGAATTAGATATTGCTATAGAAATAGATTATCAGGCAAGATTGCATGGTTCTGAAGGAACACCATTTGATACTATTGTCACAAGTGGCGAAAGAGGTGCGTTAGTCCACGGACAACCAAGCCATAAAAAAATTAAAAAAGGCGATATAGTATTGATGGATTTTGGCTGTAAAATAAATGGTTTTTGCTCTGATATTTCAAGAACTGTATGTTGCGGAAAGCCGAAAACTGAACAAAAGAAAATTTATAAATTGTTATACAATGCTATGTCTACCGCTATAGAAGAAGCACGACCTGGAATGAAAGGCGATTATTTAGATAATGTTGCTCGCAAAATAATTAAAGATGCAGGATATGGCGATTATTTTAAACATTCATTAGGTCACGGAATCGGTTTAATTTGTCACGAGAGACCAACTATTACATTTCGTTTGCAGGATCAAATAATCCACGAAGACACTGTTCTTGCCATCGAACCAGGAATATATATACCTAAACAATTCGGAATGCGAGTAGAAGATAACGCTTTAATCGGACATACAAAAAATACTAAACTTACAAACGCCCCTGAAGAACTAATACAAGTGTAAAACTATTATGAAAAGAATTGCTTTAATTATGGCGGGAGGGGCAGGAGAAAGATTTTGGCCCCAAAGCAGGAAACATTTTCCTAAACAATTATTACACCTTAATTCAGAAGAATACTCAATGTTAGAAGAAACATTGATGCGGGTTTCTTCACTTATTCCAATAGAAGATATTTTTATTATAACAACTGAACTATTATGCGAAAGTATTAGAAAATGTTTGCCGAAATTACCACCTGAAAATGTAATTCCTGAACCCGAAAAAAGAAATACAGCACCTTGCTTGGTTTTAGCATCAGCATTTTTGCAAGAAAGATTTGCTAATGAAAAAGATATTTCTGTTGCTACTTTAACAGCCGACCATAATATTTATCCCACAGAAAAATTTGTAGATACAATCCAAACTGCAATAGAGTATGCCGAAAAACACAATAAAATTATGACTATTGGTATTACTCCAACAAGACCTGATACGGGATACGGATATATTGAAACTGAAACTCCCTTCAGTAAAAATGAAATAGCAGAGGTAAAACCTGTCCTACGTTTCACAGAAAAACCCAATTTAGAACAAGCAAAATCATTTTTAGAAACAGAACGTTTTACTTGGAATAGCGGAATGTTCTTTTGGAAATTATCTGTTTTTGATGCAGAATTAAAAAAACATTCATCAGAGTTAGGAAACGTAATTCCTATTTTTAGAGATTTATTAAAAGGCAAAACAAAAGTTTCTGTTAATAAATTTGATGTTGATTTAGCAAATTTATATCACACATTACCTGCAATATCTATTGATTATGCTTTGATGGAAAAAACAAATAACGTTGCTGTATGCAAAGCGTTATTTAATTGGGACGATATTGGTTCGTGGGATTCTTTATTTAGAACAAAAAAACTTGATGCAAATGGCAATGTATTGCAAGGAAAACTATCTGTTTTAGATTGCAGTTCATCTATATTGGTTAATGATAGCAAAAATAGTGATGTTATTTTAGCGGGAGTAGGTTTAAATAATATTGTTGTAATTACTACCGATGATGCTATTTTAGTATGCCATAAAGACAATGTCCAATCTATTAAAAACATAGTAGAAGACATTCGGCATAATTATGGCGATAGTTATTTGTAATTTTATATGTATAATCCCCTTATTTTATGTAGGTGTCAAAATGAGTTCGGAATGACAAGGTAATAAACAAAAAAAAACCTTATTTTTGTAATTCTGTAAAGAAAAATTATTTTAATTTTAATAATTTAGATTTTAATATAATAAACAATAGATATGAATTATACTGGACCAAAAGTCAAACTATCACGTAAATTGGGAATCGCTATGACACCTAAAGCGGTAAAAATAATGGACCATAAACCCACTCTTCCCGGGCAACACGGCAAACGCAAAAAATTTCAAAAATTCTCCGATTATGGCAAGCAATTGCTGGAAAAACAAAGATTAAGATTGCAATACCATATATCAGAAAAACAGATGGGTAACTACTATAAAAAAGCTACTCGGTTAGAAGGAAATACTGCCGATTTATTGCTCCAATTGTTAGAAACAAGATTGGACTCGGTAGTAAAAAAAGCAGGATTTGCAAGAACTATTTATGCTGCACGCCAATATGTTCAACACGGACATATTTTAGTAAATGGTAAAAAGTGCGATATTCCATCTTATAATGTGAAATTAAACGATGTAATTTCAATAAAGGAAAAAAGCAGAAAAATAGAATTTATTTTAGAAGCAATGCGCAATTCTACTGCACCATCTTACATAGAAGTAGATAAAGCAAACTTCTCATTTAAATTAGCACAAATTCCTAAAAGAGAAGATATTCTTATACAATGTGAAATTTCACTTGTCGTTGAATATTATTCAAGATAATATTAAAACGTTTTTTTGCTTTTATTGATATTTCAATAATATTGTAATAGTTGGCAAATATCAAATTGATATATTTCACCATCTCTCAAATAATAAGAGATGGTGATTCCCTATTTCCTTTTTTTAGAAAAATGTAATGAATTCCCCTGCTCATTAAAACCTATTTCTGAACCTGTAGATAATATTCTGTTAAAAATACAATTCATACACTGGTCGGCTGTATCGTCTAAACAAACTTTGTTTTCATATAATAAATAATTAGAACGATATTTAGTCGGTGTAATATTAGGCATAACAACATTTGCTCCTGCGAGAATCCCTTTTTCTCTGCCTTGGGGGTCTATTACTTGTAGTGCTGTCGCTGATGCGATATTAACATCAGGTATTAATAATCTAATAATTGCAATAGTTTTTAGTGTTAATTCTAATCTATCTTTTAGCGGTAAAAGTTCATCTTTATGGATATATAAAGGAGTTGCCGAATGTTCTATATAAGGACCAAGCCCAACCATATCTATATCATTTTCTTTAAAAAATATAATATCATCGGCAATATCTTCAAGCGTTTGAAAAGGAAGACCTATCATCGTGCCTGTTCCGACTTGATAATTAAGTTCTTTTAATGTATTTAATGTTTTTAATCTCTTATCAAAAGAATGCAAACTATTGCTCGGATGTATTTTATTATAGAGGGCTGGATTTGATGTTTCTATTCGCAAAAGATACCTGATAGCATTCCCTTCTTCCTTCCATTTTCTTAATGTTTTTGTATCCTGCTCGCCTAAAGAGAGAGTTATTCCGAGTTTATTATCTGTTTTTTCGTTTATTTTTTGTAAGAGATTTGTGATTTGTTTATCAAATATTTTATTCCTAACTTCGCCTGATTGTATAACAATTGAGCCAAAATTATTCTTATAAGCAAACTCCGCTGCATCAATTACCTCCGCATCATATAAATTATATCTTTCTATATTATTTTCTTTTCTAAGCCCGCAATAATAACAACTTTTATAACATATATTTGTATATTCTATTAATCCACGCAGATAAACTTTATTACCGAGATGCTCCCGTTTTGTTTTTAATGCTTTATTAAATAAATCATTAATAGCATTTTCATCTTTACATTGTAAATAATCAATAATTTCATTTTTCATATTGCAATATAAATAAAATTATGCAATTATTTTTGCATAGGTATTTATATAAATATTTAAATAAAAAACATTATTTTTGTAATTTAATTATAGGAAAATAAAGATGGAAACAACCGTAACATCACAAGAAAATCCTCAAACTGCACTTGCTAATGTCCAGCCGCTGACTACTATTTTATCTAATTTGCGGACTTGTTTGAATGCAATCGTGCCTTCTGCTGCTAATCAATTTAAAACAGGAACTGCCGAAGCAGGTGAAACTATTGGCTATACGGGAGTAGGTGTAAGGCGTATTCCAAGATGGTCTGATGCGAATGTTAATCAAGCCGCACTTATTATGAACGAACTATCTAATACGCCTCAAAATCAGCCCATTTTTGATGCTGCAGGTGTTTCTATGTCTGAACTTAATTCGCTCACAAATAACATAGAAGCAACTTCGGATATGATGGTCGTAGCACAAGAAATAGTAAATACGCTCCGAAATGTTCGGCTTGTTGCTAATGCTTCAATAAAAGTAGAGTTTAATCGTCTATACGCAACTGCTCGTGGAGCCGCTAAAAACGGGAGTGCAGTCGGTATAAATATGTATAATTCTTTGCGTGTTATGTATCCACATGCAGCGGGACCGAAAAGCACAAATGCTAAAAATGTTTATGCTGAAAGAAGTAGAAAAATAGAGAAAGCAGCAGGTGATTTACGGGCTGCGGGCATCAATTTAATCGGAACAGAAGGAGGTGATTGTTAATGTCAAGTCCATGCAACACAAGAGGACCAGGAAATAACGCCAATAAAGGCAAATATCGCGCATCCATTTTGTTAGAAGAGTATAAGTTTTTATACTACGACAAATTGCCACCACATGAATATAATGAAGGATTAGAACAAGTTCTTCGCCATATACGTCAAATGTATTGGAAAATACTTTAAATGTGTTCTTTGTATTAAAAAATGTGTAATTATGTAAAAATTACTTAAATCGGATACTGAAAAAGCAGTGGAATCCACTGCTTAAGCAGTGAAAACGACTGCTTAAGCAGTGAAAATGACTGCTTAAGCAGTGAAAACGACTGCTTAAGCAGTGAAAACGACTGCTTAAGCAGTGAAAATGACTGCTTAAGCAGTGAAAATGACTAATTATTCCGCATCCGATTAATGTAATTTTTACATAATTTAAGATTAAATAGCGTCTAAACATAGTAAAATAAGGGGGTGCTTACTTCCCATAGATAGACAATATAAAAGTAAGCAAAAAAAAATTTCGTTCAAACGTTCGTAAGGGATATTTTGTTTTGCATACTGAATGAAATTTTTTTTAACAGCATATCTTCGGTTATGCTGTTTTTTTTTTTAATTA
>WRLB01000033.1 GCA_009777815.1 Bacteroidota bacterium
GATAAATATAGGTATGATGTTATGCTTTCTGATATAGAAACGCACAAGATATTTTACAAAAAATTGAAGTTTGTTTATTTATCTATGCCTAAATTTACTAAGGAAGTAGAAGATTTAGAGACGCATTTTGATAAGTGGATGTATGTATTAAAGAACCTTAAAAGATTGGATAACATACCTGATAAATTGCGTGGTAGAATATTTGAGAAGATGTTTTTGGTTGCAGAAATTTCTAAATTAAATCCTTCAGAACAGCGGTCATATGTGGACAATTTAAATTCATATCGTGATTTGAAGAATTGTTTGGATTATGCTAAATTAGAAGGCGAAGCAAAAGGTAAAGCCGAAGGTTTAATCGAAGGGAAAATTGAAGGTTTAATTGAGGGTGAAGCAAAAGGTAAAGCCGAAGGAAAAATTGAAGAAAAAATGAAAATAGCAAAAGAATTAAAAGCACTTGGTATTCCATTTGAGCAGATTTCTTTAGCAACAAAACTATCAATCGAAGAAATAGAAAAAATAAAATAAAGTCTTTCTAATAAATAATGTCATTGCGTCTTTACTTATCTCTAACGCAAAACACGGAGGCAAGCCCCGTGTTAATTTGTTTTAACTATGGTTTAGAACCATTAACTAACGAACTATGCTAACAGGTATAATTTGATAGTTCTTTTGCGTAGTTATTAAAATAAAATACTGACCTGATAATATGTCCGTGATATTTAGATTAACAATGCTTTCGGCTGATATATTGAATTTTTTTATAGCAATACCATTTATATCTAACAGAACAACAGATTCTAATTCTTGTGTTCCCCGATTAAGTATTATATACTCATTTGCGGGGTTCGGATAAATGTTAAAACTTTCAGTCTGCGACAATATACCTGTTCCTAAATTGAGCCAAAAACGGACAACATCTAATACTAAATCTTCTTTATATTGGTCGGCACCGACTAAACTGCAAACTATATAGTGATTATCCCACGCTATCGGGAAAGAATACTGCTGATTTCCCGAAGATATACTAAAACTTGAGTAAAAATCGTTTTCTATATTTAGACCAGATATATCCCATCGGACATTTTGCCCGAATTGTAATAAATGAAGGGTATTTTCCGTTAATTGATATGCACAATTTATGCTATCCGATGCAAAAGGAAGTAAATTAGATAACATAACACTATCTTGCGGATACCAATATAGTTCTGCAGGACGATGACTTAATTGAAAAGTGGTAAATATTAATTTATTATTATGCACATCTAATACAGATAAATTATTTAAGTTGCGAATATCTAATTCTGTTAATTTATTGTTTGATATGTTAAGAACTTCTAATTTAGAACTTCGTTCTACAACTATGTTAGTTAATTGATTGTTGCTTATATCCAACTCTTTTAGGTCGTAAAGATAATCAGTATTTATACTATTTACTGCGGTTGGTTCTTCGGTAGTTCCATTTAACTGAAATGTATCCATTAAATAGAAATTAGAGAAGTCAGCATTTCCTGCTAATTTGCTACGTTCATTCCATTTAATTCTATATACACGGAACTCTGAGCCAATTGCTATCCATTCTACACTTGGATAAGTAAATGGGTCGTCTACATTATAATTTTCTGAAAGATAAGTTCCATTTTTTATTCCTGATAGTTTAGAAGGTTGTTCTAAAAAGTGTATTAAAGAAGATACTTCATAATCGTTATACATTATAGGCGGTGCAATGTTAAAATGCACAGTGTATAATGTTAAATCAGGATAATGCGGGTGTGTAAGTGCAAAATAAATGCTCGTATCAAGCAAATAATCAGTAAAATGAACGATGTAATTATTAATACTATAATAACCATTAGGAACTAAGCTGCTATCATTATAATAACGCAATTCTATAATACCATCACCATCGGCAAAGTATTCTAAAAGTGGCAAACTATCACATTCTAATATATGCTGAACACTAATGCAAGAAGGATGTAGTTCTGCTTGCGGATGCAAATGTAAAACATTAGGAATAGTAGGATATGAAAGAGAAGCAAAAGTTAATTTATTGTTTGCACATCGTAAATCATAAAGATATTCAAGAGTAGATAAATTTAGAGACAATAGGTTATTATTTGCACATTCTAAAGCGGCTAACTCTATACATTCTTGCACGTTCAAAGATTGTAAAATATTATTATTGCAATATAATTCTTTTAGCAAAGGTGCAGAATTTAAATTCAATGAAGATAATTTATTATTATTTATGTTTAAATGACGTAATATCGGAAAACTATTAAATTGCAAATTGCTTATACTATTATTAGAAGCATCTAAATGCAACAGCGAAGAAGCATTAGTAACATTTAATTCTGTTAATTTATTATCATTTACATATAAATGCGTAATACCTAATTTATAGTCAATCAAAATAGAAGGTATAGCGTTGAAACCTAAATTAACATAATTTATTGTAGGACTATTTATATATAAAGGATTCGCTATCTTATTGTGATATACATCTAATTCTTCTAATGACACACAATTTTCTAAAAACAAACTTCCCAATTGACTATACCTACCCAGAACAGATGAAATAGAAAAACAATTTGTTAAATCTAATAAAGTAATATCATTCCGACTTAAATTGTCCGAGCAAGATATATTTAAAGATACTAAATGATAACAATCGGATAAATCTAAATCACCTTTTAAATACTCTTCACCTGCCCAATCTATAGATAATAAACGATAAATACCATCAACTTTCCGCCACGTTACAGGATATGTAGATGGTAGCAAACGATGATAATTTGGAGTTAAGATAATGCCATTCGTTAGACCATTATCTACATTTCCATATTTAGAATAAAAATCTAAAAATGTCCGCAATTTATCTACATCATTTTCTGCATACTGGTTATAACCAATAAACATCGGAGTTGTTAGTATTAAGTTAGGAAAAGCACTTTCGCAGCGAACTTCAACTATAATATTATTACCTTCTAAATAATCAGTAATATCTATAATACCGCTATTATTTGTTTCAAACAAAATTCTGTTTTCAGCATTATCTACAATATATACATCAAAATAAGTTGTATAATATTCTGTATCGTAGTATATATATTCAGACAAATCTATAACATTTTCATTATTATAATATATGCCATCAATACACATAAACCTATCTCTTGCAATAGTATCTTGTGGATGCATAACAGAAGTTATAGTATTTAGCGGAATCGTAGGAAGATGAATATCATTAAATGTAAGTTTGTTATAGTTACATAGTAATGCAGTTATGTTGTCAAGCCCTGATATATTTAGGTTAGTAATGTTATTGCTTGCACACATAATAGTATTAATGTTTATTGCTTGTGTTAAATCAAGTTCAGTTAAATTATTATTATTAATAGAAAAAGTAAGCAAAAACTCGCTATTTGGAACATAAATTTCCTCAATTAGATTATCATTAATGTATAATCTTTCTAATTTACTTTCATTCGGAATAACAAAGTTTTCTAACAAATTGCCACTTGCATATACTTCTTTTAATAAATTATTATAACTAATATCAATTTCTTGCAAATAATTGTTATTAATACTAATATACGCTAACATATATGACGTAGTTATATCAATTTCTTCAATAGTATTGCCATCGGCAATAATAACAGCAATCTGTGGCATCTGTGCGGTATTTATATAATTAATGCCGTTATTAGCAACATCAATATACCATAGTGCTGTATTGTTTTCGAAATTAATATCGTTGATATTATTGTTTGCAACAATAATTTCAGTAAGGTATTCCATATCACTAAGATCCATCTGTCCGTGTAAATCTTTGCTGTCATAATGTTTAATAGTTCTGCAGCGTAGTATGGATTGGTTTTTGTTATTTTTGACGGATGTCCATTCTACATTAAACGTATATGGGTCATCTATGTCATAATTGATATTTACCTTTGGTCCGTTTTTAGCACCGTAACTATCAGTTTGCTCTAAGAAATATCTAATTTTTTGGACATCATTGTCATCAAAAATGAAGTTTAATTTGAACTGCACCGATGTCATTATTAGGTTATGGTGCGTTGTAGTATTTGTGATGACGCAATATATAGTTTCGCCTGCGAGCCCATCAATGAAACTAAAATTGTTATTATCTTTGTAATAATGCACGCCTTCTACCAATGGTGTTGAAATACTAACCCTATAAAACGTGACGTTATTCATCGGGTTCACATTCACTTCGTCGAGGTTTAACAACATACCTTCGCAGTATAATTGTTCGCCGATTTTGGTTAGCCCCGCAGGAATAAATTCTTTTTGTTGACCGATATTCCAAAATGCCTTGTTCATAGATTCTTGATTATTTGGCATTTTTAATTGGTTGAACGATAGTTTGTTTCCTTCGGCGTTCAGGTTAGTGAGATTATTAGCATTATGTATATCCAGAAACGTAAGGTCGTTATATTGGCAGAATAGTTGCTGGATATGTAGCAGCGGACTCAGGTCCATAATTTCTATTGCATTATAGGCGCAATTTAGAATGCTAATATTATTCATATCATTAACAATAATAGATTTAATTTGATTATTATTGCAATAGATATAAGTAAGATATTGACAATTTGTCAGATTAAGATTTCCCGATAGATTTTTATTAGGAATATTTATTTCTACGAGACGTAATAGTCCTGTAGCAATATCGGGAGTCCAATTAAATCCGTCCCAAGTAGTTGGGTCGTTATTATCAATAGCAGGATTAATTTGCTCGCCGTTAGTATATCCTGTTATTGCTGAGTTTTGCATTAAGAAGTTTGACACTCTTAATGAGTCATTAGTATTGTATATTTGGGCATTTGCGTTATAGTTATAGAGAAGTAGCCCTACGACCAATACTTTAAAAATGATTGAAAAACGATTTTTTTTCATCGCTGTATCCTATGTTAATTAATTAAATTTCTAATTTATTTAGTATAAAACTTACATTTTATTGTATCAAAAGTCGTGCCAATTTTTGCAAATTTAGTGTTTTTTACTTAAATGTTTTTAAAATATGAAAATATTATCTCTAAAAATGTTATGCTGTCATTCCGAACTTGTTTCGGAATTCCCAAATTAAAATATGGAGATGCTGAAACAAGTTCAGCATAACAGCGTTCTTTTTTTCTAAAAAAACGTTATTTTTGTAAATTGTAATTATAAAATATAAGGATACATAAAATGAAAGATGATACTTCAAAAGTAAAAACATTTCTATTAGGTGCATTAATTGGTGGCACTGTAGGAGCAGTTACTGCTCTGCTTTTTGCTCCAAAAAGTGGCAGAGAATTAAGACGCGATATCGTTGATAGCACAACAGATATGTACGATAAAGCAAATGATTTAATTCAAGAAGCCAAACAAAAAACTAATAATATAGTTGATTCTGTTAAACGCCAAGCAGATTCCTTTTTGCATAAAGTAGGCGACTATTATGAAGATGCAAATGGACAAATATCAACCTCAACCGAATCAGTTCAACAACGATTCGAAAGTTTGAAAGATGCTGCAAGAACAGGAGCAGACGCATTTAAAACAGAATTAAAAAAATAAACGTTCTGTTTTTAATTCTTATATAGCACGGGGGCTTGCCCCCGTGTTAAAAAGATGATTATTTAGCACGGGGGCTTGCCCCCGTGATGGATAAGAAAATACCGAAACAAGTTCGGCAGGACAAGAAAATATTTTTTCACAAGAAAAAATATTTTTTTTCTAAAAAAGTGTTTTTTGGTAATTATTTTAAAATAAAAATGTATTTTGTATTTCAGTAAAACTAATTTTAAGGTTATTTTTTATGAAAAGTTTATTTTCTAAAAATTATTTCTCGTATATGAGAATTTTGGCTGCTCTAATAGTGTTAGTAATGAGCAGTTCAATAATGAATGCTGCAGACCCAACTTCTCCGCAATGGGTCAGCACAATTGTTCAAAAGAAAAATGTCGTCCTCGAAGAATACACAGGATGGCGATGTATGCATTGTCCAGACGGACATAAGAGAGCTCAACAATTAGCTGCGAGCAATCCAGGAAGAGCTTTCATAACAAACATTCACGCCAGTGGTTATGGTAGTCCTAATCCTGCCGAAGAAGGTTGGAATTTAGTAACAATTGAAGGAGATACAATGGTTAAATACTCTGGACTAACTGGCTATCCAGCTGGGTCGGTAAATCGTTCTACTACCCCATGGGCTATGAATAGAGGTTCTTGGGTAACCGTAGCAAATGAAATTATGACTCAAAACTCTCCTGTTAACATTTTTGTTAAAGCATATCTTAACCACGTAAGTAGGAAAATGATTGTTGAAGTAGAACTTTATTATACAGCAAATTCAGAATCTTCAACTAACAAATTAACTGTTATGCTCCTCCAAAATGAAATTATTGGAGGACAAAAAGATGATAATGGAAGTGGTGTAGCATATTATCCCGAAATGCACTTAGGGGTTATAAATGCTTCTAATAGTATATACCGCTATAGGCATCAACACGCTTTGCGGAAGTTTATTAGTCCAGGTGGTCCATTTGGAGAAGATATTACCACCACAACGCAAGGTTCATATATTTATAAAAAATATGAACTTGATATTCCGCAAACAATTATAGACGCTAACATACCTGTAGAGTTGGAACATCTTGAAGTATTAGCATTTATAGCGGAAGGACAATCTAACATCTATACAGGTGTTGCTGTCGTGCCAAGCACTGAGGATTTAGCAAATCTAACACTAATCTCAAATCCAGAAGGTGCAGGCATTCTAACGGGTGCAGACGATTACAAAAAAGGTGAAAAAGTAACTATAACTGCTGCTCCGTCAAGCGAAGAATATACGTTCATTAATTGGACAAATAAAAATGGTCAAGTGCTTTCGACCAATAGCAGTTATGAACTAACTATCAACAGTGATACAGTTATCACAGCAAACTTCAACTTTGAAAAAAGATACTATGCTTATCTTACTGTTGAACCCGATGAAGACGCAGGCGTAATAACAGGTCTGAAGGAATATTACCTTACTGACGAGTTCTGTCAATTAACTGCAACTGCTAATGAGGGCTATAAGTTTAGAGGTTGGTTTAGCGGTGCTTCTTCGTCTCCGAATGCAAATCTTAGTTTAAAGATGACTAAAGACGAATATATTACTGCTCGCTTTGTTGCCGAACCTGTAATTCTATCGCAAACCCATAATGTAACAGTAGCAACAGGCGAACAGATTTTACTTCAAGTAAATGTAAAAGCCGATACTTGTGGTTATCAATGGTTCAAAAATGAAGCAAAAATAGAAGGTGCTAACGATAACACTTATTCCATATCTTTTGCAGCGGAGCAAGATGCAGGAATATATTTTTGTGAAATAAGCAATTTTGCAGCCACAATAGCATCCGAGCCAATACAAGTAACAGTTACTTCGGGCATAAAAGCAACTACAATTACTGAACTTAAAATAAATCCTAATCCGACAAAAGATAATATAAATGTATCTTTGGATTTAGAAATTGCAGGAAATTTAAATATTTCTTTAGCAAATATTTTAGGTGAAGAGTTGCTTGGTTTTTACAATAAATTTACAGAAGCAGGCACATTTGCCGATAATTTTTCTATCAAAACGCTTCCAATAGGAACATATTTCTTAAAAATAAATCATAACGGAAACGTCATAATAGAAAAAATAATTAAAGAGTAATATTTTTATTTCACCAATGTGAGCATCTAATGATGCGTTCAACACGGGGCTTCGGTCCCGTGTTTTTTTTATTTATTTAAAAAAAGTGTATTTTTGTATTAAAAGTTTATAAATCTTTTTATTAATTTATTTTTAACAGCATGGCGGCTACGGTTATGCTGTTTTTTTTATTTATATAAAAAAGTGTATTTTTGTATGTGTACGTTTAAAATTTTTTTTAATTTTAAATATCACATTTTTGTTGTTGTTTTAACAGCATATCTTCGGTTATGCTGTTTTTTTTTATAAAAAGTGTATTTTTGTGGTGAAAAAATTTTTTCGTAGAAACCCTCTAACAGCATGGCTTCGGTTATGCTGTTTTTTTTTATTTATATAAAAAAGTGTATTTTTGTAATAGATTAAGGGGAAACATTATTCCTTCCGCATTTAAATTAATATTTTAACAGCATGGCTTCGGTTATGCTGTTTTTTTTATTGTATTAAAAAAAGTGTATTTTTGCGGAAAGTAATGTGGTGTCTTCTTATGGAGCATCATTATTATACATTTTATTTTGTTTTTAACAGCATAGCTTCGGTTATGCTGTTTTTTTTATTTATTTTTATTTATTTATAGAAAAAAGTGTATTTTTGTAATAGATATAATTTAAATTTAAAGTTGTATAAAATAACCTTTAACAGCAGGGCCTCGGTTTTGCTGTTTTTTTGTATTAAAAAAAGTGTATTTTTGTGGTGAAATGAATTTTTACTTCATTTTATTATTAATAAAATTTTTTAACAGCATGGCGGCTTCGGTTATGCTGTTTTTTTATTTTATTTATTTATAGAAAAAAGTGTATTTTTGTGGAAAGTTTATTAATTTTTTTATTTTTAACAGCATATCTTCGGTTATGCTGTTTTTTTTTTTATATATTTATAGAAAAAAGTGTATTTTTGTGGTGAGTATAGTTAAATAAATTATATGCAAAAAGAAAAAAAAACACTAACAATAATCATTATACTGTTTCTAATTTCAATAGTAACTTTAGTTTACTCTAAATTGTCAGACAACAAAACACCATCAATAGATACTAAAATAAATAATGAAATAGAAAAAATAGATGTTCTAAATGATACAACAGAAAATAAAATAATGTCTGATTCTGCACATTTAAATAAAAAAAATAATGAACAACAAGACGAATATGCTGAAGATTATATAGAATTGAGTGCAACTAATTACGAAATAGATACAAAAAACAAATCAGATATAGCATATCTTTTAGATAAAAATGCAGGAAGTTCCAAGAAAACACAAGTTCCAAAAGGGAAGCAAATCGCTATAATTATTACAGGGATGGATGGTCGGCTTGGTAGACCATCCAAACACGCAGATGCAAATCAACTTATAATAGTATATCCCGATGCAGGGCAAATAGAAATAATAGCAATTCCTCGTGATACATATGTAGATATGGGCTATACTGATTCTACGCATCTAAATAAACTTACTTATTGCCGTTCCAATAAAGGTAGAGAAGCGTATCTAAAAGAAGTTGCAAGAATAGCAAGTATTTCAAGAGTTAATTATTGGGTTGAATTTAGTTTTTCGCAAGCGATGGGTATTATAGAATTTCTTGGTTATAAAAATCCTGCAAATACATTACAAGTGTTAAGAAGTAGGCGAGGATTGGGTGGTGATGATTATCAGCGATGCTATAATCAGTCACAATTTATTCGCCAATCAATGCTATCACATTTTAACAAATTTACGGGAATTAGCGGTAGTTTGCTAATTAGAGCAGGATTGCTTTTTGTTGAAACAAATCTAACTGCCGATGTTATAATTAATTTGGTAGAAAGTTTAGAAAAAAATGGCTTTCCTAACCCTGAATTAGTTAATGTTAAAATTAGACCGAATATTAAAATGAATTATAAAGTATATGACTTTAACGATACTACAATTAGTAAATTAACAAAAAAAATAGAATCGTTTAACAAACCAAGATTTGAAAATAAATCAGAACATCCTCAACCAAAAGTTAATGTTGCTAATCGTCTCAATAAAGTAATTAATGAAGCAATAGCCGATTCGGCAAAAAGACCGGCGGCAGTTATTTCTAAATTAAATCCGTATTTCCAACAAAGAGCGTGGATGCAAGTTACTAACAAAAATGAAAGAATTAAAATAAGAAATGATTTTCAAACGCTTTTAGTTAATGCCTACATAAAAAAAAATAAGACCGAAGAAGCCGACAAAGTAAATGCTATCATTTCCGCCGAAAAAGAACTATTCGGCGAGTAGTTTTTTTATTTTAGTATAACAAAAAATCACCTTTTTAAAACCCAAAAGCCCCGCATATATAGTAAATACGGGGCTTTTTTGATGGCTCCTGAGGAGGGACTTGAACCCCCGACCCTCTGATTAACAGTCAGATGCTCTAACCAGCTGAGCTACTCAGGAATGTTTTATAAAACGTCTTGCAAATAACAAAATACAAAAATAAACTTTTTTTTTCTAATTTCCAAATTTTTTTAATTTTTATTTTTTTTTTCGTTTAATAACAAATCTATCTGATTTTTATAAAACTCTATTTTATCGGGCTTTTCCAAAATTAACATATTATAAACTGCTATTGCTTGTGGTATTTTTGCTTGTTTAACTAATATCTTTGCCATAGTTTCGCTTGCTACAACAGGAACATCAAATTTTTCTTCTTCATATTCATCTTCATCTATTCTTGGAATTACTGCTCCTTTTAAAGATTCGGCTATATCTAAAATATCTTTAGTTTTTGTATCTAATTTTATTTTTTGTAATTGTTCGTCACAACAATCTGCAAAATACATTTTTTTGTTAAATAAATGCAAATTGTTATATTCAACCTCTACCGAAATATGATTAGCACTATACCAATCTAACTGCGTAGATACTATGGTTCTCGGCAATTCTAAATCTTTTTTATACAATTTTTCCACATTTGTTTTAGCAATATAATCAATTTTTTGCAATTCAGCATCAAGAATACTATTTTCTATATTTATTTTTTCTGATTCATTTTTTATATTTTCCGACTCATTTTTCATATTTGGTATATTGCTTTCGCCTGCCTTTTTCAGCAAGTTGGCTATTTTATCTAATTCTACAAAGACCTCATTATTTGTATTGTTTTCTTTATTTTCTTGGACTTCCGATATTATTTCTGTTTCAACTTCATTTGCTATTTCATCAACTTCTGCTATTAATTCTGCCGTGACTTCAGATATTTCTATCTCTTCTATTTTATCAGTTAGTTCTAAATTATTTATATTTTCTTCTTTCAATAATATGTTTTCATTACTTGTATTTAAAGCAAAATCACCTGATTCTATACTATTTTTCATATTAGTTACTGCAAAACTTAATGGAAATAACTGTTGTGCTTTTGTTATTATTTGCAATGCTGATTCTATATCATTGTTTAAAAAATATGCCTTCGCAAGAACAATAAACGCACTGGAATAAGCAGGATAAAGCAACAATCCTTCCTTGCAGATATTTATCGCATTATCAAATAACTTTTCTTTTATTAGTTGTTCTGCTTCAAGTATAAAATTAGTTGATATAGGCATCTTAAAAAATATTTAACATTTATAGCATTATTTTCAATTACAAAAATACACTTTTTTTGTAATTATCTACAAATAAATATAAAATATTAGAATTCAAATATAAATATTAGAATTCAAATGTAAAATATTGTTTCAATAAATTTTATATTGTTTTTTTTGTCTTTTTTTTTGTTAAAATGAAATAACATTTAGTTAAGTACGAGTAAAAATCATCACGGGGGCTTGCCCCCGTGTTAAAAAAGATGTAAAAAGTTGTTAAGTATGTGTATATTTTTTTGTATTTTTGGTAAAATAACATTGTTGTATTAACAAATCTGCTATCAATAATGAAAATAATATGATAAAATTATTAAAAGATATTTCTAATATAGTTAAAGAATTAAGAAAAGAAAATAAGAAAATTGTTTTTACGAATGGGTGTTTTGATATTTTACATTCGGGGCATTGTAAATACTTAAATCAAGCAAAAGAACTTGGCGATGTGCTAATAGTTGGACTAAATACTGATGCTTCTGTTAGAAGAATTAAAGCAGAAATGAATAGACCCATTAATGATGAACTAAATAGAGCAATAGTTTTAGATTCATTAAGAGCAGTTGATTATGTTGTGCTTTTTGATGAAAATACTCCATATAATCTTATTGCAGAAATAATTCCTGATATACTTGTAAAGGGAAGTGATTATAACATTAAAGATATTATAGGCGGCGATATTGTTATTAATAACGGCGGAAAAGTAATTACTATTGATTTACTTGCAGGGCAATCAACAACCAATATTATAGAAAAAATAAAGAAAATAATAAATGAAAATAAATAGAATCTACGAGGAACTAACTAATATAATTTCATTATCAGGAATAATTATTAGAAAAGATATTTTAAAATCTAAAGGCGGTTATTGTATATTAGATGACAATAAATTAATCATACTAAATAAAATACTTCCAATAGAATCACATTGTCGTATTCTTGCTTGTTGCATCGGCGAATTAGATTTGTTAAACTCAAGCATATTTATATCGCCTGCTATCAGAGAATATATAGAAAATGAAATAGAACTTGCGTTGCCAACCGCAAAAGTAGAAATATCACTAAAAGAGAGTGTTTAAATCTATATGGTTATCACATTTTTCTAAAAGCACAACAGTTATTACAAAAAACTAACTTTTACAATGCTTTTCTAACACATTAATTAAAGCACGCATATCTTTTGGTAAAGGTGCTTCTACAACAATGTTTTCATTTGTTATATCCGTAAATGATAATTTAGATGCGTGCATTGTTGGACGAGAAATAATTGGTCGTTCTGTTTCACCTTTTTTTAAATTATATCGTCCTTTTTTGATTTCCGATACAAAAAAAATCTTTCTGTTCCCATACATTTCATCTACTAATAAAGGGTATCCTATTGCTTTGCAATGGGCTCGTAATTGATGCAGCCGTCCTGTTTCTAATTGTGCATCGACCAAAGTTGCATTGGTATATCTTTTTAATATTTTTAGGTGTGTAATACATTCTTTTCCTCGTGCTGAACAAATCACTCCTGCCTTATTATAATTAGAAAGTAAACGAATATCTATTGTTATGTCGTTCGGCAAATTGCCATTAAGAACCGCTATATAATTTTTTTTTATTGTATGATTTTCGAATTGTATATTTATATGTTTATGGAAATCAGCATTTTTAGCAAATAATAAACACCCGCTGGTCCCTATATCTAACCGATGAACTACAAAAATATTTTGATACATTTTTGCAAGAATGCTTTTATAATTCAATATATCTTCCTGGTATCTATCGGGAATAGTTAGCATCTCTGCTTGCTTATTAATTACTATGTAATCATCTGTTTCTAATAAAATTTCAATTTTCATAATAGTTTAGCAAAAATAAATTGTTTTTTTATAATATTTTGCTGTTAATTAAAAAGCACAAATATAGCAATTTTATATATAGAAAACGTTATTTTTGTTGATATTTTATAAAGTATGATAGTAAATAAGAAAATATCTCTATATTCAAAAGTATCTAAGTATATTGATGTAAAAACACTAATAATAACATTATTACTCGTCTTAATCGGTCTTATCTGTCTTTATAGTGCGGTAATTAATAACTCCCCCGACAAATTTAATATGCAAGTGATATGGGCTGTCGTTGGCTTTTTTGCTATGCTAATTATTTCAAGAATGCCACTGAATTTCATTAAAAGTGCAACATACATATTTTTTGCAATAATTGCAATATTGCTGGCGGGATTATTCATATTTGGCACCGAAATGTATGGAACTATCGGTTGGTATACATTTGGTTCATTTTCTTTTCAACCTGCCGAGTTTAGCAAAATTGCACTAATTATTGTTGTAGCAAGGTTCTTTAGCACGAAAGGAAATAGTGTAGCCAACATTATTGATGTCGGAAAAATAGTTTTTATTGCTGGTATTCCTTTTATGCTCATATTTCTGCAACCAGATGTAGGAACGGCTTTAACTTTGTTTATTTTGCTGTTAGCGATGCTATTCTGGGCGGGTGCCGACCCTTACTACGGAGTGCTGATGGCAGCAATACTTATTATGTTTATAGCGTCACTGATGTCCTTAGAGTCAGTTTTAATTATCGGTTCTATAATTGCTGTAGGTATGTTGTTTTTCAAAAAGAAAATACACATTTACGTTATCAGTATGCTAATAGTTATTGCTATTCCGCTACTTAAAGATACTATTTATAATAATCTTCCTGAGCATCAACAACAAAGAATTTCTGTCTTTATTGAACCTAAAAAAGACGTTCAAAACATTGGTTATAACCTTAATCAATCAAAGCTCGCTGTCGGAAGCGGCGGTATAACGGGCAAGGGATATATGCAAGGAAACCTCAATCAATTCCGCTATATTCCGAAACATTACAACGATTTTATATATTCTGTTCCTGCTGAAGAGTTTGGATTTATCGGTTCGATTTTAATTTTATTTTTGCTTGTAGGTCTATCGTATCGGGGCATAAATGTTGCGTTTCAGAGTAAGGATATTTTTGCGTCTCTTATTGCGTTCGGCTCGGCTATCATTATGTTATTTCATACTTTCTACAATGTTGGGATGGTTATTGGCGTATTGCCTGTGATGGGCATACCTTTGCCTTTTTTTAGTCAGGGAGGCACCTTTCTTTTATCTAATTTTATATATGTCGGTTTGATTATGAACGTCAACAGGAATAATAACCTTTAAGAAAGAGTGTTTTACAAAATAAAGAGGATGTCATAATATGACATAATAGAAAATTTTACATAAATATAAATATCTTATAATGAAAACAGATTATATATTCGGCAAAAATGCTGTTATTGAAGCAATTAATAGTGAATTAGATATAGAAAAAATATATCTATGCTACGGCATAAAAAACGATATCATTACTAAACTTGCTAAAAAAAATAAAATAAATTGCACCACGTTAGATAAATATAAATTCAAAAAAATAGAAAATGATATTTATATTAAAAATAGTAATTCGCAGGGCGTTATTGCTGTTAAATCTATTATAAAAACTTTTTCTATACACGAATTTCTTGATAATATTAATACAACAAATCCTATTGTTGTTATCCTTGATAATATAACTGATACGCATAATTTAGGAGCAATAGCACGTAGTTGTGAGTGTGCGGGAGTTGATGCTTTAATTATGCCAAATAATAAATCAGCAATAATAAATCCAACTTCTATAAAAACATCGGCAGGTGCATTAAATCATATCAAAATTATAAAAGTTAATAATTTAATTAACGCCTGCGAAAAACTAAAAGAAAATGGTTTCTGGATAATAGGAACTGCTATTGATGGAAAAAACGCACATACCGATAAAATATATGATTCGCCGATTGCTATAATAATTGGTTCAGAAGGTAAAGGAATGTCGCCATCACTCAAAAAACATTGCGACCATCTAATAAAAATAAAAATGTATGGCAAACTAAATTCTTTAAACGCATCAGTATCAACAGGAATTATTTTATTTGAAATTATGCGCCAAAGAGATTTAAAGTATGTTTAATTCTTAAAATGTTATGCTGTGTTTATTTCGGCATCTCCTAATTTAAGATTAAATAGCGTCTAAATATAGTAAAATAGGGGGCGACTAAATAAGTTCAGCAGGGGAGTCAATATAGTTTGGATTTTATCTTGTATCTATTACATCTACGTCATTTGGAACTTTAAACCTAAAAGTTGAATCAGGAATAGATTTATTTATTTCCAACTTTTTTATATCCCACTTAGGAGCAATTTTTATATTATTGGTTATAACTTCTATTCCTTCTATTTTGGTTAATTTTTGGTCTAAATACAAATAAACTTCTTTAATTTCGGCACTGCGATTTTTGTTATATAAATCTAATCTATATTGTTTATTTTTTTTATTAGATACAACAGTTTGTAGTTTTATTGGTTCTAAATTAGGCAATACATTAAAAAAAAGATTGTCTAAAGAAAAAATATTTTGACTATTTTCTGCATCAAAATTGGAAATTATTACCGATTTTCTTATAGAGTTGTAGTTCCAAATAACAATACCATCACAAAACATTTCAATATGTTTCGTTTTAATACTGTATTTATTACCTTGTTTTGCTTTAATATTAACATCTATTAAATCTGCTTCATTATTACTGCAAATAGCATTAATAGTTGTTATAATTCCGTGTTTTTTTATCAAATCGTTAAAAACCTTTTCTTTACTTATATCAGCAGCAAGCAACAGGTTCATAGCAATTTTTATAAAACAAATAGTTATAATTAGTATATTTTTCATATATTTTCTTAACAAAAATAATAAAAATCGCATAAAAAACACTATTTTTGCTGTTTTTAATATCAAAAATGAATGCAAATTCGCAAAAAATAGATAAGGTATTGCTAAATAAATACCTTGGATTACCTATATTTATTGTGTTTATACTATTAATGTTTTTCACAACATTTTTTGTTGGTTCATATCCGATTGAGTGGATATCTTCTTTTTTTGAGTTCTTACAAAATATAATTGATAATGTCCTTAATGATGGAATATTGAAAGAACTAATTAACGATGGAATATTGCCGGGGGTTGGATTAGTAATAAGTTTTTTGCCGAGTATTTTTATACTTTTCTTTTTTATTTCTTTTATGGAAGATTCGGGTTATTTGGTCAGAATTGGTGTAATTTTAGATAATTTTATGAAATTATTTGGATTAAGTGGTCAATCTGTTGTGCTTCTTTTAATGGGTTTCGGCTGCAATGTTCCTGCGATACTTGCTGCTAATTCTATCAAAAACAGAAGCGAAAAAATAAGAACAATTTTGTTAATACCTTTTATGTCGTGTTCGGGTCGTTTACCTGTTTATATACTAATTACGGGAATGCTTTTTTCAAAATTAGAAGGAGTATTTGTTCTTATTTCCATTTATTTATTAGGCATCTTATTGGCGATATTTTTTTCATTATTATTTAAAGATAGAAAACATACTTCTAATCAAAAAAAAGCAATAAATATAAAATTACCCGACTATAAATTACCTTCATTAAAACAACTTCTAAACAAAATTTCAACAGAAATTCACGACTATATAAAAAAAATATACTCTGTTTTATTAGTAGCATCAATTATTATTTGGTTTCTTCAAGCATTCCCGCAAAACAGCAACGATAACAACCATAATACTAATAAAAAAGAACAAATAGAACACTCATATCTCGGAATAATTGGCAAAAAAATAGAACCAATTTTGTTGCCACTTGGTTTTGATTGGCGAATAAGTATTGCCTTAATTACGGGTATTACAGCAAAAGAAACTGCTATAAGCACATTGGGAGTTCTTTTTAATGACAATATCTATGATGCTGATATTAATAAAAAAACTTTTACAAACCAATTAAAGAATGCTAAATATATTAGTGGCGATAAGAAGGGCGAAATAATTTTTACTATTCCTGTTGGATTAACTTTTATGGTTTTCTTTTTAATATACTTTCCGTGCATATCAGTATTTGTTGCTATCAAAAAAGTAGCAGGTAAAAAGCATGCATCTTTAATTGGTATGTTCACAATATTAGCGGCATATTTTGTTGCTTTTGTTATTAAAGTTATTTCTGATTTTATATTTCTTTAATGCTGTCATGCTGAACTTGTTTCAGCATCCCCCAAAAATACCGAAATAAGTTTCATATGACATTTTTATATGTTATAATTTCATATTTTTTGTAGAATGTAAAGTTTAAAATATTTTGTATATTTGCATAATACTAAATAATACTATGAAGTTTTTTTACGTAATAATGCTAAATGCAACGATATTTTTGATAGTTGCTTGCTCAAATAAACTGAATGTGCCTAACATTACTTATAATTTAGAATTAACCAAAAAAGAAACTATATTTTTTGAAGATGTAAATGATATTTCTAAATTAGTGTATTATTACGATGAAGATAGTGACAAAGAATACTTAATTTATTATGATAAACTGAAAAAACATTTTATTATATTCAATTATGCAGACGGAAAAGTAATTAAAAAATTCAATATCGGCTCACAAATTAATTCTTTATATGTAAAAAAAATTGATTCAATTTATGTTTCTTTTGATAATGCTTTCGGCGAAAAAGCGAATATATTTGCTCTAATAAATTCAGATGGCGAAGTGTTAGAACGTATTAATCTTTACAATAATATGGTTATACCCGAAATAGATGCTGAAGGCAATTTTAAAATGTCAGGCAACAAAAACACTATTCAATTAGCAAATAACCCTTATTCTTTTAATAATTTTTGCATATTTGATGAAAAAATGTATATGAATATAGCACCAACAAAGAACCTACAAAATAAATACGACCATCCAACATTAGCATTCATAAACATATATGATAAAACACATATATTAAAATATGGATATAAGTATCCAACATTTTATAATAATAATTATGCTGCCGACTATATTGATTTTATTATTAAAAAAGATAGCAAAAACATTACAAACATTATTATATCTCATATTTTATTTGATTCTGTATATATTAATAGATTAGTGCCTATATTTGAAGCAAATGATGTGTTTCTTATAGACGACCCTAATTATGATACTTTAATTATTAAAAACGTCAGTAGCAAATATAAAAACGTAAGTCCTACAAGCAAAAAGCCCGAAGCTGCTTATTTTAGTTTTAAATATGCTTATCTAAAACACGACCCTTTCAGAAATTGCTTTTACAGAATTGCTATTCATAATTTAGATAATGACGATATTAAAATCCCGAAAAATGCTAATCTTACTACATTTACAACTAAACTACAAAACTGGTCTATTATTGTTGCTGACGGCAATCTTAATATGTTATGCGAAAAACTATTTAATGCGTCTGACAATTTTTATCCTAACATTTTAGTAACTAAAAGTGGCATAGGACTTATTCATAATGACGATGCCGAAAATGGTGCAAATATCACTAAAAACAATGTTAAGATAGTTAAAAAGTAGTAACATTACAAAAATAAATATCTTAATGCTAAATTTATTTTAGCAAAAATTAACACGAAGGCAAAAGCCCCCGTGTTAATAGGTGATGATATGCTAAAACGAGTTCGCATAACATATTACTTTTTATTTTGTTGTTTTAGTTCTGTATATTCTTTAATGATTTCTTCTTGAATAGATTTAGGGGTCTGAACATATTTAAGAAACTCCATAGTAAATTCGCCTTTACCTTGCGTCACACCACGAATATCAGATGAATAACCAAACATTTCCCGCAATGGAACCTCAGCATTAATTGTTATGAAACCATTATTATTTTGCGTATCTAAAATTATACCTCTTCTTTGATTTACCTGCCCAATAACATTGCCCTGAAACTCATCGGGACAACTAATTTCAAGTTTCATTATTGGTTCAAGAATAACAGGTTTTGATTTTTGAACTGTATCTCTAATTGCTTGACGCGAAGCAAGATTAAATGCTAATTCAGATGAATCAACGGGATGCATCTGTCCGTCATTAAGTTCTATCATAATATTAACAATCGGCTGTCCGATTAAAAAACCTTCGTTTAATTGCGTTCTAAAACCTTTTTCACAGGCAGGTATATACTCTTTTGCTATTACGCCACCAACAATAACTGACTTAAATACAACAGGTTCAGGCGAATCGGGAGGTATCGGTGCTATAAATCCTGCAACTCTTGCAAATTGTCCTGAACCACCTGATTGCTTTTTATGTGTATAATTGAACTCTGCTTGTTGAGTAATTGCTTCTCTATAAGCCACTTTTGGCTTTCCTACAATAACTTCGCAATTATATTCTCGTTTCATTCTTTCTATATATACTTCAAGGTGAAGTTCGCCCATACCTTTAATTATTGTTTCACCTGATTCTTGGTCTCGTGCTACTTTAAATGTAGGGTCTTCTTTTGAGAACCTATTTAATGCTTTAGAAAAGTTTGATTCACTATCTCTTGTTTTAGGCGAAACAGCAAGTTCAATAACAAGATTAGGAATAAACATTGATGTCATATTAATATAAACATTACCATCGGTAAATGTATCACCTGATGAGCATTCTAATCCAAAAGTAGCAACAATATCTCCTGCTCTTGCTTCTTCTATATCGTGCATTTCATCGGCGTGCATTCGGACTAATCTATTAACTTTTACTTTCTTTTTGTTAGCCATATTAACAATAAAATCACCTTTTTTTATCATTCCTTGATAAATTCGCATATAAGATAGTTGTCCGTATCTACCATCTTCGAGTTTAAATGCAAGTGCTACGACGGGCTTTTTATCATCAATTTTAAGTTCTATTTTTTCTTCATTATTATTTAAATCTAATCCGTAGTTAGTGCATTCAGTAGGATTAGGAAGATAATCTAAAACGCCATCAAGAAGTGTTTGTATGCCGAAGTTTTTCTTTGCAGTGCCACAAAAAACAGGTGTTATATACAATCCAATAGTTAGCCGTCTTATTGTTTTTTTCATTAGTTCTGTGGATACTTCTTCTTCGGCGAGATATTTTTCTGCTATTATATCATCAAAATCTGCAAGACGTTCTACTATTTGCATTCTGCGATTATTTGCTTCATCTATAAGATGTTCGGGTATATTTTCTATAACGACATCTGTTCCTTGCTCGCCTCTATAATACACTGCTTTCATTTCTATTAAATCTACCAAGCCCGACAAATTATCTTCTAAACCTATCGGCATAGTAAGTAATATCGGCTTATGAGCAAGTTTTTCTTCTAATTGAGTAACTACTCTATCGGCATTAGCCCCACTTCTATCAAGTTTATTTATAAAAGCAATACGAGGCACATTATATCTACGCATCTGCCTATCAACAGTAGTAGATTGCGATTGCACTCCTGCTACTCCACATAAAACAAGAATAGCACCATCTAACACTCTTAAAGAACGTTCCACTTCAACAGTAAAATCAATATGTCCGGGCGTATCTATAAGATTAATATTATAATCTTTCCAATTACAATAAGTTGCAGCGGATTGTATAGTAATACCTTTTTCTCTTTCAAGGTCCATAGAGTCCATTGTAGGTCCGTCACCTTCTTTTGAGCGAACTTCAACGGTTTTGCGTATTTTACCTGTAAAAAACAATATTCTTTCACTTAGAGTTGTTTTTCCTGAATCTATATGGGCTGCAATACCGATATTTCTTAATTTACTTATATCATTCATACTTTATTTTTAACTTTAAATTATTTAAAGATTACAAAAATAATGTTTTTTTTTGAAAAAAAATTATGCTTTTAAAGATAGCAATGAATAACACCATTTCATCCAGTTATTCTGAATTTAATGGGTTGTGACAGAATATGTGAGTTTATGTTTTTAGTATTATAATAAATTTATTTTCTTTTTTTTGCAAAAAAAGTGTATTTTTGTAATCTTTAATTTAGTAATTTTACAAAATAGGAAAATAAAATGCTACAAGTAGTAGAACTAAAAGCAGATAAAAGAAATACGGGCAAGCAAATATCAAAAAAAATTAGAAAAGAAGGTAAAATTCCCGGTATTTTCTATGCAAAAGGTGATGATAATATTAGCATTGCGGTGTCTCCATTAGAACTTCGTCCAATAGTTTATACAAAAGAAGTTAAACTCGTAAATCTTGATGTAGAAGGAACACAAAAAAAATGTCTTCTAAAAGATGTTAAATTCCATCCTGTAACAGATAGTATTATCCATTTTGATTTATTGGGAGTCAATGAAGGACAAAAAATCACTGTAGAAGTCCCAATAGAGTTTATCGGACAGCCAGTAGGGGTTAGAAAAGGTGGTCTGTTCCAACAAGGTTTTCATAAATGCAAGATCACTTGTATGCCCGAGTATCTTATTTCTACGATACAAGTAGATATTTCTAACCTTGACGTAGGACAAAGAATACAACTTCACGATTTATCATTAGAAGGAATAGAATTTGCTGTTCCGATGGATTCGCTTGTTTGTGCGGTTAATATTCCAAGAGGTAAAGCAGGTGAATCTCTTAGAGAAAGTGTTGCTGCCGAAAAAAAGAAATAATATAATTAGGACGTTGCAAATTAAAAAAAACATACAAATGGCGACATCTATAATAATGTCATACCGCACTTGTTTTAGTATTTCCTTGCATAAAATCAGGGGATTCTGAAACAAGTTCGGAATGACATATTAAATTATATTTGTCATACTGAATTTGTTTCAGTGTTTCCTTGCATAAAATTAGGGGATTCCGTGTACAAGCAGTGTATGATATTTTTATTAGGTCACTTTACTATATTTAAATACTTATTTAACTTATCTTTAAGTAGTTCGTTGGGGATTTGTATTTCTAATTTTCCTTGATTAGCAATAGAAATAGCACCTGTCTCTTCTGATACAATTAAAACAACAGCATCTATTTTTTCTGTTAATCCGAGTCCTGCTCTATGTCGTGTACCTAAAAGTTTATTACTAATTTGGCGAACAGAAGATAAAGGTAAAATACACCTCGCAGTAGTAATTTGCAAACTACTATCAATAATTACTGCACCATCGTGAAGAGGCGATTTATTATTAAAAATTGAAAGTAATAATTCCTGTGTTGCTGCAGCACCTATTGGAATGCCTGCATCAATGGTAGACACTAAAACCGACTGGGTTCGGGGAAAAACTATCAAAGCTCCTGTATTTTGCTTACTTAAAGTAATTGCAGTATCTATTATAGGGGTAATATCTGTATAACTTACTTTTTTTATGAAAAGTTGTATAATCGGATTTTTTGTCGTGAATTCTACTATAACTTGCCTTAATTCTTGCTGAAATATAATTACAAAACCGATTAGCCAAACATTAGATAAGAACTTTAAAATCCAATTTATTGATTTCAAATTTATTGCTTCTGCTAAAAATGATAAAACAAAAATTATTATTAAACCGAATATAACTTGTATTGCTATTGTGTTTTTCAATGCCTTATATAGTAAATAAAATATAATACAAGTTATACTTATATCTAATAAATCAAATAATGTTATTGAAATAAATCCTAATCTAAAAAGTTCTATCATTTTTATTTGTTAAAAATTGCAATTTCATAATTTTTTTATTTAAAAATACATTTTTTTTCCTATCATACTGAACTTGTTTCAGCATCTATATAAAATATGTAATTATACCACCCCTACCCCTCCACAGGAGGGGAACAGTTCCCCTCCGAGGAGGGGTGTCATTTGCGAAAGCAAATGACGGGGTGGTAAATCGCTTTTTCAATTATATAATTGTTTATCCAATTTATAAACAAAGTTGACATTTTGTCAATTGATTTACCGATTATATAATTGAAAAAGCAATTTATAAATCGGAAAAGCAATTATATAATTGAAAAAGCAATTTATAAATCGGAAAAGCAATTATATAATTGAAAAAGCAATTATATAATTGGTTTTTCAATTATATAATTGCTTTTTTGGTAGCAAAATCGCTTAAACAACAGATAAATAGGTGATTCCTTAAATAAATTGCAAAAACGTTACGGAAATTGCAAAATTGGTTGTGACATTTTGTCCACATTTGCTCGGGAG
>WRLB01000034.1 GCA_009777815.1 Bacteroidota bacterium
AACTATCTATTTTTCTATAAAAAAAGTATTAATATTAAAAAAAATAATTTATATAAAAAGTTTTCTTACTAAAAATCGATTGCCGAGGTCCTTTGGTATCCTGATTGGGTAGTTTCCTGTTCTTGTTTTTCCACAGGGATTCTACCTTAAATATATCAATAAAAAAGAAAGCCATTGAAATATAAAAACATCCATTATTTTAATGTAAAAAATTATAGGTTAAAACTATTTTCAAAACTTTAATTTTAATAAAAATATGAAAATAAAAATTATGAAAAATTTCAAATTAAATTTAAAAATGTTTATGTTATTATTACTGCTAAATGTATCTTTATTTGCGCAGGCCCCTTCTACTTTTAAATTGGTAATCAATATCGAAAATACAGAAGTTCCATTAAATCGCTATATAGTTCGTAAAGATATGATTATATTTGCTTCTGGTAATAAAATTACAGTTATGGAGCGAACCTCAGGAGCAGTAAAATATATAACGGAATTCTCCACAGATATACCAGGAATATGGTCGTTTAGGGTAATTACTGCTAATAGAATTGTATCTGTTGGAGATATCATAGGTTATGGTAGTGCTACTTATATGTGTGGTTCAAGTAGCATTATGTTATATAATCACCTATTTGTTTTATAATGTTTTTTTTATTTATCTTTTCAAATAATAGAATGTTATGTCAAGACGATACTAAAACAAATCTTGATATATCTAATTTAATATATACATTTCAGTTGTCTGTAGATTCTATTTTTAAAGAAAATGCAGAAATTATAGAACAATATGACAATATAGATTCAACAATGAAAATTTCTGCTGAATTGCTGGCTAAGGAAATTATCAATGACATTAGTTCTGGTATGGATACTGCCACTTCAACAGATAGCAAATATTATATTATAATGGAATCTTTTATAAAATACTTGCGACTTTTTGATAAAAAACGTCAGGACCAAGCATTTGAATATTATTTAATGATGTTTCCCGAAGATGAGAAACCAACCAGAGAATCATTTGATAGTATTGGTATGGTTCAACACATTTTAGCTTCAATGATTATAGGTCAATACCTTGATTCGTTTTTTGACGAGTATTATGTTAAAGCAATGTATGATGATATAGAAAAACGCCTGATTGACTATAAAATAGAACATAAAGAAATAGTAGATGAATGGATACAAACAGCAACAAGCGGAGATCCAAGTATGAATGTTTATATTTTAATTCCTGCCATTGGAACTTTTGAAAAAGATTTATCTAATGCTAAGAACGATAGCGAGTTTATAGGGGTAATAGATAGATTTTATAAGCGAACTATTGAAATGATAGAAGAAGATTGTTCCAAAAAAGATAATGATAGTGTTGCGGGACAATGCGAGCATACAAGAATAGGAAGAATGGAACAATTTTTAGAAATATTGCAAAAAGTAATAGAACAAATGAATAGAACAAATAGTAATAAATAACACAAGGTTTAGTTTTTATTTCAAAATAAAAATAATATAAGAGAAACACTAAAACTCCATCTTTCCTGCAGAACTTATTCCAGCATCTCCTTATTTTATGCGAGGAGATGCTGAAATCACATAGGAAACTAACATTTTTATAAAATCACAACTGTTGTAACATCTTTTTTGCACGAGCAGAATGTATGCTTTGTGGATGTTCTTTTAAAAGATTTTTATACGTAGTTTTTGCTTCTTCGTTCTTACCGACACGCATATATGCTTCTGCTATTCTTGCTTGTGCAATATCTTTTTTGTCGCAATTATTTTCTAAAGCAGTTTTAAAATAAGCAATAGATTTAGCATAATCACGCTGGTTAAAAGTAATTTCACCCAACCAATAATTACAATTAGAAATAATTGCAGGATCTTTGGTTTGTTTTAATTTATCGTTAACAATTTTAGAAGCAGTATTATAATCGGCTTTTGCTATTTTAGAAATTACTTCCGAAAAGTTATTATCTGCTGAATTATTAGCATCCGAATTATTATTGACATTACTTTTAGGTGCGATATTGGTTGTATTATTCGGCGTTTGTTTATCGGAATCCTTTATTATTTTAAAGTTTTTATTTGGAGCGTTATTATTAGTTTTTTCGGGTTTAATAACCTTTTTTGTTTCGCTATTTTGAAACATTTGTTTTGTTTCTTCGCTTTTAATAATAAAAGTTTTATCTATTATATCATCTTCGTCACTATTAATACTTTCTTCGCTACGAATAACTGAAGATGGTATATTAGATTCATTTGGACTTATATAACTTTTACGTTCTGCTGTTGGCGTTATTTTATCGCCGATAACATCGCCGAGCATCTTTTTTATTTCAAGCAATTCTTCTTTTAAATTATAAATACTTTCATTAAGTTCTTCTTCCATTAATTCTTGTTTTTGTTTTAATGATTCGTATTTATCTTCGGATGTAGTTATGTTCTTTTTCTGTTTAGTATTATTGTTATTATTAGAACTACTATTAATCCGTTTTTCAAATTCAAGAATATCGTTTAATGTATTATCTTCATAAACATTTTCGGAAGCGATATTTTGAACTTGCTTTTCTTTTTGCTTTTTAGATTTAGCCCAATTAGTATTTTGTGCTTGTTTTTTATTATTTATTTGTCCTGTTGGCACGCAGCCAATTATACAAAATGAAACAATGATGGATAATAATATTAGCCAGTTGGATGCAATTAGGCATTGTTTTTTGTTGATTTTAGTTCTTAAACTATTTGATTTCATTATATTTAGCATATTTGTTAATTAAATTTTTTGTTTATCTAATAGTTAAATAACAAATAAGATGCCAAACGTTGGAGTATAACAAAACACGGGGATTCATCCCCGTGTTAAATGTATAATGCAGAAACAAGTCAGGTATAACATAATAAGATTTTAAAAACTTCATTTTATTTATTTTTTCATTATTTTTATATCTATGAAAAAGATATTATTTAAAAGTATACATTTAGGAATTGGCGGCGTAGAAAGAACACAAGTCCAGTATATAAATTATTTGCAAGAAAATAATTATGATACTTCTGTGTTGATGGAAATAGATAATGGTAGCAATAATATCATTGACTTTTCGCAAAATATACCAATTACTTTCATAAAAAACATATCTCAAGCAGAAAAATTAAAGCAAGTTAGAAATGAAAAAAATATCAGTTTAAAACACAAAATTAGATATAATTTAGAGTTAATCAAAGATAAATCTGCATCTAATAATGTTTTTAAACAAGTAACAAAGGAATTACAACCTGATATTGCAATCAATTTTCATCCTGCTGCAAATACTTGGAATTGGAAATACATTCAAAATGCAAAAAGTATTGCGTGGATTCATAATTCTATTGTAAGGAAGTTCATAACTTTTAATAATATGCAAAAATATATAAAAAAACTTTCCAAATACGATTTAATTGTTTGCGTGTCGCAAGGTGTTGCTAATGAAATTACTGAATTAGCACCCGAATTAGAACATAAAATAACTTATTTGCATAATCCTATCAATTTTGAACGAATTAAAAAATTAAGTAATGAAGAAATTTTTATTGATGAAAAGTTCTTATTGATGGTTGCTCGGTTTGATATTGCTTCTAAAGATCATTATACTTTATTTACGGCATTTGATATTGCAAAAGAAAATGGTTATGATGGCAAATTATATGTTATCGGCGATGGAAATAATGAAGAAAAAGCAATAATTAATACGCTGTTGGATATGTGTAAATATAAAAATGATATTAAACTGCTCGGTGCTAAAATTAATCCATTTAATTGGATGAAAAAATGCGATAAATTTATTCTATCTACGAAGTCCGAAGGGCTTCCAACTGTGCTATTAGAAGCATTAGCCGTAAATGATATTGTAATTAGTGCTAATTGTAAATCAGGTCCGAGCGAGATATTAGATAATGGACAATGTGGCTATCTTTTTGATGTTGGCAACTATCATAAATTAGCAGAGTTGATGCTTGATGCAAAGCCGAAAGATAGAAAACTTATTGATAATCATTTATTGCAATTTTCTAATGAAGTGATTATGCAAAAATTTCATAATATTTTAGAGCAAATATGATAAAAATATAGTTATTTGGCTTCTAAAAATGCTATGCCGAATTTGTTTCTTTATTCGCTGAAAATATATAATTATTGCGAGCAGTATGAAATAATTATGTGTCTGAAAGAAAAATATAAGTAAAAAAAATAACTCTATAAAATGGGGAAATAAGTAACGAAAATGGGGAAATAACTTAACTGAATGGAGAAATAACTCTATAAAATGGGGAAATAACTCTATAAAATGGAGATATTACTCGGTAAATGGGGAAATAACCCCATAAAATGGAGAAATAACTCTATAAAATGGAGATATTAGTCACGAAAATGGAGAAATAAATTCGGTATTACAAGATAAAAAAGTTTTATTTTTAGTTTTTGCTTATAATTTATTTAATAAAACAAATATGATAGAAAAAATAGTAATATTTCGCGATTTTGTAATGAGCGAATTAGGAATAGATGATAATTTTGTTGTAAGAAGCATAAATTCATTAATAGATTTGCTTTCATATCAAATATCACAAGCCACAGGATTACCAATTGTATCAATTTTTGATTGCATAGATGCAAGAAAATATGTAGAACTTAATGGAATTGATAAAAATATGTCTTCAATGCAATCTTGGTTATATTTATCACAAAATATTTCTCCTGAAGCAGAACAATATTTAGTAAAGTGTTTGCAGAATTCATTAGTATTTGGTTATCATTCTCCCAATTTATTTATAAAAACTTTTATTAAAAATAATATTCCTTTTCTTGATATATTTGAAACAGCATATCGTTATATGCAAGATTCTTTTTTAGGAATAAGAACTAATGTAAATAGCGTTAAAAATTATGTTAAAAATAATCAGTTAAGTGTTCATACTATGTATGCTTTTGCTAATTATCTAAAAGCACATTATAATAAAAAAAGAAGTTTGAATATTGCTGAAAATAGTTGTTTATTGATTGGTCAAACTAAAATAGATACAGTTTTAATGAATGGTAATAGTTTTGCTTCTTTGCTTGATTATAAAGCAGAAATTACTAAAATATCTAACAATTATAACACAATTTATTATAAACAGCATCCCGTAGAAAAATTAAATAAAGAAGTATTGCTTTTTTTGAAAAATATACCAAATGCAGTAGAAATTTATGATAATACATATAAAATGTTATCTAATAAAAATATCAAATTAGTTTTTGGATTAAATAGTGGAGTGCTATATGAGGCAAAGTTTTTCGGAAAAGACACACAATTTTTGCTTAATAAGGTTTATAATTACACTCAAGATGGTTTTGCAGACGCTTCCGATATATTTACAATTATAGATTCTAATTCTCATATATTTAGAATTAATTTTTGGGCGGAGGCATTAAAAGACATTATAAATACATCATTTGTTGATAAAAAAGATGATATATATTTTGAGAATTATCAGGAATTAATTGCAAATTATTTAGATATATCATCGGCATTTGAATTAAGTATTTATAAAAAACAAGTCCCCGAAAGATTTTTAAAGCGTCTTAAAAGAAATATTAAAAATATATTAAAGTAATGAAGAGCAACAAACCGATTTCTATTTTTTCTGATTTTGATGCTACTATATCTTTGCTTGATGTTGGCGATGAACTATTTAAAAGATATGGTAATTGGCATCAACTTTACGATAATTTTGCAAATAATTTGTATGATGTGCGAGAATTTAACAAATTGCTTTGCAATTCTTTAAGAAATGATTTAACTTTTGAGGAGATTATTTCTTTTGCAATAAGACAGCAAATAGACCCTTTTTTTAATAAATTTGTTCTTTTTTGCAAAGAAAACAATTATAATTTTACTATAATTAGCGATGGCTACGATGCTTATATTAATCCGATACTTAAGCATAATAATCTTGATTTTATTCCAACATATTGCAATTCTTTAATTAAAGAAAAAGATATTTTTTCACCTAAATTTTATGGTGCATCAGAAGGTTGCAAATGCCAAACCGCTTCCTGCAAAAGAAATGTCGTTCTTAATAATTCAGGTGATAATGATATTATTATATACATAGGCGATGGATATACGGATTATTGTGGTGCAGAACATAGTGACATTGTTTTTGCTAAATCTAAATTAGCAGCATACTGCAATTTAAATCGTATTGCACATCATCCTTTTAAGAACTATTTTGATATTTATCAAATCCTTAACAGCAGAATAAAAAATAACAAACTATATCATCGTTCCCAAGCAAAAATGAAACGCAAATCTGTCTTCGAAAATGAATGAGAGAGTAAAAATTTTTATGTCTGTTATACTGAAACAAGTTCCGGATTATATTTATAGATGCTCATTATCACTTTCTACCAAATTAAATAATACTAATGATGACAATAAAATAGAAGGTAAAAGAAATGATAAAGAATCTCCCAATAAACTATAATTAAATATGTTTAGTGTCAAGTTTATTATCAACATTTCTTTCCAAAATATTGGCGTATTTGCTCTAATTATTCGTTTTCTGTTTTTATAAAGTAGCACAATTAAAGATATTATTGCAAGTAATATAGGTAAATAAAATATTATTCCATAAACATTTACAGGCAATGGTAAATCAATTTTTTTGTATTTATAAAAAGGTTCTATTACCCCTTTTATAAATTCTTCTATGCTAATAAATGGCGTAAATATACATATTCCACATATTATTAAAACTATAATTAAAGTGAAAAAACACCCTTGCTTAAATCCTTTAATTGCACGTTTTAGTAATGATATTTTTAATCCTTCCACGTCAGCCATACCTGCCCAGAACATTGCCCAAAAAAATAATCCCCACATATAAGAAATCATATCTTGCCTCACAATTCCAAGTAATCCTATAAATATTCCTATCGGTATAATGCCTTTATATGTAGAGTTTTTTAATTGCATTTTATCGTAATATCTAAATATAAAAATTGCTGATAAAAGAATTAAAACTAATCCTGCTGACACTGAAATATCTTGATAGCAAATAAAAAATTGTGCTATAATTGATATTAGAAAAGGAATTAGTTTAATAATTTTTTTATCTCTATTTAGTTTTAAAGATAAATAAAGTATTGCTATTGAAATTAAAATTTGTAGAATTGCGTTTTTCCTCTATTATTTTTTCCAAAATAATGTTTTTTTACAAAAAAACCTTATTTTTGTAATATGATAAAGATATATTTTAACAATAAGATGAACTGCAAACATAAGGAGGTGAAATAAGCAGTGATAGGTGTTACTTTACAAAAAAGCGAAAGCATTGATAGAGTCCTGAAACGTTTCAAAAGAAAATATGAAAAAGCAGGAATTTTAAGAGAATACAAAGGTAGAACCGCCTTTGTTAAACCATCAATAGAAAAACGGCAACAAAGAATAAGAGCCGCAAGAAAGCAATATAAAATCTCTAAAGAAATGAGTAAATAGTGCTAATTATAAAATCAGTGTAGAACTTTATAGTTCTACGCTGATTAATTAAAAATAACGAAAATAAAATAAAATAAAATAACAAGGATATATAATGAAAAAAACAATTTATAGTTTTTTTATAGTTGCAATTATACTGCTTGGCGTTAGTTTTACAGCACATAGCCAAACAGGAGCAACAAATTCAAAAATATACCGTCAAGCAGTTACCACTGACCCTGGAACTCTTATTATGCACGACAGGTTCAACGTTAAGTATGAACAAAGTATAAGTAGAAAAAATTCCTTTACTGCTGACCTGATGTATAATTGGAATTATAATACCGAAAAATATACAAATGTAGGTATTACACTTGGAGCAGGTTATAGATGGTATTTTCATAACATATTCCCCGAAATAAGAACTCGCGGAATTGAAGGTCTTGCTGTAGGACCATTGGCTAATATTAATTATGTTAGATGGAAAGTCAATGATGACAATTCCAATAACAGATTAGGAATTGATGTTGGCATAGAGGCAGTATATAAATTTGTTCTCTTTGAAGCACTGGCAATAGAACCTGCATTGCGTTTAGGTTGGGGTATTCCAATAACAGAATTCGGCGAATATAATAAAGATTTCCAATTATGGCCTGGAGTATCTATTGGTTATGCTTGGTAGTGTTTAAGAAAATGTTATGCCGACTTGTTTCGGCATCCTCTTATTATTTAAGGGGATGCTGAAACAAATTCGGTATAACAAGTATAAAAAAAGAGATGCCGTATCCCGTATAGTATGACAGCATTTATTCTGTCATATTAAACTCGTTTGGTTATCTCCTTTTTTTATTAGAAATATTTACTAACAAATGAGAAGATGCTTAAACCAATCAGTATAACATTTTAGAAGTAATTCTGTATAGCAAGCAGTAACGAAAATACCACTTTTCAAAAAACAGCGATCCCGGAGGGAATTGAACCCACGACCCCAAGTTTAGGAAACTTGTGCTCTATCCTGCTGAGCTACGGAACCTTTTTAACATTGTTTAATCTTATAGACACAAATTTGCTCCAAATTATAAAATAATTCAGCATAACAGAAAATCTAATTAAACAACATAATTTAATTAACACTTTCATCACCCGACAGATTAAATCTTGCAAAGTTTTCATTAGGGTGCGGTGCCTCAAAAATAAAAAAAGCAACAAATTGTCTAACTAACTCATTTGTTACTTTTTTAAGACCAAGTATAGATGCTCTATCAAAAATTATATCTAAATGTCCTGGTTTAATAAGTCCCAGCGACATAAATTTAGTTATATTATTAAATGCTTCTTCCGTAAAGCATTCTTTTTCTTCATCAGAAAAATACCTGTATGATTGTGAAGGAGAAGCCATCGCTACTGAAACTTCATTAGGTATTTTAGTATTTATTTTCTCTGATAGCCAACTAAATGCTATAGATATTTCTTTAGGTGTAAAACCTGCTCTTTCTAACATATAAAATTGTTCTGCATCGAAATGATCATGTTGTATTTGGGCTACTGCCCACGCAACAATATCTACAATTCTTTCACTTCTTTCGGTTACTATTGGATAATACTTCATAAATAAATTATAGTGATAAATATTTGTTTTCTTTTTTAGTCATAATGATTTTTTCTTCTTCGGTAGAATCATTATATCCTAAAAGGTGCAATACGCCATGTATAGCATATCTGACGAGTTCTTCTCGCCAATTAGTTTTATATTCAGTAGCATTTGTCATTGCCATTTCAACACTGACATAAACTTCTGCTTCAAAAATATCTTCTTCCATTTTAAATGATAATACGTCTGTAGGATAGTCGTGTTCCAAAAACTTATTGTTTATTTTTTGTATTCCTTCGTTATCCATTACTATAACATTTACGGTGGCATCTTCAATTTTTTCGTCGAATAGTAATTGTTCTAATTTAGTTATAATTTTTTGACGAGGAATATATTGATAACTACTATCATTAAAAACAGAAATAGATATGGGGTCTTTTATATTTTTCATTTATTTCACAAATAATTTTATAAAAATGTTTTAGAATAAATACAAAAATAATGTTTTTTTTAATTAGATAACCTAATTATAAACTCCGTCCTGCTGTGTAAAGCATACATAACATTTTTAGTGTCCACCACATAATTTTTTTATATCTAAAACAATAGTATTATTGTCTGTTAGAAATTATTTTCTTAAAATATTCAACATTAGAATGAAAATTGCCTGAAAACAAGCCCGAACCACTTACTATAATATTTGCTCCAGCGCCAATAACTTTTTCTAAATTATCTGTTTTTATTCCACCATCTACTTCTATATCTACATTACAAGTAGATTCGCGTTCATCTAAAAAACTTCTTAACCTAATACACCGTTCTATAAATGTGTTTATAAAACTTTGTCCTCCAAAGCCAGGATTTACACTCATTAATAAAATAAAATCTACAAATTCTGCCACCTCAAAAGCATATTCAAGCGGAGTAACAGGATTTAAAGCAACACCTACTTTTATATTATTCTCTTTGATTAGAGAAATAGTTCTGTGCAAATGAACAGCACCTTCTACGTGAACAGAAATCATATCAGCACCTGCTTTTGCAAAAAAAGGAATATATTTATCTGCATTTTCTATCATTAAATGGCAATCTAAAGGAAGATTAGTATATGGTCTAATTGCTTCTACTACTATCGGACCAAATGTAATATTAGGAACAAAATGACCATCCATAATATCTAAATGAATTACATCTACTCCTGCTTCATTACATTTGTTTATCTCTGTTCTTAAAGTAGAAAAATCACTTGATAACATTGAGGGTGCTATTTGTATTTTTCTTTTAATTGGCGAACTATTATTTTTCATAATTTTTATATTCTTTTATTTTTTTTCTAATCTTGCTGCACGTTTTCCTGCTTCGGGATGTGTAGAAAACATTTGTGCTATTTTACTTCTTTCAGCAGGATTATCGTATAATTTTTGCAATGTTCTTAAAGCAGATGCCATTGCTTTCGGGTTCTTGCTATTTTTTTTGAGGTAATTATAACCATAATCGTCTGCTGCATATTCTTGCTTTTGTGAAAACTGGGCAGATGCATAGGCAGACGCTAAACCACCTAATTGTGACTCAGCCAATGTTGCAGCCGTTTTACCTGTAGAACCCACCACATCTAAAGCTGCCGAAGTTATCAGTGCTTTTCTAAATGCTTCTTTGGTATCTTTATTTGCTATATGACCTATTTCATGCCCTATAATACCAAAAAGTTCATCATCGGACATTATATCCATCAGTCCCGAATAAACACGAATACTACCATTAGCACACGCAAAAGCATTTTGTGTGCTTGAATAATAAACTTTTATATCAAGTTTTTTGCCATTTAATGTATTGGCAGAACCGACAATCCTATTTAACCTATCTGTGTATTTCTTTTGATTAGGGTCTGTATCTTTGCATAATTGATTTTCTTTATCGCTATAAGCAATATATTCTACACTTAATTGGTTTATTTCGGCATCTGTTAGCAAGGCTGCTTGGGCTGCTTTACCGCCAGCGTCAACCAACTTACTTTTATTTAAATTAGCACAACCAAATACTATAAAAAACAAAGACAAAATAATTGTCGAAAGGATAATATTTTCTTTTTTCATATTAAATTATATATTATTTTTCTATTTTAATCTTTTTTTAAAATCTACTATTTTTAATAAGTCATTAAATTGTTCGTTACTATTTATAGTAAAAACCAAAGGAAAATAAACCACCTTAGGGTCGCGACTAAACTCTTCTCCTACTATAAAACTATTTTTACTTGTCTCTAATTGATTTATCTCTGCTAAATGACGAACTAAAAAGAAAAAAGTAATAACAAAATATCCTTCAGAAATAGACAACCAAAATGTAGTTTTCTTTTTAAACATAACTCTACAATACCACGCACTCGTATCAGGTCCAATTATATTTTTATGATAATTCCAATTCAGAGTTAAAGAATACTTTTCATTTGTTAGAATTGCTGATAGTTCTTCAAATACTGAATAACTTTTGCCGAGTATATTTTTCAACATTTTGTTTGTTGGCTTTACATTAGGGTCACTTAATAGTGGCTTAAGTATATTTTTTAATGTTTCGCTTGTTATTTCAACATTACTATTTAACAATGGATTTTTATATATTTTCATACATTTTTTCTAACTATTTCTTTATAAAAAGTATATCTCAATCTCTTTATTCATTAACTACTTCACCAACCGGCACCAAACTCCCATCTTCCATTTCATACATTCCTTCCATCAACTCTTCGATTGAACCGACCGCAAAAAAATCATTTTTATCTGTTTCATTGACCCAAATTGGCAGTGGTGTTCCCCAATATCTATCTCTACTTAAATTCCAATCTTTAACTTCTTCTAACCAGTTGCCGAAACGCCCTTCGCCTATTTCTTTTGGTTGCCAATTTATTTCTTTATTTAGATTAATCATTTCATTTTTATATGCCGTGGAGCGAATAAACCAACTCTCACGAGCATAATACATAATCGGATTCCCTGTCCGCCAACAATGCGGATAATTATGAACATAATCATTTGAAGAACGATATATTTTGCCGAGCGTTTTTAATTTGATAATAATATCTTTATCTGCACCTTCTTCTGTTCGGTCTTCATATTTGAAGGTTTTGATTGCACGCCCTGCAAATTCTTTTAACTCTTCTTTAAAATGTCCATCGGCAGTTACGGGCTGCAAAAAAGGAATATTATATTTTAGAGACATCTGATAATCATCTTCGCCGAAAGCGGGTGCCAAATGAACGATACCGCTACCATCACTTGTCGTTACGAAACCACCAGGAAGTATTGTTAGAGCATCTTTAAACTTTTCTTTATTTATTTCGCAATAAGGCAATATTTGTTCATAACTTGTGCCTACTAATTCTGCACCCTTGAACCGCTTAACAACCTCATATTCACCATCAAGAACACCAAGCCGTGATTCCGCTAATACTAATAATAAATCATCAGGAGATGCCGAACTAAATTCGGTATGACAAGCAGAAATTACTGCCACATTTCTTTTTAATCCTGTATTTTCCGTTTTATAAGCACTTTGCGTAAGTGGTTTTTCACTTTGCGTAAGTGGTTTTTCACTTTGCATAAGTGGTTTTTCACTTTGCGTAAGTGGTTTTTCACTTTGCGTAAGTGGTTTTTCACTTTGCATAAGTGATTTTTCACTTTGCATAAGTGGTTTTTCACTTTGCATAAGTGGTTTTTCACTTTGCGTAAGTGGTTTTTCACTTTGCGTAAGTGATTTTTCACTTTGCATAAGTGGTTTTTCACTTTGCATAAGTGATTTTTCATCGTTTATTACTTGTTTTTCATTTGCATTTTCACCTTTTTTAACGCTATATGTATTTAATTTTGCATTTAACAATTCTTTTTCCACCTTATCCAGTTGTTCTTTTGCGTGATGATATTGCTCCTTTACTTTATCATATTGCTCTTCGCCTTTATCCAGTTGTTCTTTTGCTTTTTTATATTGCTCTTTTGCTAAATCAATTTGCAATTTTATTATATCAAATTGCGATTTAGTATCTATAAGTTTTTCTTCTATACCAAACAATTGCTCTTCTGCTTTATCAAACTGCTCTTCCACTTCTATTAATTGCTTTTCCACCTGATGATATTGCTCTCTTGCTTGGTGATATTGTTCTTTTGCGTTATGGTATCTATCTTCTAATTTCATTAATTTATATTCAGTTGGCTCTGCTTCTTCTTCAAATTGGTGATATTGTTCTTTTGCTTGATGATATTGCTTTTCTAATTGGTGATATTGTTCTTTAGTATATTCCAGTTGTTTTTTAACTTTATCTACTTGTTCTCCTGATTTATGTAGATGCTTAATAGTTGCAATTAATTGTTGTTCTGTTGTAATTAATTGATTTAATGTATCAATTAATTTATCATCCACTTTACCATTTAACATATCCAGCGACACTGCATCAATTTCTATGTCCTTGCGTGCATTATCGTTGTCCTGCCGAACTTGTTTCGGCATCTCTTTATTATCATTGTCAAACCAAATTGCAAATTCACAAAAAACCTTTATATTTTCATAAAAACTCTGTATGCTATTAGATAATTCATTTATATTTTCAGTTAATTTTTGTTTATTTTTTGTAGATTTTGCAGTAGTCAAAGAGGTTTTATGTGCTTCAATATAAGTTATATATGTATACATACAATTCCTATATACTTCATATAATTTTTGTGTACTTTTATCTAATTTTTCTAAATGTGAATATCCTTCTGTATTATTAAAAGCATTCTTTATTGCTTCTATTACAACATTTCCCATATTTAAATCAGTATATATATCAATAGGATTAACAGCAGCCAAATTATCTTCTATTTCATCACGGACAGATTTAGCATTTACATCAATATTTTTTAATTTAGATATAAAATATTTATTATTAAAATTATCATTCTCTAATTCGTTTCTAATATCTTTTATTTCATTATTAATAGTTTTTATTTTCTCATCAATATTTTTTAAGTATTTGTGTGCAACATCATTGTCCTTGCGTGCATTATCATCGTCCTGCCGTGCTTGTTTCGGCATCTCTTTATTTTTATCATTATTAGTATCTTTTCTAACATTCCGCACCAAAACATAATCAATATCTTCGCCACAAGCAAGAGCAACATTAGCAAACAAAGTCCAGGGCGTAGTAGTCCATACGACTAATTTTGCATTTTCTATATCTTTTATTTTTGATGAAATAATATTTAACATAAGATAGCAATTTGGGTCGCGCACTTCTTTATAACCGAGTGCGAGTTCGTGGGAACTTAACGGCGTAGCGATAGTTGGCGATTGCGGTATGACCTTGAATCCACGATAAATCAGTCCCTTATCAAAAAATTGTTTAAGCGACCACCAAACACTTTCAATATATTCCGTTTTACAAGTAATATACGCTTCAGATAAATCCACCCAATAGCCCATTCTTTCGGTCAAATAACTCCATCCTTCGGCATTTTCAATATTATTAAAAACCATTTCTTTACATTTTTTATTAAACTCTTTTATTCCATATTTTTCGATATCTTTTTTTTCTTTGAATCCGAGTTCTTTTTCCATAGCGAGTTCAACGGGTAGTCCGTGCGTATCCCATCCTGCTTGCCTTCGAACGAAGAAACCTTTTTGCGTTTTATATCTACAAACGGCATCTTTAATAGTTCGTGCCATAACATGATGTATACCGGGCTTTCCATTTACGGTTGGTGGTCCTTCGAAGAAACTATAATTGGGATTATTTTTTCTTTCTTGGAGTGTTTTTTGGAATATATTATTTTCATTCCAGTATTTCAGGATATTTTTTTCTATATTGGAATAGTTTATTTTTTCGGGTAATTGTTTAAACATTTTATACATATTTAATGATTGTTATTACAAAAATAAGGTTTTTTTAGAATTGTTATATTTTTAAAAATGCTATTGCGATAGTATATTTATTTTAAACTCTGTGCCTGCTTTTAACCAAATTCCGGGTTGCGGAAGATTACCAATATCTACATATTGCTTGTCAAATAAGTTTGTTCCTTCAACAAAAAAATTAAAATATTTTGACTGCCAAATAATCTTTAAATCACATAAAAGAAATGCAGGATAATTAATAATGTTCCTGTCAGAATCAAGATAAAAACCAGCACGAGATTGAAAACGAAATAGCCAATTTGCTACAATAGTGTTTTTTTCGTCTTTAGAGTTCCAAATTTTATGTAAAATGCCTAAATTTAATTTGTGTCGCAAAAAATTTGCTTCATATACAGAAATATGTCCATCAGGGGAGTTACTCTTTACATCAAGATACGAATAATTTAATCTAACCATATTTATAAAACTGTTTGTAAAATTGTATTCTGCAGAAATATCATAGCCCAAAGTCGCAACATTAGTCAAGTTTTCACTACGCCAAATAGGTTCATCAAAACTACGAACCCAATCAATAATTCTGTAACCATAACGATAAAAGATATTACTTTGCAAAAATAATTTTGAATTGTTCCACATATATGCAATCTCTGTATTTATAGATTCTTCAGGTTTCAAATCAGGATTTCCTACTTGACTTGGATCCGAATAGTAAAGGTCAGTGAAAGTTGGCAAACGATAGCCCTGATGCACAGTAAATAAGATATTAGACAACGGTGTAAGTAAAAATCTGAAATTTCCACCTGAAATTGCCCTAAAACCAAATTCATTGTTCCCACTTGCCATAGTTCCAAAATGTAAATCCCATCTATTTGCCGAAAAATAATGTTTAAAATAAACATCTTCGTGTAGCCGCAATTTGCTTCTATTGTAAAAAGCATTTTCTACATTCGGAACAGAAATAGGATTGTCAAGAAGTTCACCAAGATTAGAACTTTTTATTTTTTCAGAACGAAAATCAGTCCCTAAAGTAGTAACTCCAAGATTCCAATTATAATTAACAGAAGCGTTTAGTCCATAAATATCAGTATGATGAAAATTATGTCCTGCATACCACTGAGGTATCTCCTCCCATTCAGACGGAATATGCTCCCATTTAGATGGTAATGGTTTAGAACGGAAAAGTTCAAACCTGTCCTTATGCAAACGATAATAGATTGACGAATTTACATCAATTTTTTGATTTTCTCCAAAACAATCAAAGATATTGTTATATTTCAAACTAGAAATAAATGCCTTATTCATTTCAAATTGCTCACGATAAGTAATAGAATAAAAACTATTTGCTCCAAATTCTTTTTCTAAATATCCTGTTTGAAAGTCAAAGTTTCCAATTTGTTCATCGCTATATTTCAATAATAAAAAAGCATTAATGTTATAAAAATCTGTATTAACAGCATAACCATCGCTTTGTGAGTAGTTAAAGTTTGCGACTCCTGTTATTTTAGATGATGTTGATTTACCTGTAATAGAAGCACCTGCTCTATAAAAATTATTCATTCCGTAATTAAAATGTGGCGTTATTGTATTAGTTGTTGCACTTTTTGTAATAATATTTATTGCACCGCAAAATGCAGGAATGCCAGCAATCCAAGTATCAATACCCTGTAAAACTTCAATTCGTTCTATAGCACTAACATCAATAGGAATATTTAGAGAAAAATGCCCTGTTTGTGGATCAGTAAAATTAATTCCATTCAAAAGCACCACTGTTTGGTCAAAAGTTCCGCCTCGTATATTTACATCTGCTTGAACTCCTTCGGGACCGCGTGTGCGGATATCTACGGACTGCAAATACTCCAATAGTTCCTGTAAGTTAGTTACGGAAGCAAATTGAATATCTTTTTGCTCTATGGTAGCAATTACGTTCGAGTTACTTGGAGATAGTGTTTTAACGGCTTCAACAACGACTTCATCTATTTGAAATTCTTTTACTTTTTCTGCTTGTGCTAAAAGAACTTGGATTGATATAACTCCTAAAATCGCTACAAATAGGAGCATAAAGAGTTTATTTTGCATATATTTCTAATTATTATTTTACAAATATAGTGTTTTTTTATATATTCTGTCCTGCTGAACTTGTTTCAGCATCTCCATCTTTTATGTAATTATGCCACAAGGGGGCAAGCCCCCTTGTTAAAATAACGATTATTTAACACGGGGGCTTGCCCCCGTGATAAATAAGATGCTGAAACAAGTTCGGAATGACATAAAAAAATAAACTTCAATAAAAACATAAAAAATCATTCTTTATAAATCATTATAATATAAGTATGTTACAGAGATTGAAAAATTGGCACGACTTTTGATATAAATATAGTATTGTTAGCACAATATTCTACCACATTATGCCGTAAAAAGCAAATGTGGTTTTTTTATAATAAAAAAAGTTATATTGCAATTATTAAACAAAAGAAAATTAAAATATGAAAATTTTATCTATTAATCCAGGTTCAACATCAACTAAAATTGCTTTATATGATGACCTAACATCTGTATTCGTCAGAACATTAAGGCACACCGCAGAAGAAATTGCTAAATACTCAAAAGTATATGAACAATATGAATTTAGAAGAGATTTAATAATTCAATTTCTTAAAGATAATGATATTGAACTATCTTCTTTGGACGCTATTATAGGTAGAGGCGGTTTGCTTGAGCCAATTCCGGGTGGTATATATAGAGTAAATAGCAAGATGCTTAATGATTTAAAAAATGTTGGTTCGCTCAGCGAACATGCTTCTAATCTTGGTGCTATACTTGCTTATGAAATTGCTAAAAAAACAGGTAAAGACATTCCTTCTTACATTGCTGACCCTGTTGTTGTAGATGAATTAGACGATATAGCAAGATATTCAGGTCATCCTGAACTTCCTAAAGTATCTATATTTCATGCTCTAAATCAAAAAGCAATAGCAAGACGTTATTGTCGCAGCAACAATTTAAATTATAATGATATAAATTTAATTGTAGTTCATCTTGGTGGCGGTATATCTGTCGGCATCCACAAAAAAGGAAGAGTCATTGATGTTAATAATGCTTTAAATGGGAATGGTCCATTTTCTCCTGAGCGTGCAGGTTCATTGCCTTCTGCAGCATTAGTAGAACTTTGTTTTTCAGGTAAATATACTAAATCCGAAATACTAAAAATGATTACAGGAAAAGGTGGATGTGTTGCATATCTTGGCACTAATGATATGTATGAAATAGAAATTCGTGCCTATGAAAAAGGCGATAAAGAAGCATATAATGTTTTAGATGCTATGATATATCAAATTGCTAAGGAAATTGGTTCTGTTGCTCCTGTTGTAGATGGAGATGTAGATGCAATACTTATAACAGGCGGTATAGCACACGGCAAACCTATTATGGAACGTCTTATAAAAAAAATAGAGTTTATTGCTCCCGTAAAACTTTATCCTGGCGAAGATGAAATGGGCGCATTAGCAGAAAGCGTATATTATGCTTCCATCGGCGAAATAGAAGTGAAAGAATATGTGTAAGATAAATTACAATTTAAGTTTGAAAAATGAAAAGTGAAAAACAACATATAATTAAATTTGTGGAAAGTTTTATAATTCCAATAGATAGATTGGATTATGATTCTGAAGTAAGTTTTATTGATTTTTTAATTTTAGATGCACAAACTAAACAACCTAAAATGTGCATAGAGTTCAAAAAAGATACAACGCCAAAAGAAAAAATGTTCGAGCAATTGCAACACACAAAAGGTATTGTAGATATGGGCGATAGTTACGAAGGTCTTTTCGGTGCTATAAATAAAACGCATTTTTACATAAAAGATAATGATTGGAACGATATTTTAGAGTTTGATTTGAATGATGTTACAAAAATTCAAAATTGGTTAAGAAATAATTTAGTGAGTAAAGAAGGCGTTAGCAAAGATTATTGGAAGGATATTTTTGTAAAATGTGGTTTTGTTTTGGATGAAAGTATTTTTGATAATACTATCACTTATGAAAAAGTTTTAGCAGAAAAAAATAAATATATACAGAATTTATTTAGCATATTTACGGGTAGTTTTGGTGGAGTAAATGTTGATTTAAGTTTTGCTGATATGTTTTTGAATGAGATAGGTGCTTCTAATAGTTTGTCTCAATATAAAAAGCGTGGTTTAGAATTTAATAATATTATTTTGGATGATGGTTATAGGTTGCATTTGCAGTTGCGTTATCAGGAGTTAATTTTTGAGCATCATCAGCGTAAAAGTCAGGGAGCATATTATACGAAGTTAAATGTGACAGGGATGATGTGGGCGATGATAAGGAAGCATATAAACATAGATGATTACTATATTTGGGATCCTTGTTGTGGGACGGGGAATTTATTTAAAGATATAAACAATGAGGTTTTTGATTTCATAGATAAAGATAAATTGTATTTAAGTGATAAGGATAAGACGGCTGTAGATATTTGTAAAAATGATAGGGGCTTCAATGCGGGAAATGTTTTTGGCTATGATTATCAGAAAACAATTATTAACAATTTTGTAGATGAGCAGTGTTTTCAATTTGATTACCAAAGCACCATAGTTGATAATTTTGTAGGAATGCCAACTAAATTACAAAAAATTATAAAAGAAAATCCTAAAGATTTATTTGTTGTATGTAATCCGCCGTATAGAAATACACAAGGCACTTCACATATAAAAACGAAAGAAGAAAGAAGTGAATATACAAAATCTATTAGAAATACAATATGTGCTAGCACATTTAGAACTATTTATAACACTAAAAGTGTTGATGATTTATTTTTACAATATATGATTTGGACGAATGAGCAACAAATAAAAAAAGCAAAAAAATGTTATATCGTTCCTTGTTCTTGGATTTATAATAATGAATGTAAAGATCATCCTGTTTTTAGTTTAAATGTTTTTAGAAAAAAACTTAATCAAAACTTTATAGATATGCTTGTAATATCTAATTGTGAGTTTGAAAATGTTGCGCGATTTTACCCGATTGGTGTATTTTTAGTAGGAAATGATAAAGGAGAATATAGTTGGAAGAACCTAAAAATACCTGTAATATTCCCCGAAAACAAAATACATAAAGAAAAATTTATAAAAGAAATGAACAAAATAAATAAAAAATATGATTTGAAAAAACATCTACCTAAATTACAATTTAAGTTTGAAAAATGAAAAGTGAAAAACAACATATAATTAAATTTGTAGAAAGTTTTATATTTCCGATAGATAGATTGGATTATGATTCTGAGGTGAGTTTTATTGATTTTTTAATTTTAGTGATAACTTTATTATTATTTTCTTATAGTTTTAACAAAATTATCAAAAAGAAACTCTGTATCAGTAATTCCACTACTTCGCTCTGGATGAAATTGAACAGAAACGAATGGTTTGTTTTTATGCCTAATTCCTTCATTAGTTCCATCGGTCATATTTACAAATAGCACTTCCCAATCGTTTTCTAATGTAGAATCATCTACAGCATATCCGTGATTTTGTGAAGTAATAAAGCAATTATTTGTTCCTACCATTCTAACGGGTTGGTTATCACTTCTATGCCCGTATTTTAATTTATAAATCTTTGCTCCACCTGCTTTAGCGAGTAATTGGTTTCCCATACATATACCACATATTGGTTTATTAGTATTAAAAACTTTTTTAATATTTAATACCGTTTTATCACAAAAATCAGGATTGCCAGGTCCATTACTAATAACTAATCCATCAAAATCTAATGTGTTAAAATCATAATCCCAAGGCACTCTTATTACACATAAATTGCGTTTTATAAGCCCTCTGATAATATCATGCTTCACTCCGCAATCTATTAAAACAACTCGCTTTCTATCTGCATCATTATCATTATATGTAATTATATTTTTACAAGAAACTATATCAACTTGATTTATTAAATTAGAATCTACAAAGTTTATATCTTCCAAGTTATCAAAAACGATTTTGGCTTTCATTGTTCCTCTTTCACGTATTATTTTAGCAATTGCTCGGGTATCAATTCCTGCTATTCCAACAATACTTTCTTCTATCAGCCAATCCGATAAAGACACATCAGCATTCCAATGACTATACTCATCTGTATAACTATTAATAATTAAAGCAAGCGGCTGAACATTATTACTTTCTAAAAAGTTTGATATTCCATTTTTATCTTTATTTCTACTTGGAACACCATAATTTCCTATAATCGGGTATGTAAGAACTAATAATTGTCCTAAATAAGAGGGGTCAGTTAATCCTTCATTATATCCTACCATAGAAGTATGAAATACTATTTCGCCTGATACATTTTTAACACTTCCGAACGATTTACCTACAAATTGGTTTCCATCTTCTAATATTATTGTTGCGTTTTGGTTCATAAATTCTGTAATTTTATTAGAATACAAAAATAACTTTTTTATATTAAAAAAACCTTATTTTTGTAATTAGAAGTAGTTAAAATTATAAAAAAAATGAAAAAATACTTGCAAACACTAATAATTGTATTTGGTATTCTTAATAGTAATATCTTATTGACACAACCGAAAATTAAAATAATTAATCCAAATATAGATTTCGGTAAGGTAGATTATATTCAAGATGCAATGGTTACAAGAATATTTATTACTAATGAAGGAACTGATACTTTGCGTATTAGTAACGTTAAGGCAGAGTGTGGTTGCACTGTTGCCGACCTTGCTGAAAATAAGGTTGCCCCAGGTGATACAACCTCTATAGTAGCAAAACTATATTTAACCAATTTAGTTGGACAGGTAACGAAAGGAATAAATGTGTTTTCTAACGATTCATTACTGCCGCATCAAAGAATTAATCTTAATGTTTATGTATTTAGACGTTTTGAAATAACGCCAAGATATCTCGTCTTTGACAGAGTAAGAACAGGCAATCCTGCAACAGCAGAGGTTATAATAAAAAATAATACTGATAAAGATGCTGTTATAAAAAGTGTTTCATTTGCTAAAGAAGGTTTTGTATGCAATTTGAGTGAAAATGATGTTCTTAAAAAAAACGAAGAATTTAATCTAAAAGCAACAGTAATTGCAACACATCCTGGAAGCATTAAAACCGATTTAATTATAGAATTATATCATCCCGAAGAGCAAGAAATAAAAATTTCAATATATGGAAATGCAATAGCAGAGTAGATATATTATTAAAGTATTTAGATATTGTTTCTATTTTGTGGTACTAATTGTATTTTTTATTGCCGCTCAATTTAACACGGGGGCAAGCCCCCGTGTTAAAGTGTCTGAAACGAGTTCAGTTTTTTTTCAATCAATATTACGGCTGTGGTGTTATTATTAGCCGTCCTTTCTTCACATTTACATTGTTGATGCTTGTTACTTTTTGCGGGATGCCAACTATATTCATCTGACCAAAAACAGGATGAGCAGCATATAAATCCACAGATTTCTCGGGAACATTTAACTTTATCAATGATAAGTCACTAACGCCATCAAATGCACTGCCATCTGTAGTCGGGACTTGCTTTCCCAATGTTAATTCCCGTAAGGCATTGCAATTGTTAAATGCATCAGTAGTAATATTTCTGCATTTCGGAAGCACCACCTTTTCTAACTTACTGCAATCTTGAAAAGACATATTAGTAACCTGCTCTATATTTTCTCCAATTATGCTGATAACATTCTTACCTGCGAATGAACTTGCTCCAATGATTCTTGCTCCTTGCCCTTTTGGAATAATAGCGTGAAAATCATCAGTTGTGAGCAAACCCGCCGATGTTATAGCCGCATTAACTTCACTTGTCTGAATCGTATTGTCGCCGTTAGTATTTAATATAGTTACCGTAGGAATTTGTGCTTTCGCACTAAAAGTGAGCAGGAAGAAAAGTAGCACGATTGCTATCAAATTTGCTGTCATTCCGAACTTGTTTCGGAATCTCCTTGTTAAATTAGTAGATGCTGAAACGAGTTCAGCAAGACGAGATGGTTGTAGTAATTCTACTACACGGCTTGTAGTAGAATCCCCCCCCCCCCTTGGGGGGGTTTCCCCATATTGTTTTGGATGGATTTTTTTTTAACATAGGGTCAGGGGGG
>WRLB01000035.1 GCA_009777815.1 Bacteroidota bacterium
GCGTTGCTGAAATATACTCTACTTTACCTGAAATATCAAACATAATATATTTTGATTTTATGAAAGAAGGAATAACTAAAAGTATTTCTTTTATAAACAAACTTCGCAAACACAAATACGATGTATCAATAAACGTTTATCCATCTAATAGGAAAGAATATAATATTATTAGTTTTCTTATAGGAGCAAAAAAGCGTCTTGGAGCAAAATATATTAGACAGGATTTTAGAAATTTAGGTTTTTTAAATAATGTTCGCGTAATGGAAAGTGACGATACACATAATGTTGAGACAAATTTTAAATTATTTTCTGCTTTTTCTAACAATAGCAATATAGCAATTTCTTCGTTAAAATTAGTATTAAATAAGCATCATTTATCATTTGCAGATAGTTTTTTAAATGAGCATAATATTAAAGAAAATGATATAGTTGTGGGATTTCATTCGGGTTGTAGCACGTTAAAAAATCATTCAAATCGGCGTTGGACACCTGAAAATTTTGCAGAACTTGGAAACTTATTACAAAATAATTTTAATTGCAAAATATTATTATTTGGGGCTGGCGATGAAATAGAATTAAATAAAAAAATTAAAACAATTATTAATTCAGACGATATAATTATTGTTAAGTCGCAATTTCTATTAGAATCCATATCTATAATGGAAAGGTGCAATTTATTTGTTACTAATGATTCATCATTGATGCACTTTGCAGGTGCATTAAAATTAAATACTATTCCTATTATAGGTCCAACTAATACAAATTATATTTATCCTTGGCAAACGAATTATAAAGTTGCGTCTGTTAATTTAGATTGTAGTCCGTGCTTTTTTTATTCGCCGACTCCTTTAATATGCCATAGAGATGATATTAAATATAAATGTATGAAAGAAATAACTCCCGAATTAGTATTCAAACTTGCAAAGGAGTTTCTTAATTAGAGAGTGTTACCTAAAGGATGATATTGCGTTTTTATATATTCAATGAAATTGCTAATATTATTGAATTAGTATTTTTTTAATACTTTAAAAATATCAAAAAAACAACCTATTAAGTAACATTCTCAAAATTAGCATGGGGATTCATCCCCGTGTTTGTTTTATTTCAAATATTTTTCTTATATTTGTATTTTATTAAATTAAATATAGGACTTTTTTTTTATGGAATGTACACATTGTGGCAGTAGTAAATATATAAAGAATGGTGTCTACAAGAGTTCACAGCGTTATCGCTGTAAAGAAGGCATTGGTAACTAAATACTTGTATTGAATTGCTTTCTGTTAAAAAACAATAATAGTGTATTATCTAACATTTCTAATGTCTTACTATATATATTAAATATTGAATTCCATCCGTCTAAATACAACTAATACATACTAAAAATATCTCTTTACATATCAATAGTTTACGGCGTTATTTTTTATCTTTACAAAAATTTTCCTTTTTTTTGCTAAAAATGATATATTTTATTTAAAAAAAATTATATATTTGTATTTTATAATTATAAAAATAGGTTTATCTTATGAAAATTTTTTTTTCACAAATAATAATTTTCTTTTTTGCATTTCTATTACCCTTATTTGGTCAGGGTTACAGTGGTGGAAATGGAACAGAAAGCGACCCATATTTAATAAGCACTACAGAGGATATGGAATTGCTTGCCGATTCTGTAAATAATCATAATATTTATAGAAAGAACCAGTATTTTAAATTAACTAATAACATAACTATTAGCAATATTGCTATTGGTAGAACTTCACCTGTAAGTAATAGATTTAATGCAAATTTTGATGGAGATGGCTATACCATTACTACCCAAATTTCACATGGCGTATTTGCTTGTGCAGATGAAAATAGTGTTATTAAAAATCTTAATGTGGATGGCGAAATAAGTGGCTTCACCTCTATTGGTGGTATAGTTTCCAACAATTATGGAATGGTTCAAAATTGTAATAATTATGCAACAATATTTGCCGAAGCTGGTTGGGTAGGTGGAATATGCGGACAGAATTCTGGTACTATTACAAATTGTTCTAATTTTGGAAAAATAGAATCTACTAGTAGTGTAGGTGGAATAGCAGGTGTAAATAATCTTAATATTTCAAATTGCATCAACGCTGGGAAAATAACTGCTTACAGCCATGTAGCAGGTGGGATTATAGGTGCTAATAGTTTTATACAAAATAAAGAAGTTATTGTTGAATTTTGTACAAATATAGGCAATATAGTTGGCGGCAATATAGTTGGCGGTATTATAGGACAAACTTTGTTATCTAATCCGGGAATAATTACTAATTGTGTTAATTACGGTTTTGTGCAAGGGAATGAATATGTAGGTGGAATAAATGGAATGGCTAATAATTCAAGTCTAGGGTTAATACATACAATTACTATTTCAAATTGTATTAACACAGGTGTTGTGGAAGGAAATAATGCTACTGGTAGTATTGCGGGTAGTATTTATTATGTAACCATCACCAACTGCCATTATGATAAACAATTTTGTATTCATAAAGGCGTAAATGGACAAGATGTTCCGGGCGTTTCTGGTCATATAACAAGAAATATGGTTGGTAGGAAGTTAGCCAATTTACTCGGAGATATTGATTGGACTTATGTAGAAGGAGCAACCTTCATACAATCTCTTTATCCTCAACTAAAAGTATTTAGCGAAAGCCCCGATGAAAGACAATCCGATGCCAGTAAAGTTGGTGCCACGCCGATATTTTTGTATGATGGGATAAAAGATTAAGAAGGAGGGATGCTGAAACAAGTTCGGCATAACATACATTTTATTTAACAAAATATTTATATATTTGCTTTAACTTTTAATTTAGTTTTAGACATAATTACACAAAAAAATACAAATATAAGAAAATAAAATGTAAATGTTTAAAAGACTTTATATATTTCTACTTTATGTCATTCAAGACAATACAAAAATAACTTTTTTATTTCTACTTTATGTCATTCAAGACAATACTAAAATAAATTTTTTATTTCTAATTTCCAAATTTTTTTATTTTCAGTGCGTGACAATAAAATATATACACGAAAAACCTTATTTTTGTAAAAATAGTTATTTAAATAGTAAAATGAACGAAAAAACAATAATCATAGATATCGGCAATTCATTTGTAAAAATCAAAAATAATGAAGATATCAATTTCATTTATTTAGACGACCTCGTTATAGATAAAATAAAAAATAGTGTAGACCTTGCCAATATTAATTCTGCAATTATTTCTTCTGTTAATACAGATATGGAATGTGTATTAGTAGATTTTTTGGCTAGCAATAAAATAACAGTTAAATTGGCTGATACTTTGTTAAGAAGCCAGAAATTTATTGATTTTTCTAATATACAAGGAATGGGAAATGATAGAAAACTTGGACTAATCGGCGCATTGAGTTTCTACAAACCGCCTATTATTACTATTGACTGCGGAACTGCTATAACTATAAATATACTTTCCAAAGATAGTATTTGTCTCGGCGGTGCCATTATGTGTGGAGTAGGCACACAAACAAGAGCATTATCAGAATATGCTTCAGGGCTTCCTGCAATTAAAATTAATAAAGCAAATTATGGTATTATAAATGGCACTGAAGATGCTATTAATACAGGTTTGATTTCTGCTGTTAGAGGCGGAATAACTGATTTCCTTTACAATATTTTTTATAAAGAAAAATTAGAAAATACTAATGTTGCATTTACGGGTGGATATTCTGATTTAGTATTTAAATTGTGTGTTAAAAAATTAAATAAAATAAATACAAATTCTAAAAAAATAAATAAAATAGAACAAAGAAAAAATCTTGTTTTTCTTGGATTAGAAAAACTTATAGGAATAATGTAGACCTATAAAAATAGAAATTTCCGTATTTTGCTATACCGAACTTGATTCGTTACACCTTATTCTACTTGGAGATGCTGAAATAAGTTCGGTATAACGGGAAAAACCTTATTTTTGTAGTTATTAAATTATATATTTTATTATTGTATGAAAAAACTCTTATTTTATTCGTTAGTGGGGATGCTATTTAGCACATTTGGTCTGTATGCAAGTGATGTTAATTTAGCGATTCCTGATTTGCACGAAGGAACATTCCATATTTTCGGTGCTGTTATTACTGCGTGGGATTTCCTTTTTTATGGTGCATTAGTTATTTGTGGAACTCTTGGATTTAGTTTATTGTTGTTCTTTCAAGTAAAAAAACTTCCTTCGCATAAATCAATGTTGAATGTTGCAAGCACTATATTTGCAACGTGTCGCACTTATTTGTTACAGCAGGGCAAGTTTTTGTTAATGTTATTTGGATTTATTGCAATTGTAATGATTATCTATTTCTTGGGGTTAGTGGGGCAAAGTTTCAGCACTGCCATCCAAGTTCTAATATTTTCAATAATTGGTATGGGGGGAAGTTATGCTGTGGCGTGGTATGGCATTAGAGTTAATACTTTTGCTAATGCGAGAACTGCGTTTGCTTCTTTGCGAGGACGACCATTAGATGTCGTAAATATACCCTTAAAAGCAGGTATGAGCGTTGGATTATTTCTTATTTCGTTAGAATTAGTGATGATGGTTTTCATATTACTTTTCGTGCCGCGAGAAATTGTCGGTGTCTGCTTTTTAGGATTTGCTATCGGCGAATCGCTTGGTGCTTCTGCACTTCGTATAGCAGGTGGAATATTTACTAAAATTGCTGACATTGGTTCTGATTTGATGAAAGTTGTCTTCAAAGTAAAAGAAGATGACCCGCGTAATCCGGGCGTTATTGCTGATTGCACGGGAGACAACGCAGGCGATAGTGTTGGACCTACTGCTGATGGATTTGAGACCTACGGCGTTACAGGAGTAGCACTTATTAGTTTTATAACTTTAGCCGTTCCTAATCCTGACATTCAAGCAAAACTAATTGTTTGGATTTTTGGAATGCGTTTTCTTATGGACTTCTTATCAGGTTGTTCGTTCTTTATAAATCAAGCAATTTCTAAAAAAATGTATGCTAATAAAAAGCACTTTGATTTTGAAGCACCATTGATGCGTTTGATTTGGATTGCTGCAACGCTATGTATTACTGCTACATTTTTTATGAGCCATTTACTGCTCGGCGATATGGATAATCCTGATTTATGGTGGAAGTTAGCAATTATTATAAGTTGTGGAACGCTTGCCGCTGTACTGATTCCTGAATTTACTAAAATATTTACAAGTTCAAAATCAAAGCACGTAAAAGAAATAGTAACAGCATCACGCGAAGGCGGTCCTTCTTTAAACATTTTATCAGGCATTGTAGCAGGCAATTTTAGTGCATTTTGGACAGGATTACTAATTGTATTGTTAATGACAATAGCATATTTTACTTCTCAATTAAGTGGTATAACAGAAATAATGGGAGTTCATGCATCTATTTTTGCATTTGGATTAGTTGCATTTGGATTCTTATGTATGGGTCCCGTTACCATTGCAGTAGATAGTTATGGACCAGTTACGGACAATGCTCAATCCGTATTTGAACTTTCGCAAATAGAACAAATACCCGATATTGAAAAAGAAGTTGAAAAGGAATATGGTTTCAAACCTGATTTTGAAAACGGAAAGCATTATCTTGAAGCAAATGATTCAGCAGGTAATACATTCAAAGCAACTGCTAAACCTGTTCTTATTGGAACGGCAGTAACAGGTGCTACTACTATGATTTTTGCAATTATTTTATTGTTAGAAAAAGTTGGTTTTTTACACCTATCTTTAACTGATGCTCCTGTGATATTGGGATTAATTTGCGGAGGAGCAGTTATTTATTGGTTCAGTGGTGCCTCTATGCAAGCGGTGACTACAGGTGCTTATAGTGCAGTAGAGTTTATCAAACGAACATTTAATTTGGATAAAAAAGAAGCAAATACTGATGATTCTATTTCAGTAGTCCGAATATGCACGCAATACGCACAAAAAGGAATGTGGAATATATTTATTGCCCTTATGTCGCTGACTCTTGCGTTTGCATTTATGGATCCGAACTTCTTTGTTGCATATCTTATATCTATTGCTGTATTTGGCTTGTTTCAAGCAATATATATGGCAAATGCAGGTGGCAGTTGGGATAATGCAAAAAAAGTAGTTGAAGTAGATTTAAAAGAAAAAAATACTCCTTTGCACGAATCAGCCGTTATTGGTGATACTGTCGGCGACCCGTTTAAAGATACGTCATCTGTTTCATTAAATCCAATTATAAAATTCTCAACACTTTTTGGTCTATTAGCGACCGAGATTTGCATTGAGATGAAAATAGGTGCTACTAATGATTATTCTATGTTTATAGCGATACCATTTTTAGCGGTGGGGCTTTATTTTGTTTGGCGTTCATTCTACAAAATGCGAATTAAAGTAGAAAAATAGTTGCTAATTTAACTAAAATAAAAGAACCGAAACACCTGCCATATACATTCCAATTTTGCTTCAGCAAAACAACATTAACACGGGGGCAAGCCCCCGTGTTGATTTACCACCCCTGCCCCTCCACGGGAGGGGAACAGTTCCACTCCTGTGGAGGGGTGGCTTCGCATAGCGAAGTCGGGGTGGTATATTTTATATTTATCACGGGGATTCCTCCTCGTGTTTGTTTTTTTCATTAAAAAAAGTTATTTTTGCAATTATTAAAACGATTTCTGTAATAATATAATTTATAAAAATGATTTATTCTACGAAGAACGCACAAACAACTATTACTTCCTTCACTCAAAATGGAGAAACTGCTTGTACTTGCCAGATTAACGGCGGAGAATATACAGGAGCGAATATTACAGGCGATATAATAATTGCTGACGGATTAGATATACCTGATTTTGCTTTTAGTGAAAATACTAAAATAACATCAGTGACAGCCGCAGGTAATATAGGAACTATAGGTAAGGAGGCATTTAGACAGAGTTCAGCAATATTTACTTTTAATAATGTAAGATTTATAGGTGAGTTTGCATTTTTGGAGAGTTCGGGTGATATTACATTTAATAATGTAACATTTATAGGTAAGGGTGCATTTGTTGTGAGTTTGGGTGCTATTACATTTAATAATGTAACACTTATAGGTAAGGGTGCATTTTATGAGAGTTCAGGTGCTATTACATTTAATAATGTAACACTTATAGGTGACCGTGCATTTTATGAGAGTTCAGGCAAAATTACATTTAATGATGTAGAAACTATAGAAGAGTGTGCATTTTGTTACTGTTTATCGCAGATTTATGTTTCTCATCAAATGACAGACGCAAAGATAGAAGAGTTCTATACTCCAGGCGGTTATAAAGGAAAAGTAAAAAGATTGCAACAGCCGTAAATAAATAAGGTGATGCTGAAATAAGTTCGGCATAACATTATTTTATTTTTTGTTTATATATTTTTCGGGATGTGTTATAATATCGAACTTATCTTCTTTAACAAGTTTTAGTTTGATAGCGGCATCTTTAATAGAAATATTTTCTTTAATAGCAAGTTTAGCGATATTGTCAGCATTAACTCTACCAATATGCGGGTCTAATTCTTTAATAGTCACAAGCGTATTATAAAGATGTTCTGTATTTCTGTTTCTATTTATTTCAACTCCTCGGATACATTTTTTATCAAACATAGAACAAGTATCGGATAGCAAATTAGCAGATTGCAAAAAATTAAAAATAATAACAGGCATATAAACATTTAGTTCCAAATCAGTATTAGCAGCAGAAAATTGTATAGTAGCATCATTGCCGAATACTTGTGCGGTAATCATTGCAACAATTTCGCTTGGAATAGGATTATATTTCCCTGGCATAGAAGGGTCATTAGTATCTGCTATGGGCAGTATTAACTCGCCAATACCACAGCGAGGACCTGATGCAAGAACCCTCATATCATTAGCAATTTTAAATAAAGTTGCAGAAAATATTCGCATAGTAGAATGAGCAAAAACTAATTTATCTTTTGAAGACAGCATAGAAAGTTTATTAGGTGCAATACGGAAAGGAATTTTAGTTAATTTTTGAAGTTGTTTTAGCACTTTTATAGGTATATCTTTATGAATTGCAATTCGGTCAGTTCCAATAACCATAGTCCCAATCGGCAAATCATATATGCCATTCAGAGCAAATTCCATTCGTTCAATATCATTATTTATTTGATGAACGTAAGCCGTAAATTCCTCGCCAAAAGTAAGTAAAAAAGAATCCATAGAATGCGTTCTGCCTACCTTAACTATATTTTTAAACTCTTCTGCTTTTTTTTCTAAACTATTTTGCAGTTTTTTTGCAGCAGGGATAAGATTATTTTTCATTGTCAAAGCAGCCGCAATGTGCATAGCAATAGAAAACGCATCGTTAGAACTTTGTGATTTATTTATATCATTTACGGGGTCAATAATTGTGCTTGAACTATTGCCACCAGAAAGGAAGATTGCCCGATTTGCAATAACTTCATTAACATTCATATTAGTGTGCATACCTGACCCGATTTGCCATACTTTCAAAGGAAATTGGTTATCAAGTTCGCCTTCTAATAGTTCGTCAATTGCTTTAATAATCCTTATGGATTTATCTTTTGTTAGGATTTTTAGTTCTTCGTTGGCGAGCATCACTGCCTTTTTAAGGATGCCGATAGCTTTAATAACGGAATTTGGCATAAACTCTTCGCCAATATTATATGAAGTGAGCGAATTAATAGTTTTTTCGCCGTAATAGATATTAGTATTTCCCGTTTTAGTAGTTTTATTTTTATTAGTATTTGGTTTTATTTCTCTGAACTTTGCCATTTTTTGCTACATTGCATAATTTTTTACGCAAAAATAAGGTTTTTTATGTGGAAAGTTTCATTAAAAAAATAGGATGCCGAATAAAGAAGTTTTCAGAGTAATTTACCCCTTACAACTATTTTTCTATCTTTTTTGCTCTATTTGTTGAGATATATGAATACATTACGGGAACAATAAACATAGTTAAAAAAGTAGAAACAAATAAACCACCAACTACTGCTGTTCCCATTGCGATGCGACCATTTGCACCTTCGCCACCTGCTAATACTAATGGCATAATTCCTAATATAGTTGTTAAACTTGTCATTAAAATAGGACGCAATCTTTGTATTGATGCAAAAACAATTGCATCTGCTTTAGAGATACCTGCGGCTTGTCTTTGATTAGCAAATTCTACTATTAAGATACCATTTTTTACTACCAAACCAATTAGCATAATGATTCCAATTTGGCTAAATATATTTAAAGTAACATCATTAAAATACATAAATGCTAATGCTCCCGCAATAGCAAGAGGAACTGTGAACATTATAACTAATGGGTCCTTAAAACTTTCAAATTGCGCTGATAAAATTAAAAATATAAATATTAACGCTAAAATAAAAGCAAACATCAATGAGTCAGAACTTTCTCTAAACTCTTTAGAATCGCCTTGCAAAGCAGTTCTAAAAGTTTCATCTAATACTTCTTTTGCTATTCTATCCATTTCATCTAATCCATCTCCAATAGTATATCCGGGAGCAAGTGCAGCAGTAACTGTTGCTGAATTAAATCTGTTAAATCTATATAATTGAGGCGGAGCAACATCTTCATATAAGTCAATAATATTATCTAATTGTATCATATCTCCTTGCGTATTGCGGACATAAAGCGATTTTAAGTCAAGTGGTGTATTTCGTTGTTGTCTATTAATTTCTGCTAATATCTGATATTGTTTTCCATTCATATAAAAATATCCTAATCTTTGTCCGCTTAAACCATATTGTAGAGTTTGTGCTATATCCATAGTATTAATTCCGAGTGTAGTTGCTTTATCTCTATCTATTATCATTTTTGTTTCGGGCTTATTAAATTTCAAATTAACATCAGCCATCATAAACATTTTATTAGCATGAACTTTTTCCATAAACTTTGGAATATATTCTTCTAATTTATCTAAATTAGGTGCTTGCAGAACATATTGTATAGGCATAGTTGCTCGTCTTCCGCCGAATGTAGATTGTTGTTGGACAAATGCTCTTGCTGTTGATTCTTTTGCTACGGCAGTAGATAGTGCTGCTGCTACTTCCATTTGACTTCGCTCACGCAAATGTAATTTATCTAAAAGGATTCGTATAAATCCCCATTCTCTTCTTAATACTACGATATTTGCTATTCTTTCAGGAACAACAGAATCAGCAATATTTGCAATAGTTTCTGTATAATCTTTATAATATTCATATGTTGAACCTTCAGGCATTCGGGTTTGAATTAAAACTAATGATCTATCTTCAAGTGGTGCCATTTCAGATGATATAGATGTCCATAGGTATACTATAATGCCAAAAGTTGCTAAAATTATAGGAAAAGCCACAATTTTATATTTTAAAAATGTTCTTAACATTTTGCCATATTTGTTTGTCATTCCATTAAAAAACGGTTCTGTTATTTCATATAATTTATTTTTCTTTTCTCTTTTCTTTAATAATTTTGTTGATAACATTGGAGTAAATGTTAAAGCAACAATTGATGATATTGCTACCGAACCTGCTATTACCAAACTAAATTCTAAAAATAATTTTCCTGTCATTCCTTGCATAAATACTATAGGAAGGAATACTGCTATAAGGGTAACAGTAGTAGCAATGACGGCAAAAAATATCTCCTTAGAACCAGCAATACCTGCTTCTTTTGGCGACATTCCTTTTTCTATTTTAACATAAATATTTTCGGACATAACTATAGCATCATCTACAACTAATCCAACCGATAGCACTACTGCCAACATTGATAACACATTTATAGAAAATCCAGCAACATACATTACAAAAAAAGCACCAACTAATGATACAGGAATAACAATTAAAGGAACTAATGTTATTCGCCAATCACGTAAGAAAAGAAATAAAATTATTGCTACCATAGCAAATGCAATAAAAATTGTCTCTTCTACTTCTTTTATTGAAGCACGCACAAAATCAGTATTATCAAAAGCAATATCTAAAACAATGTCATCAGGCAAATCTTTATTCATTTCTGATAAGCGTCTTTTAACTTCATCAGAGATGTTAATTTGGTTAGCGCCCGGTTGTGGAACTATTACTACACTAACCATAGGAACACCATTTCTTGTCAATAATGTTCGCCTTTCTTCTGAACCCAATTCCGCATAACCAATATCTTTAAAACGGACTATTTGGAATTCGTTTTCTTTAATTATTAATTTATTAAATTCTTCAGGGGATTTCATTAATCCAAGAGTTCTTATTGTAAGTTCTCTTTTATCACCTTCTATACTTCCTGCTGGCAGTTCAATATTTTCTCTGTCAATAACATTTTTTATATCTGCTGCTGTAATATTATAAGCAGCCATTTTAATAGGATCCAACCAAAGACGCATTGCGTATCTATGTCCTCCCCAAATATCTACCGAAGATACATTTTGAATTGTTTGCAAACGTTCTTTTACTGTTAATTCAGCGATTTCTGTTAATTCTAATAAATTTCGCTTATCACTTTGAACATTAACTTGTATAATTGGATTAGCATCTGCATCTGCTTTTTCTACTATTGGTGGATCGCAATCTCGCGGTAAAAGTCGGCGTGCAGTTGCAACATGATCTCTAACATCGTTAGCGGCTGTTTCCATATTCATAGAAAGTTCAAACTCAACTGTTATACGGCTATTTCCTTGCGAACTTGAACTCGATAAAGAACGGATACCGGGAACACCATTTATATGTTGTTCTAATGGCTCGGTAATTTGATTTTGTATAACATCGGCATTTGCTCCTGGATAAGAAGTAGTTACTGATATAATAGGAAAATCCACACTTGGATATTCCCTAACACCAAGAAAATTATATCCAATAATTCCTAACAAAAATATAACAAGAACTATAACTGTTGATAATACAGGACGATTTATGCTTAATTCAGATAGCGTCATTTAAGTATATTTTACAATTTATAATTACAAATATAAGAAAAAAATATGATTAAATATGAAATCTTTAACACGGGGCAAGCCCCCGTGTTAATATTTCATCTGTCATTCCGAACTTGGTTCGGAATAGCCTAATTTTATGCGAGTAGATGCTGAAACAAGTTCAGCAGGACATAAAAAAACAGCAAAACCGAAGCCCTGCTGTTAAAACTTTTAAAACTTTTAATACTTTTCTATACTTACAAAAATAACTTTTTTCTCGTAATTTAAATCATATATCTGCAATTCTAATATAAATCGGAATGTGTGCCTGTATTTGTTAAAGTTAAAATAAGTGTATTATGTTCTATTTTATAAATTAATAACCAATCTGGCTCTATATGACATTCCCTACAATCTTTATATTTACCTTGCAATTTATGGTCATTATATTTTGCATCAAGCCGATGACCATTTGCTAACTCATTAATAACATAATTAAGCAAATTAATATTTTTACCTTGCCTATGCATCAATTTTAAGTTTCTTTTATAATTCTTTTTCATTTCAATTTTATATTTCATTATTGTCCTCTTTTAAGAAGTTATTTTGCCATTCTAAATATTCTTCAAAACTATTAAATGATTCTGGCTCATTTGGCTCTGCTAATGCTCTATCTAATGCGGGAATGCTTTCATATTGATTTAGATTAATATATTTTGTTCTTGGTTTTACTAATTCTAATGCTTCCATTTTTTATTTTACTTATAATTATATTTTTTACTTACAAAAATATATTTATTTTATAACTTTTAATCTATAAATGATAAAATAAAACGAATGTTGGGAACTCTTTTTTAGTGTATTAGGTTGAAAATAAGGAGATGCTGGAGCAAGTTAAGTAGGATGATTATTTTTTTAGTATGTTTTAGTGTATTATTATCCTTATTTTTGAACTTTATAATTGCTAAACTATGTCAATACAAACAAAAGCAGGATATATTGCTATAATTGGAAAGCCAAATACAGGAAAATCAACTCTAATGAATGCTATAATTGGAGCAAAACTTTCTATAGTTACTCCAAAACCGCAAACAACTCGTAAGCGAGTTCTTGGAATATATAGCAGTGATAATATGCAAATAATTTTTTTAGATACGCCAGGAATTCTTTCGCCGAAATATAAAATGCAGACCACAATGATGGATTATGTTAGTGCTTCTATTAATGAAGCGGATTGTGTAATTTATATATGTGATGCCAGTAAATATAGGAAGGAACAAATAATTCCAACAAGTATCAAAAATACTCTTGCGAAAATAAAAAAAGCAAATAAAAAAATAATTTGCATATTAAATAAATTGGATTTGTTAAAAGATGTTAAGGAAACTTTGCCGATGATTGCAGATATGAACTCGCTGAATATATTTTCAGATGTAATACCTATTTCTGCGTTAAAGAAAAGTAATATAAAAAATGTTTTGGATGCAATAAGTAATTACATTACTTTTATGCCGTTCTATTATGATGCAGAAATGTTAAGCACACAGCCCGAAAGATTTTTTGTATCTGAGATAATTAGAGAGCATATATTTTTATCTTACGGTGATGAGATACCTTATTCTACTGAAGTAAATATAGTTGAATTCAAAGAACGACAAGTCGGTAAGTGGTATATCAATATAGAAATTATAATAGAAAAAACATCACAAAAAGGAATAATAATAGGTAAAAATGGCGAAAAATTAAAGACATTGTTAGAAAAATCAAGACAAGCAATAGAAGACCATTTACAAGTAGGTGTTTATTTAGAAGCATTTGTTAAGGTTCGCCCTAAATGGAGAAATAACACAACATTCCTGAAATCATTCGGATATTAAAAAAGTAACCCAATAAAAATGTTATGCCAAACTTGATGCGGAATTCCCGTGTTTTCATTAAGAACGGCAATACGTTTTTATAGGTTAGATATAGAATCTTTAAAAATAACTACAAATTTAGTACCCCTAAGGGGACTCGAACCCCTGCTACAAGCGTGAGAAACTTGTGACCTGACCACTAGTCGATAGGGGCTACACAGAGATAATAGTTAAAAGATTCTAACTAAACTTTGTTTATATACACACTAACAAAACATAAATTATGCAACTTTTAGTTTTTTTATCAATGCAGATAAAGAACGTTTTTTGTTTGCAGCAGTGTTTTTGTGAACAACTCCGTGAGCGGTAACTCTATCTAATATGCTATATGCTTTATTTAATAAAGTCATACCTTCAGTATAATCAGTTGCTTCTCTGACTTTTCTAATTGCTATTCGCATTATTTTTTTGTTTCCTCTATTATAGAGTTTTTTTGTTCTTGTTTGTCTAATTCTTTTAATAGCCGATTTATGATGTGCCATAATTATTTATTATTTTAATTCTAAAAATACAAAAATACGTTTTTTTTTATAAAAAAAAATAATAAAAGGTGATATATAAAAAAACTTTTTTTCTGCAACTCTCTAATTTTAACGAGGAAATGCTGAAATAAGTTCGGTATAGTATTTTTAGAGGTATTATTTATAATAAATTTCTTATTTTTGTATGTTTTATAATAATATTTAATGTTTATATGAAAATAAAAACTTTGTCGTTAGTATTTTTGTTTGCTATGCAAACAAGTTTGTTGGTTGCAATGGATAATTATCCGTTCAGTGTTGGAGCATCTGTTGCAGGAAAAGTAGGAATAAGCACAGGGACAACTCCCGAAGGCATACTAAATGCTGTTTCATTTTTAGGTGGGGCTGACCTCGCTGCAATGGTATATTTACCTATGTCCAACGACTCAAGAACAGGCGTATTTGTTGAACTTGGCTATACAAATACACCTTTCGGATTAAAACTATGGAAACAGCAAGATTTCAGTTATATGAACCAAAAGTGGCTAACTGTTTCGCCTATTCTACTTATGTCAGGAGTTTCAGTCGGATTAGAGTTCGGCTTCAATGCTTTTGATGATTGGATAGATGATAATAATATGTTTGGTATGTTGCCAATCGCAAAAGATGGCTTTAATGTAACTTTGCGTGTGGGCTATATGCATCCTGTTTGGACTACACCCGTTGGAACTTTAAATTTCCAAATAAATGGAACATATAACATCACAGGAACAAATTATCGTGGTGATTTTACTTATAGCCCTGTAACACTTTCGCTTGGATTAAATTATTTATTTAATCTTGAATCGGGAGATGATTATTAATGAAGGTGTATCTTAATAGCAAAGAAATAGAATTAGAAAATAATTCTAATCTTCTACTTTTATTGGAGCAATCTAATATAATAAAGCCCGGCATTGCGGTTGCTGTTAATAATTTTGTTATACCAAAGGCACAATGGGACAATTGTCTACTTAATGATAATGATAAAATAACAATTATCAAAGCAGTTTCTGGTGGATAAATTTAAGATAATAGTTATATCAAGTCCTAAACCTGTTATGAACGAATCAGCAATTATTACTGGTTTGTTTAGCAATGGGCTTGAATTATTTCATCTGCGAAAACCTTTTGATAACATTTATACAACAGCAAAGTTATTAAAAAATATTCCTATGCAATTTCATAATAGAATTGTTATTCATCAGCATTATCAACTCATAAATGACTACAAATTAAAAGGTATTCATATAAAAAATAATAACGAAAATATACCGAATAACTGCAATATTATCAGCACTTCATTTCATTATTTTAGCGAACTATTTAATAAAAATAATTATGAATATGTTTTCTTAAGTCCTATATTTAATAGTATTTCTAAAGATGGTTATAGTTCTAATTTTACATTATCGGAATTGCAAAAAGCACATAATAATGGAATTATTGATAATAAAATTATTGCTCTCGGCGGAATTACTCCTAATAATATAAATATAATAAAAGAAATAGGATTCGGTGGTGCCGCAGTTTTAGGTTATATTTGGGGAAGGTGATAGGTGATTTATTAGTGTATATTGCTACCACCATTTATGATACATAAAATATGTTTTTATACGCTCCTCTGTTATAAATAAATGTTTTTATTTTATATGTTTTTGTTTTTCAATAGTTAAATATAAAATAAATGATAATTTAATTATATGGGCGAGTATATATTACTTTTTATAAAAAAACATTATTTTTGTAAAATAAAAATTGGAGTTTGATGTAGGATAGCATTATTTTATAAATTAATTCTTAACGGAGAGTTTTGATGATTAGTATCAAAAACAAAAAAAATGGCTGTGTGATTGCATTTGCAACTTTGTTAATTGCAACATTATTTATGCCAGCAAATTTATTTTCACAAGCAGGTGGTGCGTCAGTTCCTTTTTTACGTATTTCGCCTGATGCAAGAGCAAGTGGTATGGGCGAAACAGGAGTAGCCATTGCAGATAATGCAAATGCTGTATATTGGAATCCTGGCGGACTTGCTTTTTTAGATTATTTTAATAGGGGGAGCGAGTTTGAGGACCCTATTCCTTTCAGGCAAGTATCTTTATGTGGTTCGCCTTGGTTACCACAATTCAATGCAGATTTATATTATGCTTATGCGGCATTTGTAAATCACTTTGAAGACATCGGCACATTAGCCGCAAACTTTAGATTTATGAATCTTGGTACTTTTATCCGCACAGATGTGAATGGTCAAAATAAAGGAGAATTCACTTCTAATGAGTTTGCTTTATCGGTTGCTTTTGGAACTCAAATTACATCAGAGTTAGGTGTCGGTGCAAACTTAAGTTATATTCGCTCTAACTTAACGCCATCTTTTAACAACCAAGCAGCAGCAATAGGTAATTCTGCTTCATTGGACCTTGGAATGTTATGGAAACCGCAAAACTTATGGTTTCTAAAAGACAATTTATCATTAGGGTTCAATCTTCAGTATTTAGGTCCAAAAATTACTTATATTAGTGAAGCGGATCCATTACCTACAAATCTAAAAATGGGATTTGCTTATACGCTATTTAAGGATGAGTTTAATGACCTAAAAATAGCAGTTGATTTCCAAAAATTGCTTGTCAATAGAGACACTTTAGGAGGTTCTGACCCTGTTCCAATTTCAGTATTTACTGCTTGGCAAAATAAAGGAATAGAAACCGCATTCGGATTAGAATACTGGTATGAAAAAATTGTTGCTATGCGAGCAGGATATTTCACTGAACCATCTAGTCTCGGTGGCAGACATTTTTGGAATCTCGGTGCAGGTTTCAGGTATAGGATATTCCAACTTGATTTTGGATATATTTTAACTATTGACCAGAACCATCCATTGGCTAACACTATGCGGTTTTCAATGCTGATGGATTGGAAGTAATTTTAGTTATGCTTATGCAAGAAGATGCTGAAATAAATTCATAATGACATATAAAATGTTATAATGAATTTGTTTCTGCATCTTATTTATTTTTACCTGTTATGCTGAACTCGTTTCTGCATCTCTTAATTCTTTAGTAAATACTCCTAATAAAAATAAAAGGATTCCGTGTCAAGCACGGAATTACATTTTTTATAAAAAAAGTTTATTTTGCATAAATATTTATTAGAAAACTCTAACAAAATTTTGTTATTTTAATTATGAAAGCATTAGAAAACGTAAAAACAGATGACCTTAACGAAGAACAAAAAAAACTTTTAGCCGAACTAATAAAACAAGAAATGATGACAAAAATAGAAAACTACATCAACGAGGGCGAAGTTAATTTTTCTGAACATCTGAAAAGTTATTTAAGATCTGTAGAAGAAGATAATGATTAAAAAAATTATATTTTAACAATCCGAATAATAAATTTGGTTGCCATATAATATGTGATGCTATACATATAAATCGTGGCAGATATAATACTTTTTAAATATAAAAAATAATCTATTCTAAAATAGAATAGATTATTTATTAGGTGGCACTTAAAATTAGCCGCCTTTTTTCATTAGAGCAATTACATCAAAAGTAATGTCTAATTTGTCTTCTGACCAAATTACAACTGCTGCTTCTTTTGCTAAAACTAAAGATAATTTTTCTCTTTTAGCGATTGTTTCTATTGCAGTTTTTACTTTAGGTCTAATAGAATCTAAATATTTTTCACGCAAGCGATTAATTTCATCTTGTTTTGCTTGTTGATATTCATTTAGTTCTTGTTGTTCTTTCAACAACTTTTCTTCTTCTGCTTGCACGCTACTTGCAGACATTGTTCCTTTTTGCTTTTGGTAGTTTTGAAGTTTTGTTTCAAAAGCAGTTCTTTTTTCAGCAATAGTATCTCTATACAAATTGCTTAAATCTGTTAATTCTTTGTCCGCAGCGATTGCTTCGGGCATTTCTTTAACAACGGCTTCCACATCTACTATACCTATTGGTAATCTTGTTGCTTGTGAAAATGCCGAATCATTACTAAATAGTGTCAGCACTATTAATGTGAAAATTGCAAACAATACATTTTTCATTAGGTTATTTCTCCAAATTATATTTTATTTAAATTAATATCAATCTTATAAAGAATACAAAAATAATAATTTTTTCTAAATTATTGCAATTTTGCATAAAAAGTTATAGCAACCTCTAAAAATAAAAATTTCCGTATTTTTTATGCCGTGTTTGACACTGTATCTGCTTATTTTATAGATATTTCTATTTTGCCTTATTACTTTATTGTAATACATATTTTAGTGCCGTTCTAATAATATCTTCAATAGGCAATTTTATATCTTTGGCGTTAGTCATTGTTTTTCTTACTGCCTTTTCTGCTACTGCTCTGTTATAACCAAGCGTTACTAATGCCGAAATTGCATCATTAAGAGTATCATCCAAACTTATAGACATTTCTGCACTTTCAATTTCTATCTTACTAATCTTATCTTTTAATTCTACTAATAATCTTTCGGCAGTTTTTGGACCAATGCCTGGCATTTTTTTTAATAAAAGTATATTTCCTTTTTCTATTGCATATTTCAAATCACTTACCGTTATTGATGAAAGAATTCCAATAGCGAACTTTGGTCCTATTCCTGAAACAGAAGTTAGTAGTATAAACATACTACGTTCACTTTTGTCATAAAAACCGTAAAGTTGCATAGCATCTTCTCTATGAATTAACAATGTATGTAAAAACACTTTATCGTTTACATTAGGTAATACATTTGATGTATTTAATGAGATATTTATTTGATATCCGACACCATTACATTCTATAATTGCTTCCGTTGTTGTCTTAGATATTAGTATTCCGTTTAAATGTGAAATCATTTTTTTATAAAATAAAGTAGCAAATATATATTTTTATTGCAAAAAAGTTGATATAAGGCAATATTTTTAAAACTATTTTCATTTTCCAACGACATCGTGGATGCGAATTAATCCAACTAATTTATTTAAACTTATTACAGGAAGCACACTAATTTGATTTTTTCTATTTTCCATTAGTGCAAGTGCTTCTATTAATGTAGCATCGGGTGTAATAGTTACGGGTTTAGATGTAATTATTTTATGTAGTTCAATACTTAATATATCGTCTAAATGAGTTGCTTTTTGTAGCAAACGTCTTATATCTCCATCAGTAATAATACCTAATAATTTATTATCTAAATTAGTAATACATACGCATCCTAAAGGTTTTTCGGTCATTATTATTATTGCATCTTTTAATTTTGCTTTCGGACTAAGAATAGGTATATCATTTATTTTTTTCATAACATCTTTGACGCATAAATTAGTATTTCTGCCTATTTGTCCTAATGGATGTAGTTTAGAAAAGTTTTGCAATGTAAATTTTCTTTCAATCATTAAACATACTGCTAAAGCATCGCCGATAGCCAATGTAGTAGTAGTGCTTGCAGTTGGAGCAAGATTAAAAGGACATGCTTCCATTTCCACAGAAGCATCAATAACAATATCAGAATGTGATGCTAAATGCGAATCAGTATTACCGACAATAGCAATCATTTTAGCATTTTGCATTTTAAGATATGGTATTAGTTTTATTAGTTCTTCGGTGTTACCACTTTTAGAAATTAGTATAGCAACATCTTTCGGTTGCACCATTCCAATATCACCGTGTAGCGCTTCTACGGGATGCAGAAAAACAGATGTTACTCCCGTAGAAGAAAACGTAGCAGACATTTTTTGTCCGATAATTCCTGATTTTCCTATGCCTGAAACAATAACTTTATTAGAAACAGCAAGTAATTTAACTGCTTTAATAAAGTTATTATCTAATCTATCTTTAGTTTTTTGTAAAGCATCTATTTCAATTTGAAATGCTTTTTTTGCATTTTTTAATATAGGACTTGTATTACTTGTTTTCATATTATTAATTTTAAAAAAATGTTTTGTGCTATTCCAAAAATACTATTATAGTTTTTATTTTTTTTGAAATATGCCTACAAAAATACACTTTTTTTATAAAAATTAGGGGATACGGAAATGAGTTAGGAATGATAGCATTTTTATTAATTGTCATTCCGAACTTGTTTCGGAATCCCCTAATTTTGTTAATTCCGTGCAAAAAAAATTAGCACGGGGGCAAGCCCCCGTGTTAAATCAGGAGATGCTGAAACAAGTTCGGTATAGTAGAGTTGTGGAATTTTTTATTTTTAAAGACAACTATATGTTTTTTGCAAACCCCATCATAACTTTTGGCACAATTTGTGTGTGTTATTATATATTGTTGTTTTAGTGCTAAATGGCATAATTTTATGACAAATTAATACAACAAAACTTACATTATGTCGCTTTTTTACGACATTGTGTCAAAAACAAAGATTTTTAATAATAAATGTAATATAAATAGAAATGGGAAAAATAATCGGAATTGACCTCGGAACTACTAACTCCTGCGTGTCCGTTATGGAAGGGAGTTCGCCCGTAGTTATCGCTAATAGTGAAGGTGGTAGAACCACACCATCTATGATCGGCTTCACTAAAAACGGAGAAAAATTAATCGGGGATAGAGCAAAAAGACAATCTGCTACTAATCCTAATAACACCGTGTATTCCATAAAAAGATTTATGGGACGCCGAATAAATGAAGTTAATGAAGAAACAGGTATGGTGCCTTATAAAGTTGCGGCATCTACTGACGGCGGCTCTATAAGAGTTGATATAGACGGCAAACAATATTCTGCTCCTGAAATATCTGCTATGGTTCTTAAAAAAATGAAGCAAACTGCCGAAGATTATTTAGGACAAAAAGTAGAGGAAGCCGTTATCACCGTGCCTGCTTATTTCAACGATGCACAAAGGCAAGCAACTAAAGATGCAGGCGAAATTGCAGGACTTAAAGTTCGAAGAATTATTAATGAACCAACTGCCGCTGCACTTGCTTATGGTCTTGATAAAAAAGGCAAAAATATGACTATTGCCGTATATGACCTTGGCGGCGGAACTTTTGATATTTCTGTGCTTGAAATCGGTGATGGAGTGTTCGAAGTTAAATCTACTAATGGTGATACACACCTTGGCGGAGATAACTTTGACCAAAGATTGATCGACTTTTTAGCAGATGAATTTCAAAGAACTGAAGGTATTGACCTACGCAAAGATGCAATGGCTCTGCAAAGATTAAGAGAAGCATCTGAAAAAGCAAAAATTGACTTGTCAGGAACTTTGCAAACAGACGTTAATCTGCCTTTTATTACTGCTACGCAAGATGGACCGAAGCACTTAAATATTAATATCACACGAGCAAAGTTTGAAAACTTATGCGAAGATTTATTTAATAAAACACTTCGTCCTGTTGAAAATGCAATTAAAGATGCTAAAGTCACTCCACACCAAATTGACGATGTAATTTTAGTTGGTGGGTCTACTCGTATTCCTAAAATACAGGAATTAGTTAAAAACTTCTTCGGAAAAGAACCATCAAAAGGCGTGAATCCTGATGAAGTAGTTGCTATTGGTGCTGCTATACAAGGTGGCGTGCTTGCTGGCGATGTGCAAGATATTTTATTGCTTGACGTTACTCCACTAACATTAGGTATAGAAACTCAAGGCGGAGTTATGACTCCAATGATTACCGCTAATACTACTATTCCTGCAAAGAAAACTGAAATATTTAGCACCGCAACCGATAATCAAACTTCAGTAGAAGTTCATATACTTCAAGGTGAAAGACCTATGGCAAGAGATAATCGCTCACTCGGTAGATTTCATTTAGATGGTATCCCATCAGCAATGCGTGGTATTCCGCAAATTGAAGTTACTTTTGATATTGATGCTAATGGCATTCTATCCGTTGCCGCTAAAGATAAAGCAACTAATAAAGAACAAAATATTAGAATAGAATCATCAAGCGGTATATCTAAAGAAGAAATAGAAAGAATGAAAGCAGAAGCACAATCTAACGCAGAAGCAGATAAAAAACGTAAAGAAGAAATCGATTTAAAGAACCAAGCCGATGCACTTGTTTATTCAACCGAAAAGCAAATTACAGAACTCGGCGAAAAGATTCCAAGCGATGATAAATTGAAAATAGAAGATGCTAAAGCAAAATTATCGCAAGCAATAAAAGATGAAAATTACGCACAAATGAGAACCGCAATAGATGAATTAAATCAAACGTGGTCGGCGGCTTCATCTAAAATGTATTCACAGCAATCTGCTCCGCCTCCTACAGATGAACCACAACCTAATACAGAAAACACCCCGCCACAAAATGATAGCGTAGAAGAAGCAGAATATACAGTCGTTGATGATGACGATAAATAAGCAAAATTGCTATACAAAACTTAAACAGGTCTTTTATAAAGACCTGTTTTTTTTATAATTCTTTTTCATTTTACTTAAATATCTCCTAATTTTACTAATAAATTGCTTGTAATTACTCGTGAATTGCTCGTAATTACTCGTGAATTGCTCGTAATTACTCGTAAATTGCCTTTAAAACTTAATGAATTGCCTTTAAAACTTAATGAATTGTCTTTAAAACTTAATGAATTGCCTTTAAAACCTCATCTTTCATTAAGTTTTAGACAAAATTATTAAGTTTTTTTAATGATTCATTAAGTTTTAGACAAAATTATTAAGTTTTAAAGGCAAAACGTGACTAATTAGTAACGTTTTATTAAGTTTTTCTAATGATTCATTAAGTTTTTCTAACAAATCAT
>WRLB01000036.1 GCA_009777815.1 Bacteroidota bacterium
TTGTTATACTTTCCTCTGTCATAAATTGTTATATTTTTTTTTGTATAATTTTTTAGATTAAATTAATATTAAATTATGTTGAAATTAAATATCAATGATACAGATAAAAAAATATTTCAAACAGAAATATTTAACCAAATAGCACGTTTGCAGGCAATAAAATTGTATCGTCCAGCGAGTTCATTGAGTGAGTATTCTGTGACTATTGCATCTTATTTTGCGGAGCATCCTCCGAGTTCTATCAGCGTTGCTTCTGCTAAAATACAGGAGTTAACAGGCATTGTTGGTAGTGAGTCGGCTGTAAGAAAGTTTCTAAAAGAACTAAATTTTAGGTACAGAAAAGCGGGGGCAGTTCCTTCGAAAACATTGCCAGAATCAAAAAAAAGAGCAGCAGCAATTTTTGGACACATCACTTTTTCCCGAATAGCAGCAGCAAAAAGTGGCAATCGTTGTTTGTATTATTGCGATGCAGCACATTTTGTTTGTGGTTCTTTTTTGTCTTATTTGTGGTGCATAAAGTTATTATTTTTGCCTTCTTATAGTCCTAATCTAAACATTATAGAGCGTTATTGGCGTTGGTTGCAGAAGGATTGTTTGAATTGCAAGTATTATGATAATTTTACAAAATTTAAGTTGGCGATAGAAAATTCATTATTAAAGACAGTCAGAAAAGAGAACACGGATGCATTAAAAACATTGTTAAATCTAAAATTCCAGACATTCAAAAACAATAATCTATGACAGAGGAAAGTATAATTATACAATCGGCAGAAGTTTCTCCATTTTGAGTGAAGGAAGTTATAGTTGTTTTTGCATTCGCGTAAAAAATAGGCGAATAGCAAAGAATTAACGCGAATAGCAAAAATTTAATGCGTTTTGCCAAAGTTTGACGCGTTTCGCGTTCTTTTACACGCTTTGTAGTAGCAGATGAAAAGTTGTCGGTATTTTCTGTAAGGGTTCCGTTCCCTTGGTTCAATTTTACTTGTAACATTAAAATTATTCCTTTTATTTATGGATGAAAAAATATTCGTAATTAAACTTATATAAGAAATACAAAAATAACTTTTTTATTTCTAATTTCCAAATCTGTAAAAATTTTAATTTATTTATGTAAAAAACAATAGATAAAACTTATTATAAGTATTAAAAGACATTATACAAAAAGATGCCGAAACGAGTTCAGCATAACAGAATAACCACCCCGCTTGCGAAAGCAAGCACCCCCACAGGAGTGGAACAGTTCCCCGCCTGTGGAGGGGGGCATTTGCGAGAGCAAATGAAGGGGTGGTAAATTAACACGGGGGCTTGCCCCCGTGTTATATGTTGTTTTTTTTAACAAATTTTATGTATTTTGTATGAAATAATATATTAAAATAAAATGAATATCAGAGTAAGATTTGCACCGCCGCCAACAGAATTGTTAAGAATAATTTTAATTTTATGTTTTATAATAGTTCCATTTAAAACTAATGCTGAAGAAATTGATAATCGCAATTTAGAATTAGGTGCATACTTAATGACACCTAAATTTTCATATAATTTTTGGTCTAATAATGTGCATTTTTTTATAAATCCTCTTTTTGATTTTGGAATTTCTGCTGCCTATCCGTTAAATAAAAATAAAGATGTTGCAGGATTGCTCGAAGTAGGTTATGCAAATTATATTTGTGGTCGAGGTGTTGATGATGTTATGCGGTTTAATACTATAAATATTTCGCCACAAATTTATTTAAAAGGATTTACTGCGGGATTTGATTTTGGTTTTTTCTTTCCCTTTATAATAGATTCTTTGCCAAACTTTCAGTCGCAATATGATTACTCAAATTTGTTTCCTGTTTTACTAAATTTAAAACTCGGCGGAATAATCCCCGTTTATAAAACTGAAATGGGAACGCTAAATCTTTTACTAAAAGGAACAACTTCTTTATCATACATTGATAATAATAAATTTATATTTCTTGAATCATTTCAAATTACTTCTTTTTCTGTTGGATTGAATTATATGTTTAAAATAAAATTATGAGATGCCGAAACGAGTTCAGCATAACAGCATTTTAGTCGAAAATTGTATGTAATTACAAAAATATTTAATGTTAAACTGAAAAGAATAAAATATTATTAAAAAAACGTTATTTTTGAAAAAAATAATAAAATGAATAACGTAAATAAAGTAAAAATTCGAAATATAATTGATAATGCAACAAATGGCTACCTTCAAGCCGATAAAGTTCAAGAACTACTTGATGCTGCGCTAATTCCCCGTGCAAAAGAATTAGTTGTTTGTGATAAAAAAGATGTAATTAATGCAACAAAAGAAATAGGGTTCCCGCTTGTTATGAAAGTAGTCGGACCTGTTCATAAATCAGATGTAGGCGGAGTAAAACTAAATATAAACGATGAAAATACTGCGTTAGAGTTTTTTGAAGAAATGCTGAAAATTAAAGACGTAACAGGTGTTTTATTTCAACCAATGCTATCGGGGATGGAACTTTTTATTGGTGCAAAGCGTGAAGATAAGTTTGGTCATTTAATTTTATGTGGGCTCGGCGGAATATTTATTGAGGTGCTAAAAGATGTCCAATATGCTCTTATACCTGTTACAAAGCAAGAAGCATTTGATATGTTAAAGTCATTAAAAGCATATAAAATAATTGAAGGATTCCGCGGAAATGAGGGCATTAATCAGGACAAATTCACTGATATAATAGTCCAATTGTCTGCTTTATTAGAGGCGGCACCCGAAATATTTGAAATGGATATAAATCCTTTACTTGCCAAATCAGATATTATTATTGCGGTAGATGCAAGAATAAGAGTGGAAAAATAGTTGTTTTGTTTATTTGCGAGCATTTTTTATTACATAAAAGTAATTATTTTTGCAGCCGAAAAATACAAAACATTTTATAAAAATGGCAACATATAATTTTTAAAGAATATTGTTATATTGCATTAAGTTATTTTTTTAATTATAAAATATTGAGATGAAAATACAAGTGACCTTCAGACATTTCAACGGAAATCATCCACAATTACATCAAGCGGCAGAGGAGTTGGCTGCGAGTTTTACTAAATATAATAGTGCTATTATAAGCACTAACATTGATTTTGTTAACGGTAGTGAAAAAATTGTAAACTTTACCGTCTATATCAAAGATCATACTATATCATCGGGTTATGCTTCGGATGACCTTCATAAAAGTTTAAATGCTGCTGCTGATAAGGTTATTAAGCAGTTAAAGAAGTATAAAAATAAAAAGTTTGATGCTAAATCCAAACTTAAAGGAAAAGAAACAATACAAAACTTTAATGAAGAAAATACCGCTGAAGATGAAGAAATTTATTATGATGAGTAAATAATTTAATAAAAGTTGCGAAAGTATATGGCTTTTTGTAAATAGAGCAAAAGATAGTGAATGCTATTTGTTAGTATTATTGAGGTAAGTTAATGCTGCGCAAATAATTATTACTCAAAATAAAGAGAGTTTTAGAAAGAAAATTGCCAATAAAATATAAAAAAACGTTATTTTAATGGTTGCTATATAATTTATTTTATGGAGTTTCTGATGTCAGATATAAAAAAAATAGGTATTATCACAAGTGGTGGTGATTGTGGCGGCTTGAATGCCGTTATTTATGGTGCAGCGAAAATGTGCGTTGCTAATAATATAGAATTAGTAATAATTCCAAATGGATACGCAGGATTGTATAATTTAGATGTAATTGAACCTGTGTCGCTTGATTTAACTGCTATAGAGCGTATAAATACTAAATTAGCGGGTTCCATTGCAGGACATTCAAGAGTTAAAATTAGTAAAATAAAAGGCAACGAAGAGTCTAAATGGGAGAAAATTAAACAAAACATACACAAACATAATATTGATGCCTTGATTATTGCGGGAGGCGATGATACGGGATCGGTTGTTTTGGATTTAATTAATCACGATATTAAATGTATTCACGTTCCTAAAACAATGGATTTGGATTTGCAAACTTATTCTGTTGGTGGCGATTCTACTATACATAGAATTACAAACTTCGTTTCTGATTTAAAGACGACAGGCAGAACTCATAATAGAATTATGATTTTTGAAGTATTTGGTAGATATGCGGGACATACTGCTTTTAGAGGTGGCATCGGTGCTGATGCCGATTGCATTTTAATTCCTGAAATTAATGTTGATTTTAAGGTCGTATATGATCATTTTAAAGAAACATTTACTCGTAGAATTACAGAAGATGAACTAAATTCTGCAATTTATACTATTGTTGTTGCGGAAGGTGTTCGAAATGCTGACGGCGAATATTTTACAGATAAAAATTATCCCGTTGATTCTTTCGGACATAAAAGATTGAGTGGAATAGGTTCATTTGTTCGCACTATCCTTAATGAATACGCGAAACAAGATACAGAATACTGGAAAGAAATATTTTATAAAAATGGTCTTTATGTTGAAGGAATCAATACACATCCTGAAATAAGAGATATTTTATCGGGGCATCTTGTTCGCTGTGGTGAAAGCACGCCATATGATATTTCTTTCGGAAAACAATGCGGCGGCGGTGCTGTATTATTGCTACTTAATAATATTGACGGCGTTACTATTGCAGGAGTTAATGAAGGACAAATTAATTATTTGCCTGTCTGCGAAGCAATTAAGCAAAGATTTGTAGACCTGAACGATGTTAAATTTTACGAAAGAATGGGCATCTGCTTCGGAAGAAAAATAGAAGAAATATATCAACCCGTATTCAAAAAAATATCAGAACACATAGAACGATATATGTAAATTATATATAATTAGAGGATGCCTAAACAAGTTCAGCATAACGGGATGTGAATTTTCTTGAATCTAATTTTATTTTACTATAACTTTTCTAAATACTGCGTTACCATTGGCAACGATTTTAATGAAATATGTGCCACTTGATAACTTTTTATCTATGTTATAATTTTGCTCGCCTTGTGATGCAAAACCTTCAAAAATATCTAAAATAGTTGTTCCACTTATATCTAATAAGTGGATAGAAATTCTTTGCTCATCGGGGTTGTTAAAGATAATATTAAAGTAATTTTCAACAGGATTCGGCACAATACTAATATCGTAAATATCGTCTTCTGTTATTCCAATTATGTTAATAAAATTAGCAATTAAAGTTGTATCGTTAGTAATTAGCACACTTATATTAGAATCTGTGCTAATGATATTGTTATTATCGTCTGTCCAATTTTTAAAAGCATATACTTCAGAATTAGTAGGTGTTGCTTGCAAATTTAATACTGTATCACAATAATAAGTACCCGTAGTTGCACCCGTTATATCGCCCATATACGTTGGATATGTATAAATAGTAACTGCAAATTCTTTTAGTAAAAATACAGCAGTGAGCGTTAAATCAGAAGTTATGTTAAAAGTATATTCTGCTTGCGTTGAAATAACATTGCCCGAATCGTCTTCCCAATGTAAAAAATTATAGCAATCATTGTTAGTTGTGGCGGTTATAGTAACTGATTCATCATATTGATATTTGCCGTCACCTTTTAACTCGCCGATTGAAAGAGGTAAAGTTTTAAGTTGTAAAGTAAAAGTGGGAATTGGTTCTATTTCCAGAGAACCATAAGTTACAGGATTATTAGGACGATATTGTCCTATTTGGTCTGTAATTAGTAATTCTATTATTTCTTCAGCAGTTATTATTTCTTCTGGTGCTTCAATGTCACTTGATGTTAATCTCGTTGCTGTTTGTGCATATTCAAGTGGCTTAATATAATTTTCTGATGTTAATTGGTTATTGCCAAATACTAAATCACGGGTTACGTCATTTTCTCCTTCTATTAAATTATTTCCGAGTGTTTTAGTTCCTCCGCCTGCTATTTGATTTAACACCCCGCCTGCTGTGTTTCCTGTAATTATAGTATTATAAACATATAATTTACCACTTGGAGTAATATAAATTCCGCCACCTTCACCTGTTGGTTCATTTTTATCTATTGTGCAATGATACAGATATGCACTACTAGAATTTGCAATATAAATTCCGCCACCTTCACCATAACCAGTATTGCCTGAAAAGACACAATTTAATGCTATAAAATCTCCTGCTACGCGAACCGCTGCTGCATCTATTCCATCTCCTGATATATTGTCTAAAAATACACAATTTATTGCCGTAAACGAAGAATTAACAAATGACACTGCCGAACCATCATTACCACCACAACCAGGGTCCAAAATATTATTTATGAATTCACAATTTATTGCCGTAAATTTTGAACCATCCATCAAAACTGCTCCTCCAGCACAATCAACCCTATTGTTTGTAAATTTACAATTATTGGCTGTAAACGTTGTGTTTCTCATTATATATACAGCACCACCAATATACTTAGACGTATTGCTATAAAATTCGCAATTATCAGCAGTAAATATTCCCTCATAAACATACACAGCACCATTCGTATTAGCACTATTATTATAAAACTCACAATTATTGGCAATAAATGTTCCACCACTAATATACACCGCACTACCGCTATAAGCACTATTGTTATAAAACTCACAATTATTGGCAATAAATGTTCCACCACTAATATACACCGCACCGCCAGATTCACCATTGATTACTGTATTATTATAAAATTCACAATTATTGGCAGTAAATGTTCCACCACTAATATGCACCGCACCACCAGCAGGCGTTCCAAAGTTGCTTGATAATCCTTCTGTAAGAATTAGATTATTTATAGTGAGAGAATTATTGCCAGACATAACAAATATTATACTGATTCCATCAGCATTTATTGTTGTTTTGTTTGTAGGGCTTTGACCATTAATAGTAAGGTTCCTTGGAATTCCTATTCCTTTGTCAGCCAAAACGGATGAAAAATTTATATTTGCAGTGATATTAATAGTATCAATACTTGGATTGCTTACAGCAGCAAGAAGTTGTGCTTCATCACTTACATTTATAGATTCCGACATCGCACTAAAACTTATAGCAAATATAATTGCTGCTACGATAAAAGATTTTTTTGATATAGACATAATTTTTATATATATTAGTTAAACAATTTACAAAAATAATGTTTTTTGGATAAAAAATAGGAGATGCCGAAATAAATTCGGCATGACAACTTTTTAATTAGAGGATGCAGAAATAAAAACAGCGTAACTGAACTCTGGCATTGTAAGAATAAGTTTATTATTTTCTATATTATTTGCAATAATGGTGCTTAATAATGCTTTATATTTCCTATTTTCTGCATCAATAATAACATCACATAATTGCCCGTAATTAGCAATGCAAAGAAGATTATTAGCACTAATTAATTCCACGCAAACAACATTTTTATTGCCTGTATTTATAGTTTTTATTGTGTAATTATTAGTTAGATATGGTTCAAGTTTCGCATTTGCATCAATTATAAAATCAATAATGTTGTTATCGTTTGTCCAATTTAATTGAGAAGTAGAAAACAATGGCAAAACATCGTCATTAAGGTTTGTTGTATCTATATTTTCAAATCCTAATCCCGTATTAACAGGGAGGGTTTCGCAAAGTTCAAAGCCCGAGTGTATAAAAGTAGGAATTGGCAGTATTTTATTTATGAGATAAGATATTTTTGACAGATTATCGCTGCCTTTTCTACTTGCGGTGCGAGGAGTATTATGTGTTTCTGACGTTGCAAAACATTTAATAGGCAGGTTTTGAATATTGTTAATAAAATGATTAACTTTTTCAGGTATATGTGTATCAAAAGGCAAAGGTCCAAGCACACAATCAAAGCCCTTTTGTGCAGAACTTTCGCTAATAACAAAGTTTTCTTCAAAGAAAATAAAATCTTTTTTAATTCTTCGTGCTTTTGCAACAATTCTTTTAAGTAGTTTATCGGGTAGAGCGTGTCCCATATCTATCATTACGCCATCTATATCAAATTTGCTAATATAGTAAGGAATAATATTTTCGATGTGCCGCCATAATGAAGCATTTTCATAAATAGGTTTAGCAAAATCATTATCATACATCCTAATTGTGTTATAAGAAATATAGTTATATTCAGGATTATCATATATTTTTAAGTAAGTAACATCCGACCAAGGCGGTTGTATATCATCGGGGGGCCAATCAGCAAAAGCACCAGGAATTACAACCTCTTCATCATTTAGATAACCAATAATTTTATCATTTACTAAATTGACTTTTTGCGGCGTATCGGTGAACTGATTTATGTAATCAAGAGGTGGCTCAGGCAAATTATTATAATCATCTTGTTCTATCTTTTCTTTAATTATATTTAGAGTTTTTGCATCAAAAATAGGCGAATGAAAATCTGCTTCAGCATCTTTTTTTATCCAATAAAACCATTCAGGATGCTCTATTGCAACTGCGGAATCTTTGCTTGCCGTTCTAAAAACAAATTCACAAACAACCTTCATTCCTAACTTATGGGCTGCTTCTACTAATGCTGCAAATTGTTCTTCGGCTGTCATATTTAATAACGGTTCATTTATATTTTCATCAATTAAATAAGGATGATTTATAGAATATGGCGAGCCGATATCACCTTTTTTGCCATCTTTTCCGATAGACGTTATAGGCAATAAATATAAGATATCCGTTCCCAAACTTTTAATATAAGGCAGCAAAACGATTGTTTTAAGTATTGTTCCTGTTTCTTTAAACTTATTATCTTGATTAGTAATTTGCTCCGAATTGCTATGATTAAAAGCAGTTGTTAGCCGAACAAAAACATTATAAATAGTAGGATTTTGCAAGATATTTATATTAGAATAAGGAATATTAGAATCATTTATAGCACTTAATTTATCTATAAAATAATCAGGGAAATTAACATTTTTTATTTTATTATTACTTTTATAATCGGGGACAATTGCACTATAAGACGGAATGTTTTTTAATTTACTTATAATTTTATTTATCATTTAAATACTAATTTTACAATACAAATATAATGAAAAAATGTTTTTTTCACTATTCTTGCTTGAGTGCAATCAATAAACATCTTTTCTGTGTCCTATTTTTAATATAATTATTTCATTATTCATATAATCAATATCAAATAAAATACGATAATCACCTACTCGTAATCTATAATCGGCAAAAGGACAAGAAGACAATCGTTTAAAATTTGAAATATTTGGAAAGTTTGCTAACTCGTTTATATTTGATTTAATATTTTTAAGTATAGAAACAGGTATTTTTCTTATATCTTTTCTAACACTATTAGCAAATACTATTTTATAACTCATCAATACTATTCCAAAAATCTTCTGAAGAAGTTTTTTTACCTGTTTTTACTTCTTGTCTTCTTGTTTCTATTTCATTTCTTAATTTTTTCTTTTGCTCGCTTTCGTAAATTGCAAGCACAAAACTTTTAATGTCGTTTTGTTTATTACTTGGCAGTGCATTATATTTTTCTAATATATTTGTATACATTTTATGTTTGCTATATTGTTATTAAAAATATATTTTTTTTGTGGTGGCTATTCTTCTACTACTTCGCCTTGCTTATTTATATAAAATGTTTTGCCATCTTTATAAACCTGTGCTATACCTTCTCTGGATAAACATCTTCATATTTTCTTTCTTCCCTGTATTCCTTCCCTTTCTTATCTATAAAGAAGCGATCATCACCTTTACAAACAAGAGCCATACCTTCTTTAAAAGGATAAACAGCATCATATTGCCTTTCTTTCCAGTATTCCTTTCCGTCCTTATCTATAAAGAACCAATAACCATCTTTTACAACGACTGCCATACCTTCAGTAAAAGGCCCAACCCTATCATATTTTCTATCTTTACCTATCTCATTTCCTTCCTTATCTATAAAGAACCAATAACCATCTTTTTTAACACCAGCCATACCTTCAGTAAAAACCCAACTCTCATCATATTTTCTTTCTTTCCAGTATTCCTTTCCGTCCTTATCTATAAAGAAGGAAATACTATCTTTTATAACGCCTGCCATACCTTCAGTAAAAAGCATAATCATATCATATTTTCTTTCTTTCCAGTATTCCTTTCCGTCCTTATCTATAAAGAAGTAGTAAAAACTCTCTTTTTTAACACCAGCCATACCTTCTCTAAAAGAATAAACACGCTTATATTCTCTTTCTTTCCAGTATTCCTTTCCTTCCTTATCTATAAAGAACTCAATACCATCTTTTCCAACCCCAGCCATATCTTCGTAAAAAGAATTAACCCTATCATATTCTCTTTCTTTCCAGTATTCTTTTCCTTCCTTATCTATAAAGAAGTAATAACCATCTTTTTTAACGCCAGCCATACCTTCACTAAACTCCCCAACATCATCATATTGTCTTTCTTTCCAGTATTCCTTTCCTTTTTTATCTATAAAGAAATAACCATCTTTTTCAACCCCAGCCATACCTTCATAAAAAGACCTAACATCATCATATTGTCTTTCTTTCCAGTATTCCTTTCCTTCCTTATCTATAAAGAACTGAATACCATCTTTTGCAACGAGTGCCATACCTTCAGTAAAAGGCCCAACCCCATCATATTGTCTTTCTTTCCAGTATTCCTTTCCTTCCTCATCTATAAAGAAGTAATAACTATCTTTTTTAACACCGGCCATACCTTCATTAAAAGGATAAACAGCATCATATCCTCTTGCTAGTCCTAAACTATCTATATTTAGTTCTTCATTAATATTATTACTCTTTTTACATCCACTCATAGCAACGATTAAAGTGGCTACCACAATCCATCGCCCCGATATTAAACTTGTTTTAATTTTGTTTGTTTTCATTTTATTTATTATAGTTAAACAAATTTCTTTTTTTACAAATATAATAATTTTTTTTGATTTATTTTTAGTTAAACAAATTTATTTTTTGCAAAAATAATTTTTAATTATCCAATAATTTATAAATTGTATCTCTTCTGTCTAAATCAATCAACCTTATCGTATTATCAACAACCCGAAACACCAACCGCCAATTATAAATATATTTACATTTCCAAAGATTTCCTCATCTATGTATTTCATCATATCATCCCACGATTTAAATGACATTCCAAGACCTGCTCGTTCATCAGCAAGCCCTTCTTCTAATGATGCGATTAAATACCCCTCTTCATCATAAAGGTCTGTTTCTTGAACTTTAATTTTATTTATTGGCTTTTCTAATTCTAATGTTTCCATAGTTGTAATTGTGTTATAATTTTTTATAATTATAATGATTTTTATTATAGTTAAACAAATTTATCTTTTGCAAAAATGCTATTTAATTATCTAATAATTTATAAATTGTACTTCTTCTGTCTAAATCAATCAATCTTATCGTATTATCAACAACCCGAAACACCAACCTCCAATTATAAATATATTTACATTTCCAAAGATTTCCTTGATTATCATATAATCTTTCTATTTTATATTGAGTTTTTATATCGGGCTGCAACCACGAGCCATCTTCTAATATCTCTTCTATTTTTAAAACTTTATTAAGAATATCTATAAAATTCTTTTTCGCAAGATATCTTGATTTTTTAAGATATTTTGTAGTAAATTCTAAATTAAACATCATCAAATTCCTGTAAAAGATATCGCATTCTATCTTCTCTTGATTTAAACGATATTAAACGCCCTGCTCGTTCATCAGCAAGCCCTTCTTCTAATGATGCGATTAAATACCCATCTTCATCATAAAGGTCTGTTTCTTGAACTTTAATTTTATTTATTGGCTTTTCTAATTCTAATGTTTCCATAGTTGTAATTGTGTTATAATTTTTGCAAATATAATGATTTTTATATATAGTTAAACAAATTTATTTTTTGCAAAAATGCTATTTCGCCTTAACGAAGTGCTATGCTGTATTAAATACGGCATAGCAAGTTTTATTTTTAGAAGTTTCCTTTCTAACGCAAGATAGCAAATTTAAAGTATTATGCAAAGTTATTTTTTATTATGTTGTTTATTTGTTCTGCTACTCTTAATGCTTCTACACCTTCATATAATGTGCAGGTTATTATTGGCTGACCAACTATACTTGATATAAAATTATTTTGTTCTATTTCCATCGGATTTGCTTTTGATATTTTAGGCGTTTCAAACACAATTTTTTTATCTTCAATTGTCGGTAAATCAATTAGTTTTTGTGTTGCAAGTAAATTATCAGCACTTATATCTATTCCTTTACAATCTATCATTTTAAATACTTGCAAACTATGTTCTTTTAGATTTAGCGACAGGTAAGTATCTTTTTGGAACATTCTAAATTTACGTTCTGGTCTGATAGATATTCGCGATGCGGTTAAATTAGCGATTAGTCCGTTTTGCATTTCTAATCTTGCATTTGCTAAATCAATACTATCAGTTATTATAGATACACCGTTAGCAGATATATTTTTTACTTTGCTATTAGTTAAAAATAGCACTAAATCAATATCGTGTATCATTAAATCATTTATTACTGAAGTATCAGTTGAACGTGCTTGGAATTCCGTAAGTCGGTGTGCTTCAATAAACACTGGTTTTAGATTGTATCTTTGTGCAGATAATACAGCAGGATTAAGACGTTCAATATGTCCTACTTGTATTTTTAAATTATGATGTCTAGCGCTTAAATGCAAAAGTTCTTCTGCTTCTTTTGTATTACTACATACTGGCTTTTCTATAAAACAATGTTTTTGTGCCTTTATAACTTTCTTAGCAATGTCTTTATGTGAAGCCGTTGGGGTTGCTATTATCACTGCATCTGAATTCAATATAGTATCAGATATATCAGCGAAGTATTTTACTTTATGTTCAGCGGCAACAGTATATTTACGTTTTATATCGGCATCATAAACGCCAACGAAGTCGACTAATTTGTTTTTTGCTAATAGTTTGCAATGGACTTTTCCTATGTAGCCTAGTCCTACGACAGATATTTTTATTTTTCTCATATTTTAAATTAAATTCAGATTATAATTTACAAAAATAAGGATTTTTTTAGATAAAAAATATCATAATGAATTTAATTTCGACATCTCCTAATTTTATGCGAGGAGATGCCGTATTAAATTCGGCATAATTAAATATATCTAAAACGCTATTTTAAGATGCCAACTTTGTTATTTCTTTGTAGTAGAAAACATTGAATCTTCTATGTTAATATCTACTTCCAATTTATCGATTTCAATTTCGGCTGCTTTTTTCCCATTTGATAATATTTTTATTGTAGTAGGATAAACATGCCCTTTGGTCTTTTTGAAACCCGAACATAGCATACTAATTGTTCCGTTTTCTGTTGGATTTTCAATCCCTTGGAACCAATTTGTTGCTTCATCAAAGTAAAGATGTTGTATAATGTCGTCAGGTTTTTCAGCAGAACTGACGCTTATTTTCTTACAATTCTTATCATTAAATTTAGTTGTCCCGTCTTGTAAATTGTATATTACTTTATCGGAAGTATCTTTTGATACAAGAAATAACCCATGAGTAGGAAATAAAGTGCTTATAATCATAACTAACTGACCAGCATCTTCTCTATCTATTTCCTCATATTTAGGAACAACTTGAAATATTTCATCATCGGCAAATACAAACACCTGGTCCTTTCCCATTGATGATAATTCAAGTCGGGCTTTGGTTTCTACATCATCACCTTCGCCATAATCCTTCGAATAATAGCGTAATGCTCCTTTATTCCCTCTGGTGTCATATTGATATGCTTTAACTGACATAGTTTTGAAGGAATCAAGTTTATTTAACTGCATTGCGGATATACAGGTCTCTATTAATTCTTTGCCTGTCTGTGCAGATAGGTTTGTGTATAAAAACACGAAACACAATGAAAACAAAAACTTTTTCATATAATAAATCTATTTGTTATAAAATTTCAATTCTTTACTTTACAAAAATAATGAAAATTTTAAAAAAACAAAATATATAATAAAATCTATAAATAGAATTGTATATAACATCATTCCGAGCAAATATTTGTTATTCCGAGCAAAATGTTGTTAATTCCGAGCAAAATATTTGTTATTCCGAACTTATTTCAGCATCTCCTTGTTAATATCAGTAGTTTCCGAAACAAGTTCGGAATGACAGATTTTGTTCAGAATTTTCTAATTTATTTTAGAAATTTCTAATTATTTTTAGAAACTTCTAATTAGTGAACAGGTTTTTCTAATTTATTTTAGAAACTTCTAATTATTTTTAGAAATTCCTAATTGTTGACAGGTTTTTCTAATTTATTTTAGAAATTTCTAATATATTTTTGCTTGTTCATATAATATTTAGTTACATTTAACACGGGGATTAATCCCCGTGTTAAAAATTAGTTAAGCGGTGTAAAAATTAGTTAATTCAAGTTAATATCAAGTTAATCTCGTAAATCTTAATAAAACCTTGGTTCAAACTCGTTTCATCATCACCTAATAAAAAAATGCAATCTTAAAAAACCTTATTTTAATATACATAATTTAATGATATTATATACTTAATAAGGACTAATTTAATGATTAAACTTGGTGATACTTACTCCTATAACATTACATTTAACCAAAATAATGTAAATGTTTTCGCCGAAATTACTGGCGACAATAACCCTATTCATATAGATTCTGAATTTGCTAAAAATACTCCTTTCGGCAGACCGATAGTGCATGGATTTTATTCAGCATCAGTGTTTTCTATGGTCTTCGGAACAAAGTTCCCCGGCGAAGGAACTATTTATATGTATCAAGATATGAAATTCTTTGCACCAGTATTTGTAGAAGAGCAATATGTAGCAAAGTTTGAAGTAATAGAAGTAAATACAGAAAAACACAGAGGAACAATAAAATGTATCCTTGAAAATAAAGATGGCAAGCCAGTAATAGAAGGAATTGCTAAACTACAAAACTCTAAACAATTTGTTTAGAAGGAACTTAAAAACTACTATGTCGAACTTATTTCGGCATTCTCTTATAATTTAGAGGATAATGAAATAAATTCAGTATGACTTTTTTATATGCACTATTATTTTTTAATTTGCCTTTTTATTAGCCAGATTGCTATTCCTATTATTATAATGAATATTACGATGGCGAATGTTATTTTTTCATAAGTGTGTAAAAATTCAAGAATACGTGGATAGTCCTTTCCAAAGTAATAGCCGACCATCGCTAATAAACCATAATATAGTAATGAAGATATACCTGCATAGATTAGTGTTTTTGTTTTTGGAAGTGCTGACATTCCTGCAAAAAATGAAATCACTGCACGAGTTCCTGACATAAATCTATTGATGGCTACGATTTTTATTCCCCATTTTTGGAACATTTTTTCTGCTTTTTCTATTGATGTTTTTGATATAAACTTTATTTTATTACTTTCCACGATTTTCTTTTCAAACTTTAAACCTAATATATACATTATCCAAAAACCGATTGTGGCACCGAGTGATGCTGATAAAATTACAGGTATCATTAGTTCTTCATTAAAGCCGACTAATCCTGTAATAACTACAAAGCAGACATCTGAAGGTGCAGGCGGGAATATATTCTCCGATAGCGTCAATCCGAATGCAATTATCACTAAATATATATATGGTAGCCCTGATACGATTGCTAAAAAATCATTAATTTTTATAATTGCTTCTTCCATTAAACTCCTATTTAAATTCCCATAAATTTATAAAATACTCATAAACTTCTGCTAAATTATTAAAGCATAAGTTAGGTTGCATACCTTTAACATTTTTTATTTTATTAACATATATAGTTTTTGTTCCTGCTTTACTTCCTGCTTCAATATCGGTGTTACTATCGCCTATAGTCCAAGATGAGCGCGCATCAATACTATGTTTTTTAATTGCATCGGTGAACATACCTATGGCGGGCTTTCTGTTTATAGAATTAGTTCCATCAAGGTCAGGACAATAATAAACATCATCAAAATTATATCCCGAATGTTTTAATAGTTCTTCCTGCATATAAGTATGAATTGCTGCGAGTGTATCAGTATTTATTATATTTTTTGCTATACATTGCTGATTTGTAACAAGAATTGCGATATAGTTTTTTTCTTTAATTAACTTGAAAAAATCAAAAAAACCTTCCGTAAAAACAAACTCATCAATAGATTTTACATAATCATTTTCCAATTTAACATTAACAATTCCATCTCTATCAAAGAAAAATGCCTTTTTCATAATACAAAAATAAGGAAAATAATTGTAATTATAATAAAATTAGTTTTATTGATTCAACGTATTAGCAATTTTAACTGCTTCGAATATAACAATTCCACCACAAACTCCAACATTTAGCGAATGTTTTACTCCATACATTGGGATTTCAATAGCATCATCACAATATTCTAATACATTATCATCAATTCCAGTAAGTTCATTGCCGAACACCAAACATAAAGGATAATCATCCTTATTCAAAGAACTATATTGTCTACTTTTATTTGTTAATTCTACGGCAATAATTTTAGATTTATTTGTCTTTTTCTGTTCATTTATTGCATCGAAAACATTTTTGTTATACTGCCAAATAACACTATCGGTTGCTCCTAAAGCGGTTTTATCTATTTCATTTCTTGGCGGATAAGGCGTAAAACCAGTGAGGATTAACTCATTAATATTAGCCGCATCACAAGTCCTAAAGAACGTCCCAACATTATACATACTACGCACATTATAAAGAATAACAGATATAGGCAAATGTTTATTTTCTTTAAATTGCGTTATTGTCTTTCTATTTTTAATAATTTCATCATAAGTAAGTTTAGTTATCATTTTGCAAAGATAATGTTTAGTTGTATTTTTTATATTATCCTGCTGAACTTCTTTCAGCATCTTTTTTAACACGGGGGCAAGCCCCCGTGCTAATTTTTACTATATTGGCATTCTGTCATTGGGAACAAAATAATTATATTGTTATTTTCATAATTACAAATATACAACATTTCTCTGTAACACCTGTATATTTAATACCTGTATATTTATAACACTTATAGTATGATACTTTGTAAATTACCACAAAAAATAAAACGGCTATAAATTGCTTCATAGCCGTTTGTACTCCAGATGGGACTTGAACCCACACGTTGTTGCCAACACAGGATTTTAAGTCCTGAGCGTCTACCAATTCCGCCACCGGAGTATGTATGTTAAGTATAAAAAATCAAAAAACAATAAGTTTAACGTTTCACAAATTCAAAAATAACTTTTTTATTTCTAATTTCCAAATTTTTATTTTTTACAAAAATAAGGTTTTTTAGTATTTTAGTGTCCACTTTTTTTTAACTTAAAACTTGCTTCAAGAATTTTAACGGCAGGGATTCTGTTTTGCTATTTTTTTATAACAATAAATAATTTAAAAAATAAACGTATTTTGCATCCGAATATTAAAAAAATGATATTAATATATAATGGTAAATATAAATTCATTGCTAACAAAACTATACTCACTAAAACAAAGTTATACTACTAAAACATTAGAGAAAATAACCGAATTGTGCCAATTCTTATACAATCCACACTTAAACTATCCGACAATCCATATAGCTGGAACAAATGGCAAAGGAAGTATTTGTAGTATGCTTGCTTCTGTTTTGCAAGAGAGTGGATATAGGGTTGGGTTATATACTTCGCCGCATATATTTAAGTTTAATGAAAGGATAAAAATAAATGGACAATGTATAAATGATAACGAAATTGTGAAAATATATAATATGATAGACGCTTTGGCGGAAGATATTAATGCTTCGTTTTTTGATATAACTACTACGATTGCGTTTAAGCATTTTTATGATAAAAAAGTTGATATTGCGATTATTGAAACAGGACTGGGCGGTAGATATGACTCTACTAATATAGTTACCCCTATTTTATCCATTATTACTAATATATCAACCGACCACACAGATATTTTAGGAAACGAACTTATAGATATTATTGAAGAGAAAGCAGGAATAATTAAGTCCGATATTCCTGTGATTATCCAAGATACAAATCCACATATATTAGAGCATTTGATAAAGCACGCTAACGAATTGAAAGCCCCTTACTATGTTACTTATAATTTCCCATACATTGAATTTATAGAGTATAAGAAAAACGATGATAACGCTTATAAGTTGATATATTCTATTGCTAATGACGATGGAATAGTCAGATTTAGAACAGAGGAAGAAGTTTTTTTTACTGATAGCATTGTTCGGGATATATCGCTGACAAGACGCTCCTGTTCGCTGATTGGCAGACATCAACTTGAAAATATAAAATTGGTATGGTTTGCTTCATTATTCATTCAATTTTCGGGCTTTAACATCAAAAAAGGATGCCTTGGCATAGGTATAGAAAATGTTACAAAAAATACAGGAATTGATTGCAGAATTAAGGATATTTCCACAAATGAAACGCCAATTATACTGGATGTTGCACATAATTCTGAATCTATTTCTTCATTAGTTAAAACTCTGAACGAAATATACAAAAATACTAAATGGAATATCGTTTTTGGTGTAATGAAAGATAAAAGTATTAAGCATATTTTAGAACTATTAGCACCAATTTGCAACCAACTTATATTGCCGAAACTCAATTTAGAACGTGCTGCCAGCCCCGAAGAGATAAAAACAATAGCCGAGCAAATTGGCATCAAAAATATACAAATTAAAGCAAATATATCTGATGCTTGTGCTATTATTAGAACGGAAGATTTGCCTGCTGTGGTGTGTGGTTCGTTTTACATTATGGAAGATGCTATAACTACACTAAAATGAGTAAATTATTTTAATATTCTGCCATTCTGAAATTCTTTATACCATTTGCATACATTCATATAACATACCTATTATACAGCATTGATTTAATTAGTCCTAAATTGCTTGTAGATAGCGGAACAAGAGGCAAACGAACTAAATCATTGTCAAGCAAACCAAGTTCTTTCATTATTGCTTTTACGGGAGCAGGACTAGTTTCTATAAAATTAACTTTCATTAAATCAAATAGTTCATAATGTAATTTATTTGCTTCTGCGATATTTCCTTCTAAAGCCGCTCTAATACAATTACCAAATTGCAAAGGTGCATAATTAGATAATACAGAAATTACACCTTTAGCACCAACAAATATAGACGGAACTGCTAAAGCATCATCGCCACACATAACTATAAAATCAGCAGGCGTATTATTAATAACATCCATAATTTGTTCAACATTGCCGCTTGATTCTTTTATCCCTATGATATTAGAACAATCTTCGGCAACCTTTTGAACCGTATCGGGCAGTATATTTACATTAGTTCTGCTCGGAACATTATATAAAATTATATCAATATCTACTGCCTCTGATATAGTCCTAAAATGCCGATACAAACCATTTTGAGTCGGTTTATTATAATAAGGCGAAACAACTAAAACGCCATCAAAATTATATTTTTGTGCTATAAGAGTTGCTTCAATAGTTGCACGAGTATCATTACTTCCCGTGCCGACAATTAAAGGAATCTTGCCATTAACCTCTTCTTGTATTTTAAGAATAACATCAAGTTTTTCTTTTTTATTGAGTGTTTGCGATTCTGCTGTAGTTCCGAGGATAATAAGCCCTTCTACATTTGATTTTATTTGCCTCTCTACTAATTTTATTAAAGTTCCGTAATCAACAGAAAAATCATCTCTAAATGGAGTAATAAAAGCAGTATAAGTGCCTTTTAACTTATTTCTATTCATATTAGATTGAATTATTTAATTATTTGTTGCAATATAGCATTTTTTCTATATATTCCGAGCAAATTACTTGTTATTCCGAACTTATTTCAGCATCTACTAATTTTAATTAGGGGATTCCGAAACAAGTTCGGAATGACAGATTTTGTTCAGAAATTTCTAATTATTTTTAGAAATTTCTAATTATTTTTAGAAAATTCTAATTACTAAACAGGTTTTTCTAATTATTTTTAGAAAATTCTAATTACTAAACAGGTTTTTCTAATTATTTTTAGAAAATTCTAATTGTTGAACAGGTTTTTCTAATTATTTTTAGAAATTTCTAATTTATTTTTGCTTGTTTTTTTTAAACCGTTATCTCAAAGTTTTCAATTATTTTCTTATTATATGCCTTCCATCCACCACGAAAATCACGACTTGACATAGATACAAATCTCTCCATTCTATCAGAATTTAATTGAGGCATAATTTTATCTATATTGCCATTAAATTTTATGCAATACCCCGAATAAAAAGTGCAATTCGGATTACTATAATAAATAAAGTTTGGCTTCTCATTCATCGGAGAAAATATAATTTTTTCGCCAAAACTTGTATCTAATCCTTGACTTCTACCAAACGCATACCACGATACAGAATTAGGAATTCCATTATCTCGTTTATCTAATTCCTTCTTAATGGAATGCAAATAATTGTATGCTAATGGATAATTTTCTTTCAAATCATTTTCAGGAATTATTATATGTTTGCCATTTATTTGATGATATGGAAACAAAACATATTCTTTTATTTCTTCATCCGAGTGTTTTAATTTTGAACCTTTAACAATCGGCTTCAATATAGATTTTTCTATTTTTATTTTTCCTTTAAGTTTTGTGTTTGCATAAACAAAATTTTCAGCAATATCTTCAACAGAAAAAATATAAGCGGCATCACAAAGTGTAGTTATTCCTACATGAATATTACATATTTCTTTTAATTTTTTACCTTTTATAATTTCGTTTTTTTCTGTTGTAAGTTGCCAAAAAGGTTCTTGTAATTCGGAAAAATCAAATATTTTTTCTTCAAAAGTTGTTTCTGTTATTGCTTTTTGAAATCTAAAATTATCATTTTGTTTTTTATTAAAAATAGTTATTGCCGAATAAGTTGTTGCATTGTTAAATAATTGAATGTCACCATAATTAGTGATTTGCAATAGTAATTTATTTTCTGCAAAATGCTGTCGCATTTGTCGTGCTGTTTCCGTAAATAGAAAAGTGTTTGGAGTAATAAGACCACAAACACCATTTTCAGATAGAAAGTTTAAACATAACTCATAAAAAGCAATATAAATATCAGTAGAACCACTTTTGCAAAAATCATAATTAGTTTGGATATATTGGCGTTGTTCGACATCTAAATGTTGTATGCGAATATATGGTGGATTTCCAACAATAAAATCAAATTTTTGCACTTCATTTACATAAAACAAATCAGATGTTTCATATTTTTTTATTGAATTCGTAACGCATATATTCCACTCTATATTGATATTTTTATCTTTTATTAAATCATTTAAATTTTTAATACATTCTTTAATTGCTTCACTATCAATATCCCAACCATAAACACATAACAAGTTTTTTTTTAAGTCATTTTTTGTAGAAAGTTTTATTATTCTTCTAACAACTTCTTCTAAAAATCTACCATCACCGCAAGCAGGATCAATAATCGTTTTTCCCAATATATTAGTTGAATTATATCCTATATCATCCAAAATTTTGCAAACTACAAAACTTGGCGTATAAATTTGTCCTAACAATTTTTCTTGAGAATATTCTTTAACTAAACTTGCCATTATTTTCCGTTATTAAGTAATCTTTGTAAGAATAAATTTCATTAAAAAAATGAGATAAAGAAAGTTTTGTTTTTAATAAATTTGCAACTTCTTTTGAAAATAATTTATCTAAATCAGTAAATGTAATCTTGCCAGTTTTTTCATTGATATTAATGAGTTGAATACCAATAAAATATGGTCTATGTGCTTGTGGATTATCAAACAATAACTTTAAATACTTTTGAATATCTTTATCATTTATAACTTCTATTTTAGAAGGTTTTTCTGTTTCATTCTTTTTATAATAAGGTGTTTGGTGTCTTAATATTATAAGTTGTGCATATGGTAGATTTCCAACTGCTTGTATGTTTGCTGTTTCGCCCATCATATTTTCAAAGTAATTATTAGCATTTTGCTTATAATTTGATGTTGCAAATTTTATTCCTAAACAGAAAACAGGTTTTTCGTTTTTAGTAATAGTTATATCAATATATTTTGGATAGTATTTTCCTTCTACTGCAATTTCTTTTGTATCATCACTCATATAGTAAATGCTATAAGATTTATCCCAAATATTTTTTAAAGTATTTGCTATAAAAGTATGGATTGGCTTAAGTTTTTTTGTGCTTCTTGCTCCGTGTTTTTTATACATTTTGAACGATTGTTCCAATGCTTTTATAAATTCTTGTTCATTATACATCATAGTTTAAAGTAATGATTTGTTAGCAAAACAATTTACAAATATAAGAAATTTCTATACAAAAACGCTGCCATACCGAATTTATTTCAGCATCTACTAATTTTAATTAGGGGATTCCGAAACAAGTTCGGAATGACAGATTTTGTTCAGAAATTTCTAATTATTTTTAGAAATTTCTAATTATTTTTAGAAAATTCTAATTACT
>WRLB01000037.1 GCA_009777815.1 Bacteroidota bacterium
GTAATTACTTTTCCTTTAATTTTACTTGCTACATTATCTTTTTGGTTTTTCTATTCGGGGAATCCTTTTAATGCGGGCAGTGGATGGTTTTTAGATAAAGTTAAAACGCCTGAAAATATAGTTCCTGCACAATATCAATTTGATTTTATAACTCCAATAAATAAAATTAATTATGAATATCCTTGTGCTACTCTTGAACTTGGTGGTGACTCTGTTATGTTTACTACAGATAATAAAGGAACATTATATATCGGTAATAAAAATAGCCAAAATTACAGATTTGCAACTTTTGAGGAAAAACAAGAATTTGTAAGTAGGTTTAAAAATAATTACAAAGGTAAAAAACTTGCTATTGCTCCTAATGGAAAAATTATTGTAGATAATAATTATGAATATCCAATCTATAACGCAGCATTACTTGATGATATAGTTTTATCTACTAAAGATGATGGAATAATATTAGCAAAAGAATATGGAAGCGATGTAGAAAGATTAGCAACTCCCGAAGAAGCACAAAGATTTGTAGATTACTTGAATGGCGTAGGAGGAACTAAATATAGCAAACTTTTAATTCTAAATAATGGAAAGGTGGTAAGAGAAACTATATATGAACCTCTTGCCCAATTCGGCGAATTCGGCGAAGATGCAATTTTGTTGTTAGAAAAATCAACAGGATTGTTATTCTTGGAAGGAGAAGACGAACAGTTATTGGGTCTTGACGCAGAAATGACATTAGAGTTTGTAAATAAACTTAATAGTTTGGAAGATTTTTTTGAAGATGGTGACAAACTTGTTATAACAGACGATGGGAAAATATGCTTCCTATCCGAACAAATTCGCGACATATATGCAGAACATAGCGAACATCATACACTAAATATATTTGAAGAAGAATCACATCATTTTCATTTACAAGCAATGCTAATGTCATTATTAATTGCAGGATGCGGTATATTGCTTGCATTTGTAGTTTATCAATGGCGGCAAATCAATGCAGATAAGGTTGCCACAACATTTAAACCACTATATAAATTATCATTTAATAAATGGTATATAGATGAAATATACGAAAAAACATTTATCGGCGGAACTTTACTATTATCTAAAATATTATCATTTTTTGATAACAAAGTTGTTGATGGTTTTGTTAATTTTAGTGCTACAATGATGCGTGGAGTTTCTTGGTTCACAGGCAAGTTTGACAATTTAGTTGTTGATGGTTTTGTTAATCTAACTGCTTGGACTATCGGTTTAAAAGGTAGAATTATTAGACAAATGCAAACAGGTGTCGTTCAAACATACATAGCATTTTCTATAATTATTTTAATGGTCATAGCGTTCTTTTTTGTGTAGTTTGTTAGTATAATTTACATAACACGGGGATTAATCCCCGTGTTATTTTTTTATGCTGTGTCAAGCACGGAATGACAATGTTTTTTATGAAATAGCATTTTTTCAAAATATTTTTTGTATTTTTGTATTTTATATTAAAATTTGTTGTTATGAAAAAGATACACATAATCATTTTCCTATTAGGAACAATTACATTAAATGCTCAAAATTTCGGCAATTTCTCAGGTAATTTCCAGTTCGAAGGACAAACTTATAAGTCAGATTCTGCTATGGAAGCAAAAAAAGTTCCCGAACAATTGCAATCGCAAGGATTCTTTAATCTAAATTATTCTAATGGCGGACTAACCGCAGGAATAAGATATGAGCATTATCTTAACCCGCTACAAGGCATAGAAACAAGTTATAAAGGACAAGGTATCGCTAACCGATTTATATCTTATTCTACTGATTTTATTGAGATAACTGCGGGCAATTTTTACGAGCAATTCGGTAGCGGAATCATATTTAGAACTTATGAAGAAAAAGCACTCGGAATAGATAATGCTATGGATGGAGCAAGGTTTAGAGTGCGTCCTATTAACGGAATTGACATTACGGGAATATGGGGAACGCAAAGAAACTACTGGACGCAAGGTGAAGGTATTATTCGGGGCGGTGATGTTAATTTTAGTTTGAATGAATTGTTAGACAAATATGGAACGAATATAACTGCAGGAGCAAGTGTTATTAGTGTCTTTCAGGCGGATAGAGATTTTAATTTGAAGATGCCCGAAAATGTTCTTGCGTGGTCGGGACGGGCTGCACTTTTCTCTGAAAATTATTCTGTTGATGCTGAATACTCCTATAAATACAATAATCCGAATGTTACTAATCGCAATACATACAATCCAGGATATGGTTTTATACTTAATGGTTCTTATTTTGATGATGGTTTTAGTGCGACTTTAAATCTCCATAAGATAGATAATATGGACTTTCGTAGCGATAGAAATGCTGTAAAAAGCGAGTTAATGCTAAATTTTATTCCGCCAATAACTAAACAGCACGCTTATCGTTTAACAACGATGTATCCTTATTCTACGCAAATAAATGGCGAAGCAGGTATGCAAGCAGAAGTAAATTATATGATACCGAAAGGAAAAATCGGTGGTAAATATGGAACAGACCTTACAATAAATTGTTCACAAATTTTTAGTATAGATACCACTAAAATTGATGAATATAAATATGAATCCCCATTTTTCGGCAGAGGAGATGATTTATATTTCCAAGACATAAATATAGCGTTAGACCGCAAGTTTTCTAATGATTTCAAGGGGCATCTTTCATTTTACAATATAATTTACGATAGAGACCGAATTGAGAACAGTGGCGTTCCTAATTCGGGCAAGGTCTATTCTAATGTTGCGTGCATTTATGGAATATATAAATTGACGCAAAAACACGCTCTAAAATTAGAATTGCAGCACCAATGGGCTGAACAGGACTCGGCAGTCACTTCGCATGATATTATTAATGGAAATTGGTTGGGTTTGCTTGCAGAACTTACAATTTCGCCGGGCTGGTATATTACTATTTATGATGATTTTAATTATGGAAATGCGAATGAAGAGAAGCAAATTCATTACTTTAATGGCAATGTTGCATACACAAAAGGTTCTACTCGTTTGGCATTGGGTTATGGCAGACAGCGTGCAGGAATACTTTGTGTAGGCGGAGTTTGTCGTCAGGTTCCGGCATCTAATGGCTTTTATTTTTCATTAAACACAGCATTTTGATAGCGTGTTGCAAAATTAGTAACGTTTTTAGAGCAATGCTCTTAAATTGACGCGAAACGCCTTAAATTGACGCGAAACGCCTTAAATTAACGCGAAACGCCTTAAAATGACGCGAAACGCCTTAAATTGACGCGAAACGCGTAAAAACGTTACTAATTCTGTAAAAAAAATGTGTCATATCTAAAATTATAAATAATTGTTTGAAAATATGAAAAATAAAATAATAGCAAATGCAAAAATCAATTTAATACTAAAAGTGCTAAATAAAAGGACAGATGGCTATCATAATATCTTTTCGCTGATGCACAAAATACATTTTGGCGATATTCTGAAAATAAAAAATATAATCGAAGGACCTGTTATTATAGAGTGCAATTACGACATTCCACAGGAGGAAAATATAGTTTATAAGGCGGCAATGGCACTTAAAGAATATACTAATTGTCCTTGCGGGGCTTTAATAAAAATACAAAAAAGAATACCTTTAGGAGCAGGTTTAGGCGGCGGAAGTAGCGATGCAGCAACAATTTTGGAGGAGTTAAATAATTTTTGGCATTTAAGATTAACTAAAAGCGAGTTGCGTAATATAGCAGTGGAATTGGGTTCAGATGTTCCGTTTTTTTTATCATCTCGTCCTAAATGGGTTTATGGTCGGGGCGAATACTGTAAGGAATTAGATTGCATAAGAATGGTAAATGGAGCATTAGAACAGACAGGTTTTAGGGGCAGAGTTCTCGTAATTTATCCGAAAATACATATTGATACAGGTTTAGCATATCAATCATTAGATAGAAAGATTATAGACGTAAAAGTTGATAACAGCACATATAATACTCTTATCAGCGATTATGAATGCGAGTTAGAAGGTTGTTCTCAGTATGCTTTTTTGAAAAACAATATGCTTAACGATTTTGAGGAAGTTATATTTAATAGTTATCCTGAAGTGAAAGAAATATACGATTATTTAGCGAATTTGTCAGGCGGGATGGCAAGATTAACAGGGAGCGGTTCGTCAGTGTTTGCAGTGTTCAAATATATCAGCCAAGAGCAAATAGACGCAATTAAACAAAAATATAAAGATGAAGGCAAAGATTATTTAGTGTTTGCAAGTAATTTTGTGTTATGATTTTATTTTTTTTGTAATCTAATTAAAAGCGTTATTTCGCAAACATTTTGCTATTTTTAACGACAAAAAACAATTCTAAATATAGTTAAAACTAAAAATATGAACAAACATATCTCAATACAGGAAGCAGTTAATCATATTAAAAGTGGTATGAGTGTTATGATTGGTGGATTCCTTGGTAATGGAAATCCGCATAAAATAATAGATTTATTAGTTCAAACTCCAATAAATAATCTTACTATTATTGCAAATGATACTGCAATGCCCGATTACGGTATCGGCAAATTAGTTGTAAATAAGCAAGTAAAAAAAATTATTACTTCGCATATAGGAACTAATCCCATCACAGGCGAAATGATGAATAGTGGCGAATTAGAAATAGAGTTTTCACCACAAGGGACCCTTGCGGAACGTATTCGTTGTGGAGGTGCAGGACTTGGTGGAGTTCTTACTAAAACAGGACTTGGCACTGTTGTAGCAGATGGCAAACAAATAATAAGCATTGATGGAGTGGATTATTTATTAGAAAAGCCGTTAAGGGCTGATATATCTCTTATTGGTGCTACAAAAGGGGACAAAGCAGGCAATTTGCAATACTTTGGAACTTCGCAAAACTTTAATCCTATTATGGCAACAGCAGCAGATATAGTTATCGCTGAAATTAATGAACTCGTAGAAGTAGGAACAATAGAACCTGAATTTGTTCATACACCTGCAATATTCGTAGATTATTACGTAAATGGCTGATTTTTTAACTTAAATAATACAACCTCATATAAAAATGTTCTGCCGAGTTTATTTCGGTATCCCTTTATTTATTAGTAAAGGGATGCCGAAAAAAACACGGGAAGACATTTTATAGCACTTTATTATTTTTACAAAAAACACTATTTTAGCAAAACACTATAAAAAATATGTAAATGCTAAATTTAAAAAAACACTATAATTTATATAAAAATAATTATAATAACCAAAACAACTTTCAAAACAATTTCTTGTTTGCAATCCTAATTTTGATATCGTTAGGTGGTTTTTTGTTTTTTCTAATAGAAACAAAGTTAATATTCAATACACTTTTAATATTTTTATTATCTTTAATTATTGTTTACCCTTATAGAAAGTCCGCTAAAATACTTACTTCATACATTATTTTGTTCGGAATTATATTTTTATTTTGGCTATTCCAAAACTTAGGAACGACAATAATTCCTTTTATGTTATCATTAATAGTCGGATATTTATTGGACCCAGTTTTATCAAAATTAGAACGATTAGGAATAAAAAGGTGGGTATCATCAACTTTAGCAATATTAGTATTTATCGGACTCATAACAACGCTTTCAATATATTTGTTTCCGCAATTATTAGAGCAAGCAAGCAGCATAATTAAACAAATAAATATATACGTTGAAGATGTAAAACGATTTAGCACAAGTGAGGATACTACCGATGTGTTAAAGAAAATTGGCTTAAGCAAATATACATTAAAAGAACTATTTGATAACGAACTAATGCCAAAAATACAAGATATATCAAAAAGTTTATTTAATTTTATTATTACACTTCTTTCTGGACTAAGTAACGTTACTACGCAACTAATTAATGTGATTTTGCTGCCGATTCTTACTTTTTATTTTCTAAAAGATTTTTCTAACATTAAAAATAAAATTAAAACTATTCTAAAAACTGAAAACAAAACTCTATACAAATATATTTATAAACTTAATAGTGTTATTAGAATTTATGTTGGATGGCAAATTATTGCATCACTGATAATTGGCATCTTTGGTGGCATTTTTTTAGTTGTCTTTGATGTTCCATATGCTATATTGCTTGCTTGTGTTGCTACACTTCTTAGTCCGATTCCTTACTTTGGAATTATAATTACAATTGCTATTGGAGTTTTGACTTCTCTAATTGCTAATGATGGTAATTTCTTTTATAATTTTGGCATAATTTCGTTAGTTTTGTGTCTAATTACTTTTATTAATGCTTATATTTTAGAACCGAATGTTGCCGGAAATAAAATAGGTTTGCATCCCATTTTAATGATTTTGTCGGTATTTATATTTAACTCTATGTTTGGCATCTTAGGTATGCTAATTGCAGTTCCTGTAACTGCTGTAGTAGTTACATTTCTTAAAGATATGATTGAATACTATCAATCTACAAAAAGAAAATAAGTTGCTCTGAATTACGTTTGTTGTTATGATATACCGTTTATATATTGCAGAATGTTTTTGTAATTTATCTTTTTCTTATTTTTGTAATACTATGAAAAAAAATAGTATAGTATTATTATCTTTTTGTTTAATTATATCGGGGTGTGCTAATATAGTTGCTCCGAGTGGTGGCGAAGGTATTAAAACAATTCCTGTCGTGGTTAATTGTTCAGTTAAAGATGGCGAGATTAATTACGCTCCAAAAGATATTAAAATAGAGTTCAATTCTTATATGAATAGAAGTGTTGTTATAGAAAATTTGCAAATTGCACCAACAATAAAATATTCTTTTAAATGGAAAGCAAAAACTCTAAACATAACTTTAACGGAAGAACTAAAACCAAATACAACTTATTCTGTTTCTCTTTCAGGCAAATATGTTGATCATTATGGGAATATTGCTGAAAGCCCTTTTTATTCTTGTTTTTCTACGGGTGATATTATTGATTCTTGCAAAATTGAAGGAATAGTATATACTGCAAATACGACTAACTATTATGTATTTTGCTACATTCATAGAGAAAATATTGATTATCTTAATGATAAACCCGATTATAAAATGCTTGTTGGTGCTAATGGTACATTTGTTATTCCTGCATTAAAAGATGATAAATATATTGTGCTTGGTGTTAAAGATGTCGATAAAGATGGAATGATTACTAATGCAAAAGATACTATTGCTGTTCCGCAATTTATCACAAAAATCACTGATTGCTCTACAAAATATGTAGAACTTATACCTAATGACGTTATCAATCCACCTCCACCAATAGAAACTCCTGCTGATACTACTGAACTTGATACATTAGAAATTGATACTACCGAACTTATAGATACTAATATATATCTACATATTAGCGGAAAAGTAATTGATACTAATTTTACTAATAACCGATATTTAATCTTTACTCAAAAAGAAAAAAAATTAACTAAACAAGCAAAAATAAATGAAGATAATACTTTTCTTTGCGATAGTGTTTTAGCAGGTGAATATGAAATTATGTATTTTATTGATGCAAATGATAATGGGATTTTTGATAAAGGAACGCTGGTTCCTTTTGAATTATGCGAGCCATTTAAGAAAATACCACAACCACTAAAATTAAATAACAGATGGAGCATAGATAATTATATTATAGAAATAAATGAGCCATTTAATGATACACCATAGAATAATAATTTTAGAATGCAAAAATAAGTTCGGTATAACAAAATATATTTTTTTTAATATTTTTATTATATTTGCTATTAATTTAATAAAATATAAATATTATGCAAATTAAAACTATGCTGCAAATTAAAACAAATTATTTTTTTTCCTTTGTTCTGTTATTTACTTTTATAGTAAATACTAATATAGTTCTCGCTCAAGAAGATGACGAGTATGATGTTCCTGCTGCTGAAAAATATATCCGTGACAAGTATATAGAATACTACGAAGCAGATTTTGATGCAGTATTTAATGCAGTAAAACAGTACCTTCTTATAGTCGGTGCCGAAATAGAAAGAGATGCTACTGCAGATAATGATTTAGGATTAAAAAAAGGTATGATTAGGTCTAACATAGTTGTTTTAACGCAAAAAAAAGATTCAGCATTCAAAGTTATTCAAAAGTATTCTTTTAGACCACCGTTTATCCGAGGTGGCGTATGGACAAGTGCCAGAGTTCAATATAAAGTTTTATTGAACGATGACGGAGATGGTAAAATTTCTGTTGTATTTGAAAATGAATTTTCTGGTTTTGAAGATCATGCTACTTTTAAAGTTCATTTTTTCAAAACAAATGGCTTGCTTGAATTTGAAGGATTTGAAGCGTTAACGGATCTTATAGAAAAAAACAGATAAGTGTTAAAAAATTATTGTTTGGCATACTGAATTTGGATGTGAATTTAATCTTGGAACCCGAATTAAATTCATACAATTATGCTTTTGGCACTGCTAAAAATGTTATGTTATATCTAATACGGCATCACATAAATATTTATTGTTTGAACCAGGATTTCATTAAGATTAGTAATATATTTGATTAATAATCTTGACTATTGTTTTTAATATTTGTATTTTTTAGTATAAATGCCTTTTAACTTATTGTAAATAGTTAAAAGGCATTATATAATGTAGCAGAACCTACTTTATCTTAAAATATAAATAGTATCATCTCCTTCTTGTCTACTTGTATAGTCAAATAGGTATAATTCTTGTTTTTTATTATCCCAAAGAAGAAAACCACTATCAAATATGAAAATAGTTTGGTTCTCAAGATTAGGGGATATACCCCAGTCCTTTAAACTTGGATCAAAACGGAGTTTATTGTTCATCGCTCCGTAATAAGCAGCAGTGCCTAATGACTTACTACAACAAGCATCTGAATATACATTAATTTCCTTAAATGATCCGATATCTAAAAGTAAAAAATTATAAGTTGTGTTATCTTTGCTAACAATTATTAAATCATCAAATGGGGAACTACCTTTTATTGTTGTATAAATGAAATCAGTAAGAAATTTATTGTCTTTTGTATTATACATAGCATATAACCCTTTTTTGTTTTTGATTGCAATTATAGGCATTTCAAAAGTCATTGAAGTAGTTGTTACTTTACCAATATTACTCGTATCTTTAGCCATAACTAATTCACTATAAAATTTTACTGTATCACTTATAATTTCAAAATCTGCCGCTTTTATATTCACACTAGTGGCAGCAACTAAAGTAATTACCATTATTGTCATAGGTAGTCGTAGTCGCGGAAATATAGATAACATTGCGAGTCGCAGTCGTGGTAATCCAATTTTGTTTCCCCTAATTTGTTTCGGCATTTCCTTGTTATAAAGTAGAGTAGAAGTTGCTGAATCTAATTCATTATGGAGAGTTGGTTGTTCTGCTTTCGTTCCGAACTTATTTCGGAATCCCCTTGTTATTTGCGTAGATGCTGAAACTATTTCAGCAAGACGGGAATGTAACGATTCTACTACACGCTTTGTAGTAAGAATCCCCCCCCCGTACAGTAGTTTCCACTACATTGCTTGTAGTATTTTTACTACAAATGGTGTTGGAGGAGGTGTCGGTATTTTTTGCAAGGGTACCGTTCCCCTTATAATGTTTTGATTTAAACATTGCTTTAATCCTTAATATTTATTTTAAAAAGTTAGTATCAATTTTATTAGAATACAAAAATAAGGTTTTTAAATGAAATTTCCAAATCTGTAAAAATTTTAATTTAGTTATGTAAAAAACAATAGATAAAACTTATTATAAGTATTAAAAGACATTATATAATATATAGCACAATTTTAAAAATAAAATTAAAATAGAATCACATAAAAGTGCAGAAAGTTTAATGCAAATGCAGATGCAAATGGCAGAAATGCTAAAAGAAATAAGTGCTAATCTGCTGCAAATGCGTGAAGTAGAATTGAGAAGTAAAATAGTCAGCAGTCGTTTTTTGTTGTCCACGAAAGAAGCGGCTGAATTGCTTGGAAATATTGATGTTCGGAAGGTTATCAATATGTATAAAGACGGCGTTATTAGTGGCATAGAAGACGGAAAACAAATAAAAATATATCGTGAAAGTTTAGAACGATACATAGAAAAAACGAAATCAATGACGCAAGACGCTTATTTTACAAATGTCCAAAATATAATGAAAAAAGCAAAAGTGACTCGTAGCGAATACGAAAAAATGACGGAGAAAAAGAAAAATGCAAAGGAAAAACTTAAAAAAACAGTGCAAAAATATTAAAAAGATACTTGATTATTTAAGCAAAAATAGTGATATAGAACTAATTGAAAAGATACATTTTTACACTGAAAAATTATTTTTAGAACGCTATTCAAAAAACTCTTTAAAAAATAAAAAAAGCAAAAAAGCAGGCATCCAACGAAATGATTTGCCAGGTCATTTTAGAGTTCGTGGGAATAAAATTTATGTTAGTTACAAGCGAAAAGAATTTGCTACGGGATGCGATGATAATCCAACAAATTAGAGAATTATTTAACAATATACAGAATCCTTGCTAATCAAAAAAGCTTTTTGGCAGGATATTGAGCATTTTTTGTAAAACCAAAAATCCCTATAAAAACCTGAAACATCCTTATATATTGCATTCGTTGGGCTTTTCAAAAATATAGTATTTTTTTTAGAAAAAAACCTTATTTTTGTAAAAAAATATATTGTAATTAATTATTAAAGATAAATTATATGAAAGCAAATAGTGTAAACAAAATACTAAAATATCTTTTAGTATTGTTATTGCTGAACGCCCCTCTTACTTTAATTGGGGCGGGAATTGAATTAGTTTTCCCTTCTAACTATAATCTGTGTGTAGTAGAAGGCGAAATAGAGTGCAGTTGGAATTATGACAATCCGACTAATTTGCCTCTGTCAGACGTTGTTATTAGTTTCTATAAGGATACAACATTATTAGTTGCGTCAGAAGAAATAGAAGACAACGAAACGAGTTTTTTATTTAACTCGTTTGACTTCCCTGAAATGTCCTCAAGGGCAGCGTATAAATGGGAAGTAGTTGCTACTATTGGTAGTATAACATATAGGGCTGTCCGTTATTTCTATATGATACCAAGAGCAAGTTATGGTGCTAACTCATTAGAAGATGATGCACAATGTGTAGCGACAAGTATTAAATTTGATTGGACTCCTGAAGTCGCCGAACACGACTATTTTTATGAAGTCCAATTGTCAAAAAATAACAGCTTTGATGTATTAGTTCCTGTCATCACGAAGCCCGAATATTTAACGATTGCTGATGCAGAGTTAGAGTATAATACAAAATATTTTTGGCGATTGCGTGATATTAATTGTCCTAACAACTTTTCTGATATAAGGACTTTTCATACTATCAAATCGGCTGCTACATTGTTAGAACCTGAAAACTTTACTACTTGTCTAACTATAAAAGAAGATGAACGTCTCTATACATCGCTAATATGGAGTTCTGATATATCTTTAAATGACAACTATATTTTAAAAATTTATGATGCTGAAAGCAATATATTGATTGATTCTTTATTATTGCTGGACCAGGTATATAAATTTGATATAACAGATTTGCCTAATAAAGAAATAAAATGGCAAGTTCAGTTAATCCAAAACGCAGGAACGGACCCGTGTGTTGCAGATTGGTCGGAAACATATTATTTTTACACACCGTTGGAAATGCCTGAAATAATATCAATGCCTGTAACAAATAGTAAATGTGTGCCATTAAATAATGCAGAGTTGAGATGGCGAAGCAATCTTTCAGACGACTACTATATACAAATTGCTATTTATAATTCGCAAAATGATTCGCTAATTACTATTATTAATGCTCCAAATACGAAGAGTTATATTATGAATAATATACTTCAATATCAGCATCAATACTATTATAAGATGAGAATAAGAACAGCAGATTTGTTTGGCGAAGATTATATTTATAGTGAATGGACAGGAACAGATTCTTTTGAAACAACAACGCCAGGTCCAAATCTTATAAGTCCTGAAAACAACCTTTTTGGAGCAATGGATAATATAGAATTGATGTGGCAGGAAGTTCCAAATGCTGAATATTATATATTAGAAGTTTGTTCAGACAATGCTTTTAATAAGCAACAAGCATCATTTTATCAAGATATTCCATTACAGGAAACTCAAATTGGTTTCCCGTTGCATCCTGGAATTAGTTATTATTACTGGCGTGTTAAAGCAAGAATAGGCGATTGCGAAAGCGATTATACAGAAATAAGAAATTTTAGTTCTGCTTTAGCAGTTCCTGAAATTATATTCCCTGAAAATCTATCTGTTGAAAATTCTAATTACGTTCTTATTAAATGGCGACTTATAGAAAATGCTAAATATGATGTAGAATATAGCAAATATAAGTATGCGTTTGATAGTTTATATTCATTAGTATCTACTATAACTTATATTGTCGGGGACGAAGTTACATTGTATTCATTAGATACTAATACTACTTATTATTGGCGTATTAGAGCAAAGAACGATATTGCGTCTTCGTCTTGGTCTGAAATATATGAGTTCAAAACGGGCTACGAAGAACCATATAAAGTTACACTATCTACCCCAATTGATAAAGTTAATTACATAAGATATGGAACTTATAGATGGCAGCCAACTACACACGTCCAAGAATATAAGTTAGAGTTTTCTACCGAACAAAACTTTTCATATTGTTTTGGTTTTATAGTTCCTGCCGACCAAACTTCTTACACGCTTGAAAGCAATATGTTTGATGAAGAAGAATTTCCCGCATTGTTGCACAATACTAAATACTATTGGCGAGTATGTGGCGTAAATAAAACTGCTATTGGTGCTTGGTCAGATGCTCGGGAATTTACTACTTTCCCTAAAATTACTTATGTTAATTTAGTAGGTCCAACACATAACGATACTAATGTTAGTTATGATAATGCGCGTTTTAGATGGCAAACAGTTGGAGCAAGAGCGTATAGATTAGTAGTTCTTGATGCAAACGATAATACAATACTTGATTCGCTTGTTGCTGATGTTAGTTTTGGAAGCAATACTACTATGGAAGTTGTTTATACCCAATTAGAAAAGAATACTAATTATAAATGGAAAGTGTTTGCAAGCGAAGATGGAGTAGCACAAGATAATACTAACGGCGAAGAAGGTGCTTGGTCGGGAACTTGGCTTTTCAAAACTATAAATACTGGAGGTATTTTAGATAATTCGTTTATTAGTTCTTTAAATATAGTTCCTAATCCTGCAAGCAATTTTGCTACTTTGATGGTATATGCTAACGAAACAGGAAATGCTACTATGACTATTGCTGATATCAATGGAAACATAGTATCAACAGAGATTATTAATTTAGATTTAGGTGAAAATTTAGTCGGCATACATACTAATTCATTGCCAGCAGCCAACTATACTTTACTATTACACATTAATTCTAAATTAGTTGGCACGACTTCTTTTATAATTGCAAGATAGTATGTTATCATTTGCAAAAACATACCCTGCCTTCAGCAGGGTATGTTTTTTTTATGTGTTAAAATGATTGCTGTATTAATATATAAGGGGATTCCGAAACAAGTTCGGAATGACGATATAAAAAAACAGCAAAGCCGAAGCCCTGCTGTTAAATAAATGAAAAAAAATTCTTTTTGAACACAAAAATACACTTTTTTCTATAAATAATAAAAACAGCAAAGCCGAAGCCATGCTGTTAGAACAACAAAAATTATTATGAGAATGTACTCATTACTCATATGCCACAAAAATACACTTTTTTCTATAAAAAAAACAGCATAACCGAAGCTATGCTGTTAGAATCAAAAAAATCCTTATGCGTATTTTAACAAAAAAAAATTATTAAAATACATACAAAAATACATTTTTTTTATGTTTTGCAACTTATAAAATTGCCATACCGAACCTGTTTCGGCATCTCCTAAATAATATAGGGATGCTGAAACAAGTTCAGCATAACATTTTTAAGTTACTAAAACTTATTACATTTTACGCAGGAACTTCTTCCACTTTAACAAGGTGCTTAACCACTTCTACCATTCCACGTGTCTGTGGATTATCAGGTAATACTTTGAAATAATTAGGACGACCAAGACCAAGCGCTGCTATAGTTCTTTTTTGTTTTTCTAATCTTTTAATAGTAGATTTTGTTTGTGTGATTTTAATTTGTTTCATATAATTTTCTACTCCAATTATTGTTAAAATGATAAACTATCCGTTAATAACTTTTTCAATAGAAACGCCTCTTCTTTCAGCAACAGCAGATACATTTTCTAAACTTGCAAGTCCTTTAATAGCGGCTTTAACTGTATTATGTGGGTTGGATGTTCCAAGGTTTTTGGTTAATACGTCTTTAATACCACATAATTCTAATACCGCACGCACAGCACCTGCGGCAATGACTCCTGTTCCTGCCGTTGCAGGACGGAACAAAACTTTTGCTGCCCCATATTTTCCGATAACTTCGTGAGGCAATGTTCCATTTTGGAGTGTTACTTTATAAATATTTCGCTTGGCTGCTTCGGTTGCTTTTCTAATAGCATCTGTTACTTCAGATGCTTTGCCAAGTCCATATCCAACGTGTCCGTTGCCATCCCCGACAACGACTATAGCAGAAAAATTGAAACGACGACCACCTTTTACTACTTTGGCTGTCCTTCCGACATTAACAAGTTTGTCTATTAATTCTACTTCGCTTAATTTAATTTTTGACATAAAAATTAATCCTTTATATTATAAAAAAATATTTTGCTGTTATTACTAATTCTATTTAACAGCGTGAATATGTGTAGTTTTCTTTTTGCGAACCCGCACATAATTTTAAATTTAATTTTACTTATTAAATTTATTAGAATACAAAAATAAGTTTTTTTTGTAAATAATATGTTATTTCATTCCGCACCTGTTTCAGCATCACCTAATTATTTAAAAGTTCATCCAATAATTACCTTACCACGGCGAACTTCTCGTTTGCGATTTGCTTATTTTTTGCGAGCATTCGGCAAAGATAATTGCCACTCGGAAGGTCGCTTGTATTAAGGGTTTCGTTATGCTCACCTGCATTGTAAAAGTTAGAAATTGTATATAAAATATTTCCTAAAACATCGCAAATCTCAAAAGTTATATCACAACCTTCAAGCAAACAAAAACTTATAATTGCATCAGAATAAGTCGGATTTGGCGAAATTGTTAGATGCGTTGCTATGCTGTTTTCTGTTATACCTAATATTGTTATACTCTTCCAAGTATAGCCATTCCACTTATTTCCATCTCTTTCGGGCAGAACAAACTCACCTAATACTAAATCGGCTTCTTCGGTTTTTACAGCGTAAAATGGTCCCAATTCAGTACTATCTGCTTTTATTAATTTAGGAATTGTAAAATCTGTGCCTAATGTCACTGCCTTTAGAGGACAATAAGCAAACGCCATTCTATCAATAAATCTCACATTCGGCAATGTTAGTTCTAATGTTTCTGTATCATAGAACGCTGCTTCTTTAATAATTTCTACATTCGGCAATGTTAATTCTATGATTTTATTTTTAAATCCCAGTATTGAAAAATAAGGATCATTTTTGAATGCATTATCATCAATAAATTTCACTTTTGGTAAATATAATTTTGTTATTGTATTAACAGAAAACGCATCACGTCCAATATCTATTACATTTGGCAAAGATAATTCTGTTATAAAAAAATTTCCATAAAAAGCATCATCTCCAATACTTTCTACGTTAGGCATAGATAATTCTGTGATTTGATTGAAAGAAAATGCACTTCTTTCAATTGTTTCTATATTCGACAAAGATAACTCTGTGATTTGATTATATTCAAATGCATAAGCACCAATATTTACTACATTTTCGCCAATTACCCCTGTAATATTCTTACCACCTCTTTCAGGATAGTCAGATTTACTATATATACTATCAGGTATTTCCGTAATACTTTCATCAAATTTTATGCAGGTAGGTTCTGTTATTACGGGTGGATTAGTAACGTCAGTAATAACTAATGGGTTAGTGCAATCCGCATTCATTTCTGCACTAAAACTTATAGCAAATATTATTGCTACGATGTTAATTTTAATTAAGGAGTTCATAATTTATAATTTATAATTACTTAAACAATTTACAAAAATAAGGTTTTTTTTGAAAAATTTCATAATTATATACAAAAAAATCAAAACAACATTTTTTTTTAATATTTTTATTATTTTGCACTTTTATTTTTAAACTAATGGTTGTAAATATGAAAAGATTGATGGCGAATGCCTTTCTTTTGCTTACGTTTTTATTCGTAAGCGTATCGGTAAATGCTCAATATAAAGACCTAAAAGAGCATATTCCACTGAATCCAAAAGTCAAAACTGGCACTCTCGATAATGGAATGAAATATTATATCCTAGAGAATAAAAAACCAGAAAATAGGGCTGAAGTTTGGATAAAATTTGATGTCGGTTCTGTGCAGGAAGAAGAACACCAACGAGGATTAGCACATTTTATAGAACATATGTGCTTCAATGGAACTAAAAACTTTCCTAAGGACTCGCTGATTAGATTCCTTGAATCGACAGGTATAAAGTTCGGAGCAGATATTAATGCTGCTACGGGCTTCGATATGATTCAATACACATTAACCGTTCCTACAGATATACCAGGTATGCTTGAAAAAGGCGTGCAAGTGTTAAATGATTGGGCAAGATTTGTGTCATTTGATGAAGATGAAATAGAAAAAGAACGTGGCGTTATTCTTGCAGAAGAGATTACAAGAATGGCGAACGCTCAAGGTAGAGCAAATAACTACCATATCCCGAAAATGCTTATGGGGTCAAAATATGCTGAAAGAATGCCTATAGGTCTTACAAAGGTAATAGAAACAGCACCTAAACAAGCATTTTTAGAATACTACTACGACTGGTTCAGACCTGAACTAACAGCAGTAGTAATGGTCGGCGACTTTGAAACAAAAACAGCAGAGGACTTAATTAAAAAGTATTTCGCTGATTGGAAGTTTCAAGGAACAGGAACACCAAAACCGCTTGTTAAAGAAAAAGTTCCTTTCAACAAAGAGCCAATTATCTCTATTTATAGAGATAAAGAATTGAGTAATGCTATGGCCGGTTTTATTATAAAACATCCTGAAAGAGATAATTTGTCGTATTATTCTTATAGAGAAAATCTAAAAGAACAAATGTTCGGCATAATGTTTAATATGCGTATGCAAGAAATCTCGCAAGAAGCAAATCCACCATTCTTATATGCAGCTGGTGGAATGAGCGAGTTTATAGGTGGCGTAAGAGCATTCCAACTAATATCAATTCCTAAAGAAGGTGAATTTGATTTAGGAGTTAGTAGAGTGCTTGATGAAGCATTTAGAGTAGACCAACACGGATTTACTAAATCAGAACTTGAAAGAGCAAAAGAACAAATTCTTTCTATATATGAAAAAATGTTCAACGAGCGAGATAAGTCAGAAAGCAACAGTTTTGCTCGCGAACTTACAAGTTATTTCAGCAAAGGAGAATCTGCACCGGGTATTGAAGTAGAATTTGATTTAGTTAAAAAGTGGCTACCTGAAATTACTCTCGAAGAAGTAAATAAAATGGTTTCACAACAAATAGGTCGCGAAAATGTTGTTGCCCAAGTAAGTATTCCTGAAGATTTTGCTGACCAGCCAACAGAAAAAAGTGTTATGGATTTATTTACTAAATCGGAAACAACCAAACACGACCCTTATATTGATGATTTAGGGGATGCAGAACTAATGAAAACAAAACCTAAAGCAGGCAAAATTACTTCAGAAAAAAAATTAAAAAATGCTGACGTAACTGAAATGATTTTATCAAACGGAGCAAGAGTTCTATTAAAACCAACTGACTTCAAAAATGATGAAATTCTATTTTCTTGTTACTCAGGTGGTGGTGCTTCATTATATCCAGATAATGAATATCATTTAGTTAATTCAAGTGATGGTATAGTTGATAATTGTGGCTTGGGCGAGTTTTCTTCAACTAAATTGCAAAAACTTTTGCAAAGTAAAATGATTCGTTTAAGTCCTTATATTGCTGATTATGAACAAGGAATGCGTGGTTCTTTAACTCCAAAAGATAGTGAGATATTTTTCCAACTACTACATATGCAATTCACTGAACCAAGAAAAGATAACGATGCTTATTCTTCTTGGTTAGCAAAAACAGATGAAATAATAAGAAATCGCAGAAACGATCCTATGAGCGATTATAGAGATACCTTAAATGCTGTTTTAACGAGCAATAATATTAGAGGTGAAACATTAAACAGAGACCATTTAGAAAAATTTAATTTAGATAGGGCATATACTATTTATCAAGAGCGATTTGCGGATGCAAGTAATTTCACTTTTGTATTTGTTGGTGCGTTCAAAATAGATGAGTTTAAACCTTTAGTAGAACAATATCTTGCTTCTTTACCTGCAACTAAAAAAGCAGAAAAAGGAAAAGACCTTGGCATTAAACCTCTTCCGGGAGTTGTAAATAAAGTAGTTAAGCGTGGAATTGAACCTAAATCTACTGTAAGTATTAATATAGATTTCCCTTACGACAATTTTTCATCTGAAGAGAATTTGAAAATTAACTTGTTGAGTGAAGTTCTTAATATAAAAATAAGGGAAACATTGCGTGAAGATATGGGCGGTGTTTATTCTCCTTATGCCCGTTTAAATTGGGGATATTTTCCTCGTAAATATGTTAGAGCAATGGTTTATTTTACTTGCGACCCTGTAAAAACAGATGATTTAGTTGCAGCAGCAAAAGAAGTAATAACCAACGTAAGAAAAGAAATTTCCAACGAAGATTTGATAAAAGCAAAAGAATTAAATAAAAAAGAAAATGAAGTTTCTGTTAAAGAAAACAACTATTGGTTGCGTAATATTGTAGTTTATGAAACCACAGGTAGAGGCAACGAAGGTATGGCTTTTCTCAACAATTATGCTGCTAATATAGATAAAGTTACCGCTAACGATTTACTAAAATTAGCAGTTAAATACTTGGATTTTGAGAAAAATTGCATTTCGGTCATTCAAATGCCCGAAGATGATGATGATTAAAAAAACAATAATTTTTATAGTAGTAGATAAAAATTATGTCCTAACAGAAGCCCCACGGCTTCTGTTTTTTTATACAGCATTCCTAATTTTATAAACGGGATTCCAAAACAAGTTAGGTATGGCAGAATAAAATACATTTTTGTATATTCTGTCCTTCCGCACTTAATACAGAATAACAAAAAAATTACTATATTTGCTTATGGCAATAATAAAATCTATATCAGGATTACGTTTTACGTTAGATGAAATTGAACACAATCCTACTATAATAAAACAATATGCAAAAGCATTTCATTTATATCTGTCCGATGGCAAGGTTATAATCGGAAGAGACGGAAGACCATCAGGGCTAAATATCACAGAACAATTAATAAAAGAATTAACAAGTTTAGGCAGAGAGTTAGTGTTAATTGATATAGTTCCTACACCAACACTCCAAGTATTTGTGGAAACACATAATGCAGCAGGAGGCATTTGTATCACAGCGTCACACAATCCCGATGATTGGAACGGTCTAAAGTTTATTAATAGCGATGGAACTTTTTTAGATATTGAGCAAAATAAATTACTTTGGAATTATTTAAATGAAGAAATAGATTTTGCCCCGAATAAATATAAAGGAACAGTTTCTATAAATAACAATGCAATAAACGAGCATATAGATAAAATATTATCATTGCAATTTATAAATGAAAACATTGTTACAATAAAAAATTATCTTAAAGAAAATAATATTAAGTTTGTAATAGATGCTGTAAATTGTTCGGGAGGTTTCGCAGTTCCGATGCTTTTAGATAGATTTGATGCTATTTATGAAAAATTATATTGTGATAGTAGTGGTGTTTTTCCACACAATCCTGAACCTTTGCCACAACACTTAACATCTTTATCTGATTTTATAAAAAACAAAAATAATGCTTGTGACAATTATATAGGCATTGCTGTTGACCCCGATGCTGACCGATTAGTATTAGCAGACGAAGATGGGAATTGTGTTAGCGAAGAAAAAACTATTTGTATTGCAATAGATTCTTTTTACACCTTAAATCCGAATATAAAAAATAACGCAGTAGTTAATCAATCTACAACAATGTTAGCAGATTTTATAGCAAAGAACCACAACATTATTGTAAATCGTTCTGCTGTTGGTGAAATAAATGTTGTTAAATTAATGAAAGAATGTAATGCTAAAATAGGCGGCGAAGGAAGTGGAGGAGTTATTTTATCGGATGGTCATTATGGTCGTGATTCGTTAGTAGGGATTGCTTTAATGTTATGTTTATTATCTAAAAAAAACATTTTATTAAAAGATTTAATTGCTTCTTATCCGCAATTTGTAATGTCTAAAAGCAAATATAATTTCTACGGTGACAAAGATATTCTGTATAAAAAAATAGAAGAAGCACATAAAAATTATACAATTTCCAAAACAGATGGCATCAAAATATATTACGAAAATGCTTGGCTACATATCCGAACATCAAACACAGAACCAATAGTTAGAATAATAGCAGAAGCCGAAAATGTAATACAATTAAAACAAATTATCCAAAAAGTAGAACCAATGTTATAAGTATTTCTCACCCAAAAAAACACTATTTTGCATAAAAAAATGAAAATAATTACTAATATTAAGCAAAATATCTCTATTAATGATATTATCAGTGTAATAAAAAATCTTAATGCTTGGTTCATAAATTCACGACCAATAGCACTCCCACAAAGCATCTTACCTGTTATTACTGCTATTGCGATTAGTTTTAGTTATGCGGAAAACAATAATGCCGATTTCAGTATTTTTTTATCTATTTTATCTGTAATTGCGGTAGGTATAGGGCATCTTGCAACAAATCTATTAGATGATTATTTTGATTACAAAAAACAAGGTCTAAATTACAGAACTGAACTCTCCCACAAAGGAATAAGGTCAAGAATACACAAATGCCCCTATTTAAGTGACGGAAGCAACACTATTAGCCAATTATTAGCCGCATGCATCGTATTTTTTGCTATAGTTTTGATAATAGGAATAATAATTTGGTTATATCGCGGCAACTTTATCATTTTAATTAGTGTGATTGCAGCAGTGTTAGCGATAAGTTATTCGGGCTTCCCCTTCCGCTTTAGTTATAATGGGTTAGGTGAAGTAATTATAGGAATAATGTTCGGACCATTAGCAATGTTAGGCGTATTTTACGCCGCTGTTGGCAATTTTTACGCCATATTATTCTTCTTTTCAATACCAATCGGATTATTAGTTCTCAACATCATTTACACACACTCAATTATTGATATAGAAGCCGACAAACAAGCAAATAAAAGAACTTTAGCCGTATTAATCGCAAACAAAAAAATAATGATATTTATATCATTTTTAACAAATTTACTCCCATTTTGCATAATAACATTCGGCATCGCAATCGGTTTAATAAGTGCGTGGTATTTATTAGTATTTATCACGCTGCCGATGGCTATACACTTACTATATTTGCTAATCCAATTCCAAAAACACCCAAATAAAGAATTTTCCCCTCGTTTTTGGATGGGACCATTCGAAAAATGGAATGAAAAATTAGAAGCAGGAATAGGTTGGTTTCTAATTCGCTGGATGTTAGCAAGGAATTTAGTAACATTTTTTGCAATAATTATATCAATAGTATCAATAATTCTCGCCCTTTAGGGACGAATAACGTGTTATACCACCCCTGTATAAGTCACCTAATTAGTTTACTTTTTTTTAATTTTGATTATTAACAAATTATATAATCTCTTTTAAAGATTTACAATAAGATTGCATATATTCTTGATTTTTTCTTTATCAGTATTATTGCTCCATTTTTCAAAATCGTTAATCCTTTCTTCCATACTTTTAACATAT
>WRLB01000038.1 GCA_009777815.1 Bacteroidota bacterium
TTTATATAGTTATTCATTTTAAAGTCCTCTAATATTTATTAAAAAAAAATTTATCTAACTAATTAAAAATGCAAAATAACATTTTTTTAAATACTAATATACGTTTTTTTTTTAATTATATAATTATGTTTAATATATTTTTATTATTTTTGTAAAAAATATGCATAATAAAAAATGGAATTTATACAACTAATATTTGATTTTATAATACATATAGATATTCATTTAGCGTATCTTTTATCAGAATATGGAACGTGGATATATATTATATTATTTTGCATTGTATTTTGCGAGACGGGATTAGTTGTTACGCCTTTCTTACCTGGCGATTCGCTTTTATTTATGGCAGGAACATTGGCAGCACTGCCGAATAGTAGTATGAATATATTTATAATAGTTGGCTTGTTAATTGCAGCAGCAATATTAGGCGATGCAACAAATTATACAATTGGGAAGTTCTTTGGCGAAAAGTTGTTTGTTAATCCTAATTCTAAAATATTCAAGCAGAAATACTTAAATCAAACTCACGAATTCTATGATAAGCACGGAGGTAAAACTATTGTTCTTGCGAGATTTGTTCCTATAATTAGAACTTTTGCACCATTTGTGGCGGGAATGGGCAAAATGTGTTATAGAAGATTTGGAATGTTTAATATTACTGGCGGAATAGCGTGGGTATGTATATTTTGTTTTGCGGGATATTTTTTTGGCAATTTAGATTTTGTGCAAAGAAATTTAAAGTTAATTATAGTAGCAATAATAGTTATTTCGCTTATTCCCGTAATAATTGAATTTATAAAAGGGATAAGAAAAAAAAATGTATCTTCTTAAATATGAATAACCAACAATAATGTTACCTTCGTATATTTTTCTTATATTTGTATTATTAAAAAACATTTATGGCAAAACAATTCCAATCAGAAAAAGAAGGACAACTTTATTTCTTTGAACGATTAGGTATCAAAGAAGGAATAGAATTTTCAAGTAATAATGATGGCGTATATAGAGGAACTCTGTTTGAGTTCAAACTAAATATTCCAAATATTAACTCTACTCTTTTTCAGGCAATAAAATATTTGAGTTCTATGCGGGTTAGAGGTAAGGAAATTCCTAAAAATATTTTGCTTGTTGCTTTAAATTCAGATATAGCATACAATTTTAATTCTGAAGATTTTTTAGAAGATATAGAGAAAGTTTATAGCGGTTCGGCAAGTAAAAATAACAATAAATTTATTCCTGAAATTAAATATCAACATCAAAAAATAGAATATAATAAGTCCGATGAATTGCAAAAATTGTTAGAAATTATTAATTCAAATAATTATACTAAAATAAATATAGACCTGTTTTGTGTTGTCGGTTGGGCAGAAAGATTTTACCGAGACAATCCTAATTCTACAAAATTAGAAATGTTTGATGAGTTAAGGAATCCTAAACTTTTCAAAGATTTTATTTATCCTTGGTTTGGCGAGGAAAATGATTTCAAATATATTATGGATTGCCTTAATGATAGGATGCATAAGAAAGAACTTGGTGCATTTTATACTCCGCCAGCATACTGCAAAAAAGCAACAGAATTAGTTAGAAAAGCAATAGCACAAGTGCCAAACGGGAATGACTATATTATTTTGGATAGGTGTGCAGGAACAGGCAATTTACAAGAGTTTTTAACAGATAAAAACGTAGATGATATTACCGTTGATGAACTTAATAAATATTTACCAATGGAATTGAAAAGGGAATATTTATATGACAAAAATGATATAATATATGCAATATGTAAAAAATATCCTAATAGAAATTCTAAACTTATAACATTAAAAGAATTAGAAGAATATAAAACAAATATGAGTATATACGACTATCTTTTTGACAATGAACTTTCGCATTGTATAGTAAATACTTTTGAGTTAAAAGAATGGATTGTGTTAAATAAACGAATCGGCGATAAAGTTAGAATGATTATACCACCTTATCAAGATGTAATAGATACTGCTCCTCTTGTTCGTGGCGGTGATGCTTTGAGTGCAAATTTTATTTTGGGAGAACGGAGCAATGGTTTGTATAATATAAGCAATGAATACTACGATTCAATTAAAAAATTAAACGGATATGTTAATAATCCCAATACAAATGTAATTATGTTCGAAAACCCGCCGTATTCCGAAGTAGCAGGTGGAACAGATAGAAAAGAAACAAAGAAAAATCTATTTAAAAATTCTTTTGTTTGCCAAGAAATGAAAAAAGAAATTAAAGGTTTCCCTTCAAATGATATAACAAACTTATTTATTTGGTCTGCTTTAAAATATTATTTAAATAAAAAAGAAGATTCTTATATCTTATTTTCACCTGTGAAATATTTCAAGAGTCAGGAAATAATGAACAAAACTTTTAAGGAAGGTTTTATATTCAATAGAAAATATTTTCACGCAACTGTATCGTCAATATCTTGTATTTGGTGGCAAAATGAAAATAATCAGCAAGATAAATTTCCTTTATTGGCAATAGATATGAAAGATAATTTGATAACAAAATATAATTTAGATATAAATACTTCATTTGATGAACATAGATACAAATATAAATCTGTTTTTAATAAAAATGATTCACTTACAGAAGAAGACGAGTTCCTACTTATATATGGTTTATTAACTAAAGATAATTTACTTCTTCCAACAAAAAATATTGTTGTCAAAAAAGTTAAAAACACTCAACAAAGTGTAATGAAAACAGGACACGAAGGTTTTGCTATTTTAGTAAGTCAAGGGTTCGCTCCTGATTTTAAGCATGGTTTTTTAAGAAATGATATAGAAAAAGTAAAGAACTGGCATAGTTCATTTATTTGGTTAAATACAAATAATTATTTAAAATATTTACCTTTTTGGGTATCTAATTGTTATGTTGGAAAAACTTTTGCTGATAAAGATATTTATTTCAAAACTGCCGATGGCGGCGATAAATATATTAAAGATGCAGATTTTTTGAAGGAATGTTTTATTTTTGCTTGCCTATCACAACGAAATCATTGCTTGTCATTTTTTGATGATAATGGAAAGTTTTATAAGAACGAACTTTGTTTTGATAGCAACACAATAGCAACCAATAAGTTAAAAGAACTATCATTAACAGATAAAGAAAAAAACTTAATAGATACTTTTAAAGACATTTTAGATGAATGCAAAAAAATAGAAAATTACAATCCTGCTTTTTCTTACGGTACTTATCAGATAGATAAAGAACTAAATACACGCTACAAAGACGCAAATACAAAAACAACAATCTATAATTACCCCGAACTAAATACAAAAATTATAGCACTAAAAACAAAACTAGCAACCTTCTACGAAGAAGTAATACAACCGAAACTATTCCATTATGAATTGCTAAAATAAAATATAGATAACATCTAAAAACGCATATTTCCCCAACAAAAAATAAAATTTTGGAAATCAGAAAAAAACCTTATTTTTGTAAAAATTAAAAATAATAAACGAATATGTCACCATACAAATTATTTCAATACATAGATAAATTGTCCGAAGTAGAAGGAAAAGAAGTTATACTACGCGGATGGGTGCAAAATAAAACAGGAAAAGGAAAACTCCAGTTTATCCAACTTCGCGATGGAACAGGAGTATGCCAATGCGTCCTATTTAGAGATAATGTAAGCGAAGAAGTTTTTGCCGATGCAAAAACACTAACACAAGAATCTTCATTAGAAATTAAAGGCACAGTCCGTAAAGAAGATAGAGCAATCGGCGGATATGAAATTGATGTTACAGGTTTGAAAATATACCAAATATCTAAAGATTATCCCATAACTCCAAAAGAACACGGCGATGCTTTTTTGATAGAACATCGTCACTTGTGGCTCCGTTCTTCAAGGCAACACGCTATTATGCGAGTGCGAGCAGCAGTAATTAAAGCAATAAGAGATTTTTTTGATGGCAATGGATTTAAACTTATGGATTCGCCAATTCTTACGCCGAGTGCTTGTGAAGGAACTTCTACTTTATTTGAGACAAAATATTTTGATTTAGGTAGTGCATATTTATCGCAATCGGGGCAATTATATGCTGAAGCATCGGCAATGTCATTAGGTAAAGTATATACTTTTGGTCCCACATTTAGAGCGGAGCGTTCTAAAACAAGAAAACATTTAACAGAATTTTGGATGGTAGAACCTGAAATGGCTTTCTTTGACATAAATGATGATATGGATTTGGCAGAAGATTTAGTTGAATATATTGTTCAGTATTGCTTAAAAACTTGCCAAAAAGAGTTCAATTTATTAGAAAGAGATACCACTAAATTAGAAAAAGTTAAACGACCATTTCACCGAATGTCTTACTCTAATGCGGTTGATTGGCTCGTTGAAAACAATATTCCATTAAAAAAGAAAGTTGATGGTCAAGAAGTTGATATACTTCCATTTCCTTGGGGCGAAGATTTTGGAACTGTGCAAGAAGAAGCACTTATGGAACAGTTTGAAAAGCCGTGCATCATACACCGTTATCCTTCAGAGATAAAAGCATTTTATATGAAACGCGACCCTGATAATTCTGATGTAGTGTTAGCAATGGATATGTTAGGACCAGAAAAAGCAGGCGAAATAATTGGTGGCTCACAGCGAGAAGATAACATTGATTTGCTTTTAGAAAGGATTGAAAAACATAACTTGCCTTTAGAAGATTTTCAATGGTATTTGGATTTACGTAGATTTGGTTCTGTTCCTCATTCGGGGTTTGGATTAGGTATAGAGCGAGTAGTTAAATGGATTTCAGGTGCAGCACATATTAGAGAAGTTATTCCTTTCCCAAGAATGATATACCGCATTGTGCCGTAAAATTATAATATGCTTACTTCTAAAAATGTTATGCCGTATTTAATACGGCATTTTTTTCTGTTATAGAGAACTCGTTTCGGCATTCTATACCTATTTTTATTCTACTTTTTTTGCGTATTCGAACACATTAGATGGAAAACTATATCCTTCGGCGGCTATTTGTTTCGGATTAAACAATACTTGAACGCTATTCCCCTTATAGCCCACACCTAATGAAAAACCATTATTTTGCATCACTTTTTCATTTGTAGCGAATGTCAATATAGAATTATTTATAGAATAATCGTTTATCAATTTATAATTTACATTCCTTAGTTGTGTTATTATCAGTGCATCTATATTACTTTTTTCTTTTTCCAAAACGCTAATAACGTCTTTATTATTTTTTAAATCTATCAAAAGAAATGTAAATACTTTATCGCCTGCTTTAGGAATTGTTCTGTTGACGTTTAACTTAAACTCTTCCGCTGTTTTTTTTGATAATTTGTTATCTGATTGATAAACAATTCCGACTACTATTTCTTTATCTTTAGAAGTTAGTAATTTCTTTTCTGTTGACAATATTTTCTTAAAAAACTGCACCTGATTGCTTGCAGGAACTTCTAATTCAGAAGAAAATAAATATTCCTGCATAGAAACAAAGCATATTATAATTGTAATTAAAACTAATTTATTTTTCATTATCTCTTTTTTTTAATCTTTGTTAATAAAATTCAATAAGCGTTGGCACTCTTCTATTAGTGCGTTATCTGTTTTGTTATTGTGTAAAAAAGCATCAAGGTCGTTTTTTGCATCAATAAAGTTATTTAATTTATATTGAGAAATTGCTCTGCCATAAAGTGAGTTCAAACTATTTCTTTGTTCTAAAATATGGTTAAAATCGCTAATTGCACTTTTATAATTTTTATCTTTATAGTGTAAAATTGCACGAACATAATATAATTCGTAATAACTATCATCAATTTTGATAGCATCATTTAGAAACTTCATAGCGTCTTCGTAGTTTTCTAACTCTATATTAGCAATAATTAAGCCGTAATAAGCATCTACAAAATTGCTATTAAAACTAATTGCTTTATCAAAATCATTAACAGCATTTTCTATCGCATTTAGATAAAGATAAGCAACTCCTCGCCCATAATAAAAGTAAGAAATTGTATCATTTTTATCTATTAAATTAGAAAAAACACTTATAGATTCATTATATTTTTTGTTTTCAAGTAGCGAAAAAGCATTCTCTATACTAATATCTGCACATAGCAAATTGCAAAAAGCAATAATACTAATAACCACTATAATAAAAACATTTTTGCATTTTATTATATTCATATAATTACATTATTTATTTTTTATATCTTATTCATAAACTTCATCATCGTCATCATTATAAAAATATTCTTCATTAATAACATCTTCATATTCAGACCATAAATCTGCTATACCTTCTATTTCTGCGTCTGTATCATCTAATTCACATAAATTATCTAATACTTGCTGCGGGCATCCCACTCTAACAGCATAATCAATGAGTTCTTCTTTGGATGCAGGCCAAGGTGCGCCTTCTATTGTTTGTGCCAATTCTGGTGTCCAAAACATATATAAACTATCCCTTTTTCAATAAAAATTACAAAATAAAATGCAAATATAATAAAAATTAAATTAATAAAATTAAAAAATAAATTAGAAAGAACAAAATAAATATGTTATTTGTATTAAAAAATGTGTAATTATGTAAAAATTACTTGAATCGGATCCGAAATAAGTTGAATCGGATACTGAAAAAGCAGTAAAATTTACTGCTTAAGGAGTAAAAGTTACTGCTTAAGCAGTAAAATTTACTAATTATTCCGCATCCGATTTATGTAATTTTTACATAAATTAAGATTAAATAGCGTCTAAATATAGTAAAATAAGGGGTGTCAAAATAAGTTCGGGAGGGCGTGTATTATTTACCACCCCTGCCCCTCCACGGAGGGGAACAGTTCCCCTCTATGGAGGGGTGGCAGTGCAATTGCACTGACGGGGTGGTTATTTTCTATGTTATGCTGAACTTGTTTCAGCATCTCCATATTTTAATTAGGAGATTCCTAAACGAGTTCAGCATGACAGGTAGAAGAAATAATAACTTTATAAAAATTATTTTCTAATTTTTTATCTGTTTTTACATTAATTTCTAAATAATTTTCGGTATGTCCTGATGTAATTTGATTGATTGCATCATATTTTTCGGGCAATAGCAATAGTGTATTATTTACATTTTTTTTAACAAAATCTGTGTTTTTATGTTTAGATAGTTGTAATAATTCTTTGGTGCGTGCTTTTTTTATTTGTTTAGGGAGTTGCGTCATATTTGCTGCAATAGTTCCTTGTTTTGCCGAATATGTAAAACAATGCAATTTTGATATATTAAGCGATGAAATAAAATCTTTTGTTGCAATAAAATTATCATCCGTTTCAGTCGGGAAGCCACTAATAACATCCAATCCAATAAATGCAAAAGGCATATATTTATTTATTATTTCTATTATTTTTCTAAATTGAGTAGTGTTATAACGTCTTTGCATTTTCTTTAATATTTCATCGCAACCGCTTTGCAAAGGTATATGAAAATGCGGACAAATAGTCGGATTTTCCGCAATTATTTTTATTATTTCTTCATTTATTACTTGCGGCTCTATTGAAGAAATTCGGAAGCGAATATCATTAGAAATAAAGTATTTATTAGTATTTGCAAGCATTTTAATTAAATCAATAAAAGTTTCATTATTTTCGCCTTTGTAATCACTTAAATTAATTCCACTTATAACTATCTCTTTATAACCTGCATTTATCAATTTATTAATTTTATTAGGAATTGCGTGAAAAGGGACACTTCGCGATTCGCCTCGTGCAAAAGGAACTATGCAATAACTACACTTATAACTACATCCATCTTGCAACTTCAAAAAACCGCGTGTTCTTGCCTCTATATCAGCCGACATAGATGCATCAATATCTTTATCAAATGTGTCTGAAACAAATACTTTTTTAGTATTATTTTTTATTGCTTCAGGCAATAATTTATGTATTTTAAATTTTTCATTAGTTCCAAAAACCACATCTGCACCTGTTTTTTCTATTATTTCATTAGCAGACAATTGAGCATAACATCCCATAACTCCAATAAAAGCCGATGGCAATAACTTTCTTATTTTACGGATTTTTTGTAGAGATTCGGCAGCCGCTTGATTAGTGACAGCACAAGTATTAATAAGCACTACATCGGCATTTTGTGTTGTTTCTATTATATTATAATTTTCTTCTATTAGCAGCGATTTTAGATGCGACAGGTCAGCAAAATTGACCTTACATCCAATATTTATTAGAAAAATATTCATAGCGTGAGATAAATATATATTTACATATTTTGTTATTCCGAAATTATTTCAGCATCACATAATTATATAATAGAAAGTAGAAATAAATTCGGTATAACATTCTTATAGGTTGTTTTAATTCTATTTCATAAAGCAGGCAGTTATTAGTTCTTGTTCTTCGAAAGTAAGTTCTTTATTGCGTCTGTTCATTACTACGCGGGCAGTTAAAATTGCTTTCTGCAAATTATATTTTTCTACGCATTTGCCTGTTAACCAACTAAATGGTGGAACATATTTTTCTGTTAAATCCGACTTTGCTATATTAGAAAAAATACCTATTACAGTGCCTGTGTTTAGCGAAGTATTGATAGCAGTTTTAGAGTGGTCGCCGATAAGAGAACCGATAAAACGTTTGCCTGTTTCTATTTTTTTATTAGATAGTTGCATTATTATATTGGAATAGTTGTTTTTTAAGTCAGAACTTGTTGTCCCTGCACCTAAATTCACCCATTCCGATATAAATGAATGTCCTATATAGCCGTTATGTTGTTTGTTAGAATAGCCATAAAATATAGTATTTTCTAATTCGCCACTTATTTTGCAATAAGGACCAAATGAACAATTTTCATATATTTGAGTGCTTGCTTTTATAATAGTATTCGGACCAATATAGCAAGGACCTTCTATAAAGCACAAAGGATATATTACCGATGAACTATCAATTATTATTGTGCCTTTAGAAGTATCAAAATGCACACCTTTATTTATTCTTGCAGTAGAACTAATAAATACATTCTTTTCGTATTCTTTAAAGTTGTATTTGTTTATACAATTAGTCCAATCTTTTTCTATATTTTCGCCGATTATATTAAACATATCCCATATATAATTCAGCACACATACATTTTTTATAATTGCTTGCTTATAATTTCCATCAGTGTTTTTTAAATCAGATAATTGAAAATTCTTAAAATAGTAGCCAATAATATTTTTTTTATTGTCATAAATAATTGTGTTGGATAATGAATTATCTATGTTTTTTTTTATTGATAAGTAAGATGCATCATCTATAAGAACATTAGAATTTAATATCAAAGTGGGGATATTACATTTTATATTTTTGTTTTTACTTTCTCTTTTTATAAATGAATCTAATAGCAAATCGTCATCGCAGTAATATACAATATCCCAATCATAAAAATAATGTTCTATTTTTTCGAATAAACGTAAGGCACCACATCTTAATTCACACACAAGATGCAAATTAGCAAATGGTTCAAAATTATTTCTATTTTCGGTTTCATTAATAATTAGTTGCATATATTTTCTTTTATTCAATTTAGATTATTGTTTTTCTTTCTTATTGTTTTTGCATAAAAACTGCCATTTTTCTATTTTATTTTCTGTTTTTCTTATTAATCTAACTATATTACTTCTATGCACAATAAACACTAAAACAACTATAGATAGAATAAAATACATCAAAGTAAGATAACCATCTATCGCATCAATACAATTATGCCTAATTAAAAAACATATCGGCAAAATAGATATTGCTATCATTGAAGCCAAAGACACATAACCCGATATCCCAACAACAATAATAAAAAACACCAACGCCGACAATGTTTCCAACGGAATTATAGCAAGTAGCATCCCAAGAGCCGTATTTATTCCCTTACCGCCTTTAAATTGTGCAAAACAAGTAAAAATATGTCCAACAATCGCAGAAAGACCTACCATTATCTCTAATATATGAAGCGAAAGAAAAGACCCCTCACCAAACATATCCCAATTTCTGCCAATAACATTAGCAAGCATTAAAACAGGAAAAACTCCCTTAAGAATATCAAGTATTTGCACAACGACACCCCACTTTGTGCCTAAAACACGCATTACATTAGTAGAACCCATATTGCCGCTACCTTTTGTTCTAATATCAAAACCAAAAACTTTTTTACTAATTATAACACCTGTCGGAATAGCCCCTATTAGATACGCAATCGCACATAAGAAAATTGTTTTTATTATAAGTATTGTCATAAAATTATTTTGAAAATATTGTTAATATTGCTTACAAAAATAAGGTTTTTCCATCTAATTTTGCTAAAATCATTTAGTCATCTCCTAAATTTATTTACTAACTTTTGCTCGGATTTACTCATTATTTACATAATTTTGCTCAAGATTTACTAACTTTTACACGGATTTAGCAGTCATGCTGAACTTGTTTCAGCATCTCCATCTTTTATGCTATATATTTAACAATTATGGGATGCTGAAACAAGTTCAGCAAGACATTTATAAAAATTACAAAATAGCAAAAGTGGACATTTTGTCACAACCAATTTTCCAATTATTAGTAACGTTTTAGCAATTTATTTAGGGAACTCCCAATTTATCTGTTGTTTAAGCGATTTATCAACCAAAAAACCAATTATATAATTGAAAAAGCAATTATATAATTGGTTTTCCGATTATATAATTGGAAATTGCGTTTTATTAGCCAAAAACCAATTATATAAATCGGTTTTCCGATTTATAAATTGCTTTTTCAATTATATAATTGGTTTTCCGATTGACAAAATGTCAATTTTGTTTATAAATTGCTTATCTGATTTATAAATTGGATAAACGATTATATAATTAAAAAAACAATGGAGATGCTGAAACAAGTTCAGCAGGACACGTTTTTCGCTTGCATAACACGTTATTCGTTGTTATCATTATTTATTCCTTTTTATTACTATTTTTGCAAGGTTATATTTAGTTATTTATGTTTTTCAAAATAAAAAAAATACATTTTATCGGAATCGGTGGCATCGGAATGAGTGGCATTGCTGAAATACTAATACATAAAGGATTTGTAATTAGTGGTTCAGATATGTATGCTTCTGATAATACCGAACATTTATCTAAACTTGGTGCGAAGATATTTATAGGACACAAGATAGAAAATATTGATGATGTAGAACTTGTTGTTTATTCCAGTGCAGTAGATTTGGATTCTAATCCTGAAATTACTGAAGCAAAAAAGCAAAATATTCCTATAATTAGACGTGCCGAAATGTTATCTGAACTTTCCCGTCTTACTTATACTATTGCTATTGCAGGAACTCACGGCAAAACAACTACAACATCTATTCTTTCATTAATTTTAATTAGAGCAGGTATAGACCCGACAGCAATAGTAGGAGGTCGTCTTAAAGATTTAGGAGGCACTAATGCTCGGCTTGGGAACGGCGAATGGACTATCGTAGAAGCAGATGAATATGATCGTTCTTTTTTGCAACTAACCCCTACAATAGCACTTATAAATAACATAGAAACAGAACATTTAGATATATATTCTGACTTTAATGATTTGCTTGAAACATTTGTAAAGTTTGCTAATATGACTCCTTTTTATGGCTTTATTGCTGCGGGGGATGATTGTTTAGGTGTTAAAAAAGCATTGTCTAATTTTAGAAAAAAAGTTGTTACTTTTGGATTGAATGATGATGCAGATTATCAAGCAAAAAATATACATTATTCGGGTTTTTCTTCTCGTTGTGATATATACGAATATGGCAATTTGCTTGGTTCTATTACACTGAATGTTCCCGGCGAACATAATATTAAAAATGCTTTAGGTGCAGTTCTTATTGCAAGACAATTTGATATTGGTTTTGAACTTATTGAGTCCGTTGTAAGTGAATTTCACGGGGCATTCAGACGCTTTGATATTAAAGGCGAAAAGAATGGTATAACAATTATTGACGATTACGCACATCATCCAACAGAAATTAAAGCAACACTCAAAGGAACAAAAAATTATATAAATAGACGTATTATTGCTGTCTTTCAGCCACATACTTACACACGTACAAAAGATTTTTATAAAGATTTTGCTACTGCATTTAATGATGCCGATATAGTATATATGACCGATATTTATCCTGCAAGAGAAGAACCAATAGAAGGAATTACATCGCAAATAATAATAGACGAAGCAAATAAAAATGGAATAAATCACATAACTTTAATCCCCGATAAAGAAAAATTACATAACTTGATATTAAAAGAATTAAAATCTAACGACATATTAATTACTCTCGGTGCAGGCGATATTTGGAAATTAGGCGAACAAATACTAAATGGTTTATAAGGATATTTGTAAAAAAGTTATGCTGCATTTGTTTCAGTATCCCCTTAACAACTTTTTGCATCTATTTTAACACGGGGATTCATCCCCGTGTTATTTTTTATGTAGTGTCAAGCACGGGATAACAATGTTTTTACGACATAACATTTTTTCAAAATATTTTTTGTATTTTATATTAAAATTTGTTAAAATACTTAATATAATTAAAATGAAATGCTCTAAAATTTTGTTATTATTTTTGCTGTTATTGTCTGCTTGTGCATTTATAAAAGATAATGACGAAGGTGAATATAAAGTAACTGAAGGTGGTTATTATGTGCTAAAAGATATGTCTGAATCACAATTAAAAAAACTTGCAGAAGAGGTAGGTTTATCTTTTGATACATTATTAAAAAAACAAGAAGAAGGATATAATTATAAAGGAAATAAAGATGGACATAGTTTTGGTCGTAGCACCTCTGGGATAAATGGACCATTTGACCCAATATGTATTGTGAAAACTATAATGCAAGGAACACAAGGTGCAACAAAATCGTGTTTAGAAAAACCTGAATTATTAGTTATTGTAACACCTAATCCAACATCTTCTAATGTAAGTGTTAAATTGCTTTCGTGCATTGTAGAAATATGGGGACATTCCAAAATATTTCCTATGCCTGTTGATTTTCAATTATTATTTAACGAAAAAATAATACATAAATGGACAAATAATTATTGCAATGAAATAGAAATAATTCCCGAAGAATACTTAAAAGAAAGTGGAACATATTTGTTAGTATGTAATTTCATAGGATCGACGGGATGCACTGCATCTGTATCGGCATCTTTTATGGTTATAAAAAAATAAACTTGCTTGTTGTCGTTTTAACCCTTATTAGAATCTTTGTATATTTTTTCTATTTTTTTATTAACTCTGCAAATAAAAACAAAAGTGACTTCTAAAAATATCATACAACACTTGATGCGATATCTACAACGAAATAAAGAGAGTCTGTGTCAAGCACTGAATGACAGAATAAAAAAAGTATTGTCATTCCGAATTTGTTTCGGCACCCCCTTATAATTAATTAGTAGATGCTGAAATAAGTTCGGTATGAAAGAATGCTTTAAAATATTTTCATTATATTTGTATTTTATTAAATAGAAATTAATTTTATTAAATATATTTTCAGAGGTAAGTTTTGAAAAATTATCTTAAACTGATGTTGCTATTAATATGTGCAACGCTTCTATTTCAAGGATTTCAATGTGCATCTCGTGAGATGACAACTGCTAAAGTAGCACTCCAAAGAGGTGATACAGAAAAAGCAATAGAAAATCTAAAATTAGAAATAGATAAAAACCCTAAAAATGCAGAAGCATATATCCTTCTCGCCGAACTGAAATCTAAAGAAGGAGAGTTCGAAGAAGCAGCCGCTCTTATGGATAAAGCAGAACCATTATGTGCTAATGATCCTAAATTAAGAGATAGACCTGCTAATTTTAAATTTACCATATTTAAAGATGCCATAGATAAAGGGCAAGAAAACTTTAATAGATGGTTAAGTAATAAAACTAATACAAGACAATTCGAACGTGCAGTATCTAATTTTACTACTGCTACCAAGTTACGTCCTCATTATGCAGAGGCGTATCGTATGATAGCAACAGCATTTGAATTAGCAGAAAATACGGATTCTGCTTTAATTTTCTACGTAATGTATGTAGAGACCATCCAAGCATCTATAGATATTGCTATAAGCAGAGGGCTATATATTGGTGCTGAAGAGAGTGCTATTGATGGTAAATTAGGGACTCGTAAATTTATTCGTGGTAGTAAGATGTCAGATGGCGATTCTACTATTTTAGACCATTTTAGTATAAATGGCAAAGATTTATACGTTCAATTAGTAGCAAAGCAAAATGGTGATAAGTATGATATGCCAGTGGTTCAGTCGTGGTTTTACGACCCTCCACAGAATATTTTGCCGGCTGAAAGAGAAATAGTTCCAGCATCTTTTTCTCCTTCTTTGGCATCAATGGCTACGCTATACTATAACAAAAAGGATTATGATAATTCTATAAAGTATTTCAAATTATTGGCTGCTATAGAACCAAGTAACCCTAATGCTAACTCTGCTATAATTGCACTTTATCAGGAGATGAATAAGCCCGAAGAGGCAGCAAAAGCAATTAACGAAAATATACAGCGTTTCCCTGATAATCCGCTATTCGTGGCACAACTCGGCGATATTTATATGAACCGAGAAGAATATGATAAAGCAATACAAGAATACGAAAAAGCAATTAAAATAAAGCCCGATTTTGATGCTGCACTACGTAATATTGCTTCTTGCTACGGCAATAAAGCCGCTATAATACAGAAAGCACAATTAGAATTAGTTAATGCTAAAGTGCAAAAAGATGTAGATGTCAAAGCATATGAAGACATACTATTAAAAGCAATAGAGTATTTTGAAAAAACATTAAAAACAGAAAAATTTAAAGATGACCCCGTTATTTTAGGTGATTTATGTGCTGCTTATATAGCAATGCCAAGCAAAAAAGCTGACTTCGACAAAACTTTAAAACAACTTGAATCTTTAGAAAATAGCGTTCCTAAAGAAAAAAAGGAAGCATATTTAATGACACTTTATAGAATTTATAGTGCTACTGCTAATCCTAAAATGAGCGAAATAGAAGACAAAATTAATTCATTGGAGTAATAAATATGGATAAAAAAGATATAAAACAACCACAACAAATTAATATTGAATTAGATGAAAAAACTGCCGAAGGAATATATTCTAATCTTGCAGTAATTTCGCATTCGCCTGCTGAATTCATTATTGATTTTACTCGCTTGATGCCGGGCATTCCAAAAGCTAAAGTCCAAGCAAGAATCGTTATGACTCCACAGCATACCAAGTTATTATTGAATGCTCTGAACGATAACATTCGCAAATTTGAACAAAATTATGGCGAAATTAGAATAGAAGGTCAAATGGGAATGGGCGGCGGCAATCCTTTCCATAATATGGGATTCGGAACTAATTAGTAAATTAGTTATAAAACAACCTCGTGGCGTTACAATATCGTAACGCCACCATTTTTTATGGGACATACAAAAACAAAAAAACCATATTCCGTCTTGCCGAACTCGTTTCAGCATCTTCTAATTTTACAAAAAAAACCTTATATTTGTATTTTAATAATTAACAAATAGGTTAAATCTATGAAAAGATTAATAATATCAATTTTATTTTTAATATCTGTTCCTAATTTATTTTCATTTGGTGGCGGAAATGGAACAGAATCCGACCCTTATGAAATTGCTAATTATGATGATATGCTTGAGTTAAGAGATTCTGTTGCATATGGAATAAGAAATCCACCGTATAATTGGAGTTATCAAAAATACTTTAAAGTTACAAATGATATTACTACCCCCGTAGATTTTTCTATCGGAGCGACTTCTTTTGCACAAGATGGCGAAACCATTAATTCAAGTGGTACATTTGAAGGCAATTTTGATGGACAAAATAACATAATTACATTAAATTTAGCAGGAGGCGGTATTTTTAGAGGAACATCACGTAATATAATTCAAAATGTTATATTAGTAGGAGAGCTCATATACACAGTGAGTAATACCGGGTCACTTGTAGGTTTGGCTTTTTTTAATACTACGATAAAAAACTGTATAGTTTATTGCAATATAACAAGAGCATCAAATTTAACTGATTTTGCTTCTGTAGGTGGAATTGTTGGTGAAGCAAGGCATAATATAATTGTTGAGAATTGTATTTTTGCAGGAAAAATTACACTGGCAGGTGCAGATAATGTTGGCGGTATAGTATCAATTCTTTCAAATAGCAATATAGTTCGGAATTGTCAAAACATAGGAAACATTATTTTTACTGGGCAAAATACTGCTATGAAAGTTTATGGTGGTATTGTTGGTTTAGCAGGAGGATTGACAGAGAACTGTATTTGGTCTGGTTATATAAAATTTGGAGAAGAAACAAGAGATGGATTTGGATGTGGAGGAATCGTTGGGTATGTACCAATGAATTATCAAGCCACTACGATTATTTCTAACTGCATTGTCACTGGTGTAATAGAGGGAATAGGCAATGTAGGGGCTATAGTAGGCACTCAAATGGTGCCAACACTTACCATCACCAACTGCCATTATGATAAGCAATTTTGTATTCACAAGGGCGTAAATGGAGCAGATGTTCCGGGTGTTTCTGGTCACATAACAAGAAATATGGTTGGCAGGAAATTAGCATCTTTGCTTGGAGATATTGATTGGACTTATGTAGAAGGAGCAACTTTAATACAATCTCTTTATCCTCAACTAAAAGTATTTAGCGAAAGCCCCGATAAAAGAAAATCCGATGCAAGCAAAGCTGGTGCATCTCCGATATTTTTATATGATGGAATAAAAGATAAAGAATGAGGGGATGGAGAAACGAGTTTGGAATGACATACTTTTCTATACAAAAAAACATTATTTTTGTATCCTATTAAAAATAAATAAAAAAAATATTATGGCTGAACCTATTGTTGTAAATGAAAGTAACTTCAAAGAAGAAGTGTTAGAATCTATTATACCTGTAGTAGTTGATTTTTGGGCTACGTGGTGTGGTCCCTGCAGAGCAATTGCTCCTATTGTCCATGAACTTGCAACCGAAATGGAAGGAAAAATAAAAGTTGCTAAATTAGATGTAGATACCGCACAAGAAATATCTATTGAATACGGTGTTCGCTCAATTCCTACTTTGATATTTTTCAAAGATGGAGAAGAAATTAACAGAATTATTGGTATTACTGATAAAGCAAAAATTATTGCTGCATTCGGCGACTAATTAAAATATAAACCATTTGTTAAATATTTTATAAAATATATGAAAAGAATTATTGTTATACTTCTGTCTTTTTTTTATTGTTGTAATGTTTTTTCTCAATATAATATCGCAACAAAAAAATTAAACGACTTGGAACTGAAAGGCGAAATAGAAAGTATTAAAATTAAAGAAACTATTATTAAAGGTCCAAAAGATAATTTGGTCAGAAAAAACGTTTTATCAGATGTAGAATATAAGGTAGTTAATAGCGAAAAAGTTGTGCCTATTAAACATATAGAACAAGGAATAGTTTGCAATTTTAAATATAATAATTCTTGGCAAATTGTAGAAATAGAAAATAAATATTTAGAAAAATATAACGTTTCGGCAGGCAAAAAAACATATAATTACGACAAAAATGGTAATTTAAAATACGAACTATCTTACGATAAAAACAATAATTTAATTGATAGTATAGATGTATTGCATGACAACGATACAGTTATTAAAACATTTTATAATGCGAACAACGAGCGATTTAAATGTGAAAAAATTCTCTATAATAAGCATAACAAGGAACTAATAAATATACAAGAAATAGGCGGCTATAAAACAAAATTGGTATATGAATATGATTCTACTGGCTATAAAAAAATATCGGAAAAATGGTATTTAGATAATAAATTAGTCCAATCAATTAGGTATAATTATAACGAACGCGGCAATTTAATTAGCAAAATAGATTGTGATGAAAAAGAAAAAGAAGGGGCAACAACTCTTTATGAATACGATTTAATTACAAATTTAGTGACTTCAATAAAAACAAGCGATAATTTAACAACATACGATTATAATTTTGATGTTAACGACAATTGGACAGTAAAATATGAATATTATGACGATTATCCCGTGAAAGTTATAGAAAGAGAAATAAAATATAAGGAATAGTGTGGTATATTTATAAAAAAATAAAAAATTTGGAAATTAGAAATAAAAAAGTTATTTTTGTAATCTGTTCTTTGCTAATGTTAAAAAATATTAAAAAGTATATGTTAATATAAAAATTTGGAAATTAGAAATAAAAAGTTTATTTTTGTAATCTGTTCTTTGCTAATGTTAAAAAATATATTGATATAAAATTATGACCTCGTAGCTCAGCAGGTAGAGCACTTGACTTTTAATCAAGTGGTCGTGGGTTCGATCCCCGCCGAGGTCACAAATAAAAAAGCCCCGTATTGATTATAGATACGGGGCTTCAGTTTTTTTTAAGTTGTGTGTAAAAATATTTTTGCTATAATATTATGACACTTCTAAAAATGTAATAGCGTATTCAATACAGCATCACTTAATTGAGACAGCATATAAAATAAGGGAATGCCGTATAATAAATTCAGTATGACAGAATATGAAGTTTTTAGATATTAGTAACTATATTTCGTTTAAAAATTCATCTTCATTTACTTCTGTCCAATCAGAAAGCAATAAGCGTCCACAATTTTCACATTGAAATAACCTATTATGTTGGTTCCGCATATCAATGATTATCTGTTGTGGTATCTGCCGATAACAGCCGTTACACATCCCCTTTTTTACATAAACAGCCGCATCATTATTTTTTTTACGAATAGCAGCATATTTATCAAAAGTATCATCGTTTATGTCAGAACGTAATTTTTTCCTTGTTTCGTTATATTTTCTAACCTCTTCGCTATGTTCTTTAGATAGTTCATATAATTGACTATTTAGCACTTCTAACTCTTCAATTAACGAATTTAGTTCTTCTTTTTGCTTATTTAAAACAAGGTCTAAATTGTTTTCTTTTAGTCCTTCATTACGCATTTTAACAGATAATTTTTCATGCTCCATTTTAATATTTCTTATTTCAGCACTAATTGCATCAAATTCTTTGTTATTTCGCACTAAAAACTGCTGTTGTGACAATTTATCTTCCTTATCTTTTAGTGAAGCAAGAATGTTTTTGGAAGTTGTTACGAAAACTTTAATATCTTTAATTATGTTTTCAGTTTCTAATATCTGTGTTTTTTTATAGGAAATATCAGCTTCTTTGTTTTTGATTAATTTAGGAATATCACCAAATTCATCTTCAAATTCGTCTAATATTTTGTCTAAAAAAGCAATTTTAGATAGGAGTATAATATCTTTTTCCATAATACATTTTATATATTTATTATTAAAATATTTTATTTATGAATACAAAAATAAGGATTTTTTAACATTATAACAAAAAATAGATATTTGAAGACCATTGTATTCCATCATAATGCTTTCATTATAGTTAAGCCAAGAAATGTAAAAGATATTCCAACTAAAACGCTAATTATTAAATATAATCCTGCACTAATAAATTCATTGTTTTGTAGCATTGCTACTATTTCAAATGAAAACGCAGAAAATGTTGTAAATCCGCCAAGCAAACCTGTTGTTAAAAATAAACGACAGCCCGTAGATAAATTGCCTGTCGTAGCCCAACCATATACAATGCCTATAAAAAAACATCCTATAATATTTACAAACATTGTCCCAAAAGGAAATGCTGACTTAAATTTTAATTGAATTAAAGACGATAGAAAATAACGACTAATTCCACCAACAAAACTACCTATTCCAATATATAAAATTGTTTTCATAATTAAAAAAAACCCTACTCCCCTACTATTACTTCACGCATAATTGCAAAATCATTTGATTTAATAAGTAAATAATACTTGCCTTTTGCTAATTATTTATAAAATGCAAATATAAGAAAAAAATAATACTTTATTAAAACGAAAAGATGCTGAAATAAATGCAGTATGGCAAGATTTTAATAATGAATTGTCTTTAAAACTTAATGAATTGTCTTTAAAACTTAATGAATTGTCTTTAAAACTTAATGAATTGCCTTTAAAACTTAATGAATTGTCTTTAAAACTTAATGAATTGTCTTTAAAACCTCATCTTTTATTAAGTTTTAGACAAAATTATTAAGTTTTTTTAATGATTCATTAAGTTTTAGACAAAATTATTAAGTTTTTTTAATGATTTATTAAGTTTTAAAGGCAATTCGTGACTAATTAGTAACGTTTTATTAAGTTTTTCTAACAAATCATTAAGTTTTTCTAACAAATCATTAAGTTTTTCTAATGATTTATTAAGTTTTTCTAACAAAAGAACACGAGGATAAATCCCCGTGTTAAATGTTTTTAATACATTTTTTTCTTATATTTGTGGTATGGA
>WRLB01000039.1 GCA_009777815.1 Bacteroidota bacterium
AGATATGTTAAAAGTATGGAAGAAAGGATTAACGATTTTGAAAAATGGAGCAATAATATTGATAAAGAAAAAATCAAAAATATATGCAATCTTATTGTAAATCTTTAAAAGAGATTATATAATTAACGTGTTCTATGTTATAGATTTCGTGGAACACGTTTTTAAAATCGGTGGCAATAAAATCTACGCTGCTTATTCTGTCTGCTAATATATAGCCGTAGACGTAGGTTTGCCAATTAGTTATGTATTTAGGGAAGTTATAATTTCCTGTTGTCTTTAAATCTATCACCGTCAGTGGTGTTAGATAATCTACGTATCCGTATAGTTCCACTCTTTTTTCGGATTGTAAGGTGATGTATTTATTAATAAATACTTGTTGTGAGTGGACTCTTTGATGCTTTAATAGATCATACATTTTAACTATTATTTCTGCATCAAACTTGAACCTGAATGTGTGTTCTTTTGAACTAAAATCTACTATAACACTTTCCACAGAATGTTCTATTATTTGTGTTATAATGTTATCATCTTTCAGGCATAGATTGATAACAAATTCGAAGGATTTGCCTTTATCTTGGGGCTCCGTGTGTCCCACGGAGTCCCTGTTAATAGTGCTTATTAGTTCTTGTTCTGCATTATCTTTTTCGTTATGCAGGAACCAATCGAAGGCGTTTAGTTGCGATGCTGTTATTCGGTAGTCGGCTATTTTTTTGCTGGTTATATGGGATTCTTTAAACATTATATACCTCCTCATATAATTTAGTATCTTTATTATACTTCACATTATTTAAAGTTTTAATTTTATCTTTAAACTTTGTTTGTGCGTATTGCAATGATGTGCCGATATGTGCTATTGTATTGATTTCTATGACGAAGTTATTAGCGGTTTGGCTATCCACTATGTTTTCTATCATGAAATCTATTTGCTTGAACTTCATAATAACTTCTTCTTGTTTTTTCTCTTTATTTTCAACATTTTCGAAATGTTTTTTAATGATATTTTGTTGGAAGAAGTCGTTTGGCGTACCAGATTTTAGGAGTGGGATTTTAATAATATGTTCGAATCCGCCAGTATTTTTGCCGTCGTGTTCGGAAGTAGAGCTAAAACTAATGGTTCGTTCTGTACCGATGCATTCTATATAACCTATGAGGTCGAGTTCGGTTGCGAGGATGGCATAGTTATTTGCTCTTACGTCGGGGATGAGTCGTGTATTATCGCCTCTTTTTTCTGGTACTTCGTGTGCTACAAATATTAGGTTTTTGTTCATCATTCTAATATTTCTGCAAAAATCTTTGAAGGTATTATTAAACACACCCCATCCTTGTAATGATAGTCCGCCTTGTGTATTGCAGAACTTGGTGCTTTGTTGTCGGACGTGTTCTATCATAAATTCGGCTAGTTTGCCGAGCGTATCTACTACGATTGTAGTAAAATCTTTTGCATTTTCTTGCAAATCTGTTACGACTTCTGCATAACTTTTAACTTGGATGAATCCTGCTGTTAGCAGGTGTTCTTCATTCACTCTATCTACGCCGTTGCCTGTATCTATTAGGAGGCAGTTCTGGTCTGATGATAGTGCTAACGTTGTTTTTCCTGCACCTTTTTGTCCGTATATGAGTGCGGTTAGCGTTTTTTTGAATTCGAGTTCTTGGATTCTTTTAATTGCCATTAGACACCTCCACTATATTATTTTCTTTAAGAAAGTTGCTTTTTAGTGTATTGAGCAATACTTCTAAAGATGGTGATGTTTTGAGTTCGTTGACACAATAATCATTTATTGTGTTGTAGTATATGGTTGTATGTTCCTTTGAGTATGAGGCACCTATACTGCTAATCTCATCTGTTACTATTTTATTATCTTCTATAAAATAGATTAAGTCGCCTAATCCTGCTTCTAATGTAGTTAATATAGCATTTAATACTATCCAAGATGCAAAATATAGTGCTGAAATTACAGACCTTACAGGGGCAGTTGTCTATTCATTAAATGGAACTACAAACGCAAACAATAGCATAACATTAAATGCAGATGAACATAAACTTTCAAGTGGTTCATATATTTTTAATTTATATATTGATGGCAAAAAGACCACAAAATCATTTGTTATTGCAAGATAATATGTGATTCCATAACATAAACAGGGCTTAATTATAAAAAAAGCCCTGTTTTTTTTTATGTATTTTATTCTGTTGTGCTAATTTTATTTAGTCATCTCCTAATTTTATTTACTTACTTTTGCTCGGATTTTACTAACTTTTGCTTGATTTTGCTCGTGATTTACTAATTTTTACTCGGATTTAGCAACTTGCTAACTTAATTACTCGTCATGCTGAACTTGTTTCAGCATCCCCATAAAATTAGGAGATGCTGAAACAAGTTCAGCAAGACTTTTATAGAAATATGTCATTCCGAACTTGTTTCGGAATCTCTTTTTTAATTAGGGGATGCTGAAACAAGTTCAGCATGACTTTTATAGATTTTACTCCCGAGCAAATGTGGACAAAATGTCACAACCAATTTTGCAATTTCCGTAACGTTTTTGCAATTTATTTAAGGAATCACCTATTTATCTGTTGTTTAAGCGATTTTGCTACCAAAAAACCAATTATATAATTGAAAAACCAATTATATAATTGCTTTTCCAATTATATAATCGGTTTTCCGATTTATAAATTGCTTTTTCAATTTATAAATTGCTTTTCCGATTTATAAATTGCTTTTTCAATTATATAATTGGTAAATCAATTGACAAAATGTCAATTTTGTTAATAAATTGGATAAAAGATGGAGCTGCTGAAACAAGTTCAGCATGACACGTTATTTGTTCGCAAAACACGTTTTTTAATGAATTTGTTTATTTTTCTTATATTTAACTATTTATAAAATAAAATTATGTATAATAAAATTAAAGAATATATTGCAGATGATTTAGAATTGTTTGAAAAAGAACTAAATAGTTTGTTGCAATCCGAAATGTATTTGCTAAATGTGGTGTTAAATTATGTAAATAGTAATTGTGGGAAGCGTCTCCGTCCTATAATGATGATGCTAATAAGTAAATTATTTACACATTCAGAGCATATTTATTATGAAAAACTTATAGATTTTGCAGTAGCGGTTGAGACGTTGCATCAGGCGACTTTAATACATGACGATGTTGTTGATGATAGTAAAGAGCGTAGGTCGAAGGCATCAGTAAATTCCATATATGATAATAAGATTTCGGTGTTATTGGGTGATTATATGTTTTCGGTGGCATTTAATTGTATGTATAAGCATAGAAATTTTGATATAATGGATGCAGCAGCACATACGCTGAAAACAATGAGCGAAGGAGAGTTATTTGCATTAGAATTGAGTAATAATTTATTGCATACAGAGGAAACTTATTATAAAGTAATTTATTCAAAAACAGCAAGTTTAATAGAGTTTAGTTGCAAAATACCTGCCTTAATATATAGTGATAGTATAGAATTAGTGGAGGTATTATCGGAATATGGGAAGAATATCGGTATAGCATTTCAAATGCGGGACGATTTGTTTGATTACACAGATGATAATAAATTAATCGGTAAGCCCGTAGGTAACGATATAAAAGAGCATCAAATAACATTGCCGTTGATATATGCGTTAAATCATTGTTCGGCGACCGAGCGTGAGCGTATTTTGTCAATATTAAAGTTAGCCATCATTAGCGATGCGCAAGTGAAAGATATAATAAGTTTTACGAAAGTTATGGGCGGCTTAGAATATGCGGAGAAAAAAGCGAAAGATTTTGTAAATAGAGCAATATCGTGTTTAGATATATTTCCCGATGGTTTAGAAAAAGATATGCTGATATATGCAGCCCATTATATGATAGATAGAACGAAATAGGAGTTGTGTTTGGGATATATTAGAAAAAAGATTCTGTGTCAAGCACGGAATAACAGAATATAATGAATTACATTTTTATTAAAATTCTATGAACCAATAATGACATTTACGCCTACATATATAAAATATATCCCTAAAATGAATAAAAATATTCCGAATATTTGTTTAAACATTGCTGCATTCATATTTAATGCAATCCTTGAACTAAAATTACTACCAACCTCTATTCCTAATGCTATTAAAAGTGCAACAGGAATATCAACATATCCCGAATTATAATAAAGCATTACTCCGGGGATGCCGATAGGTAAAAACATTGCTGCCAACGATATTGCAACTGCTTGTTTAGGATTGATTTTATAAGCACTAATTAGTATAGTTGTAATTATTAGCCCGCCGCCGATACCGAACATTCCTGCTAACATTCCTGCTAATACTCCGCCTATTACAAATGTATAAACTTTTATATTTTCTACTGAATTATAGGTTGGTTCTACTTCGTTATTAGATTCTACTTTTTTAAATATTTTATTAAATGCGTATCGTGGTCTTATATATTTTATTCCGACAATTATTTGGTAAAGACCAAATAGTATTTTTATATATTCGCCTCCTGTTGCTAATGCAAAAGTTGCTCCGATATAATTACCGCATAACATTCCCAATGCAACAATTAGCGAACCTTTTATGTATAAAAGTCCTTTTTTACGATAATTATTTAATGCGAAAAAATTATTTGGTAGTAGTAATGCAGCAAGCGAAGTGCCTACTACTAAATGGATGTCCCATCCCATTAAAAATATTAATACAGGTAAAATAACTATACCGCCGCCGATACCGAACATACCCGCAAATAATCCTGCACCTATGCCTGTTAATATAATTTCTATAATTAATGATGTTTCCAAATTGTTTTAATATTACTATAATAAATAATGTTTAAAATAGTAATTTTTTTAGAATTAATTACTATTTTAAACATTTTTAAAATTTTGTATAAAATTATACAAAAAATGTATAAAATTATACAAAAATTGTATAAAATTATACAAAAAATGTATAAAAGTGACTTGGATTCTTCCTTTTTTATAATTATATTTGCATTTCAATTTTTAATGTAATTATGAAATTTATGTGTAAAATAGTATTAACATTTCTTGCTTTTTTGCTTATATGTAATTTAGTTATTGCACAAAGTGTTATAGAAGGTGTTGTTATAGATAAGCAAACTAATAAGCCCATTCCTGCTGCTACCATTAGAATAGAAGGTTCTAATAAAGGAACTATTTGTGGAAATGATGGAAGTTTTCGTCTGCCGAAAGGATATTTTTTTAATAAAAGTGATGTTAGAATTACTTCAATTGGTTATCATACAAAAATTGTTTCGCTTGATTTAAGAGAAGATAAAGTAACAATTTATTTAGAGCAAAATCCCGTAGAATTAAATGCTGCAGTCGTTGTCGGTGAAATAGAAGTTAATGAAATTATTAGAAGAGCAATTAAAAAAAAAGATGAAAATAGAAAAAAATATAATACAATGCAAGGACTATTATATTCTAAATTTACATTGGATATGAGTAAGTTTTCGCAAGGCACTTTAGGTATGGATGCAAATAAAACTTATAAAACTAAAGTTATAGTCAAACCTATTAATTTAGAAACTTTTTATGTTTCAAGAAAACATTATGACGATGATTCAACAGAAATAACAGTTAATACTAATACAGAGTTTAAAGTAGATGTAAATGGCAAAAAAATATCTAATGATACTCTTATCACATCAAAACATAGAAAAGATAAAAATAAAACTTATAAAACGAAAGTAACTGTTCTGCCTATTAATGAAGATACTTTTTATCTTGCAACAAGAAGTAGAGGACAAGATTCATCAGAATTAACAGTTTATACAAATAAAGAATTTGAAATAGATGTAAATGGTCAAAAGGTATCAAGTGATACTCTTATTATTTCAAAACATAAAGGAGCATTTGGTGCAGATTTTTTAGAAGGAATGATTTATGAAACATTTTCAGAAAAATATGTTGATTTAGAAAAAGGGTTAGATAAGACAATAATTGTAAATAGAAGGCAGACAGCAAATGTTCCAAAACAATTAAATACAATGGTTTTAGAGCAATTTGTTGATTTTTCGCAAGATGAAATAGAATTTATTGATGCAAAAATTGTTACGCCTTTGCATAAAAATGCTCTTACACATTATAAATTTAAATTATTAGAAAGAAAATTATTTGAAGATAAATATGTATATGTTATTGAGGTAATTCCAAATACTAAAGTTTATCCGTGTTTTGAAGGCACTATTTCTATCATTGAAGGCACTTATCAACTAATAGAAGCAAAATTAAAACCATCGCCTCATACAAAAATTCATCTGATAGATAATATTGAATGGTTAGAAAAATTTGAAAATGTTGGCAATGATATTTGGTTTCCAACTTATATGGAGAATAAAGCAACATTAAAAATGAAAGTATTTCCCGGTATTCCTCAAATTGAGATTGATTGGACTACGACATCAATTTTTAGTGATGTTATTTTAGACCAGCCATTGCCTGATTATGTATATAATGATAGTATTATTTATGTCGATGATATTCCTACTAATTTCTATAAATCTAATAAAATGTATGACTCTGACGGAAATATAATACAAAATATTGATATTCATCCCGAGGCAGATTCTACAAAAGAAGAATATTGGGAAGATAATTCCTTAATAATTTTAACAGAAAAAGAGCAAGAAATGTATGTTAAAATTGATACCGCAGCAAAAGAATTAGGTGCAGAGGAAATTTATAGTAAAATGAATTTTGATTCAATAATGGCTAACTCAACTTCAATGTATTCAATGTCTAAAAATAAGTTTTCTTTTAATTGGTTTCCTATGTATAGATATAATAGAGTTGAAGATTATCTTGGCGGAATAATGGCAGATGTTAGTATTCCATATACAAATATTTCAGGTGCGGGAGGATATTCTACGGGGCAATATCGTTGGTTTGGAAATGCAAAACTTGAACTTGGTAATAACTTTGGTAATAAACTTAAAATAGGTAGTTTATTTTCGTTTTCAAAGATGATGCCTATTATTTCAAAAAAACCATCTTTTTTTATTAGTGCTGAAATTTTTTCTAATGTTCGTTCTTTTGGTAGTTCATTTGCTAATACTGATCCGGATATTGATATGTTAGGTTCAGGAGTGTTAGATATGTGGATTGCTAAAAAAGATTATTATGATTATTATAACACTGATGGCTGGAATACGCAACTGAATTTTAATTATAAAAAACTTAAATTAAATGCTATTTACGAAAATAGAAGAGATTTTGTTCTTAATAATTCAACATATAAGGGCTATTGGTCTTCAACTGATTTTAGCAAATTTAGAGTTAATCCGCATTGTGAAACAGGCGAGTTTCAAATAATTAAATTAAGTTCTACCTTTGGTAGAGATATTACTTCTATGTCTGAAAGTTTTCAATACAAGTTTAATTTAAATTATTTATATGGTATTCGGGCAAGTGATAAATCAAACTTCTCGCAAGTATATGGCACTGCTGCTATTCAGTTTCCTATATTTGAGACGGGTTATGGCAATATTCTTATGTTATTATCTGCTGCGGGAGGTTTTTCTGATAATAATACTCCTGTTCAAAATCTTTTTGTTATTGAGCAAACTTCATTTATATCTAATTTATTTACACCGACCGACAATACATTTATAACTGCTTATGAAAATTATTTAGGTGGCACAGAGTTTTATTCATATTCTGCAAGATTAAATTTGCGTGATTGGTGGTGGCGATTACTTCGTTTGCCGAAGATAAAAGGACGCGGATTAGAATTATCGTTTGCAGGAATAGCGGGTAAGTTTTTCAATAAAGGCACAACCGAATTATCTAATTTATATCACAGCACAGAAAAAGATTATTACACAGAAGCAGGTTTTCGTATTGGCAGGATACCGATACCGAAAACAGATTTTATTTATTGGTCTTGGGAGACGCGTTTTGGTATAGGCAAATATGCAAAAGGTAGTTATGGATTTTTATTGAATTTTCAATTTCCGTTTTAGAAATTCTGTTATGACATATAATTCTATTAATATTGGGATTAATTTCCGTGTTAAATATTAACTAACTAAATGTTATTCTAACTTAACTAAATGTTATTTGAATTAACTAATTTTTGCTCGGATTTAACTAAATGCTAATTAAATTAACTAATTTTTGCTCGGATTTAACTAAATGCTAATTAAATTAACTAATTTTTACTTGGACTTAACTAATTTTTAACACGGGGATTCATCCCCGGCTAAATTTAACTAAATATTATATGAACAAGCAAAAATAAATTAGAAATTTCTAAAAATAATTAGAAAAACCTGTTCAACAATTAGAAATTTCTAAAATAAATTAGAAAAACCTGTTCAACAATTAGAAATTTCTAAAAATAATTAGAAAAACCTGTTCAACAATTAGAAATTTCTAAAATAAATTAGAAGTTTCTAAAAATAATTAGAAATTTCTGAACAAAAATCTGTCATTCCGAACTTGTTTCGGAATCTCCTAATTTTATGCAAGGAGATGCTGAAATAAATTCAGTATGACAGAATACACAATTTTATACTTTTAGAGATTGCCCTATTTCAATGCCTTTTTAGAACTTTCTGATAGCAAATCAGCAAAAGAAAAGTTTTTAATAACCTCAGGAGTTGAAAGATTCTTTCCCTTAACTGCCGAAGTAGATGTATCTAAATTATCGTAAGGATTTAGTTGTTTTATTGCCGATTCAAATATAAATGAACGTGTTTTTTCGTTCTTTTCTACGAGTTTTACTTGTATAACATCTTTTGATTTGAAAGTAGGTTTGTTGTTATTATACAAAGCATTTGCTAAATTTTTAGGCATAAATCCATCTATTTCGTTATTAACAGACACTTCCGCACCACGATTATTAGTTGGAATAAATTCTATTACTGCAGAATAAGTATGTCCCTCTGTATATTTATCTGCTATTTCTTTCCAATTATCGGGTTGTGTTTTGCGATAAGACAAACCTATATATTGATTGTCTCTATCTAAATTAATAATCTCAAAATCATATTCCTTGTCGGCTTCAAAAACATCATTTAAACGAATATGTTTTCTTGTCCAAGAAACATCAAATGCTTTAACAGAACCATCTATATTAGGAGCAATACTAAAATATGCCCTTGATGTCATTATATTTTTTAACTTTCCTTTAACTTTGTCGCCGATATTATGAGCATCAAAAAACGCAATTAAATGTTTGCTCGGAGCATTTTTTAAAGAAACAATAATTTTATTATATTCTCTATTTGCTTCTATTATATCGCCTTTAATTACTTCACCTACAGATACATAACTATTTATATCTTCTATATGTTCTCTTGCAATATGCGATACAGGTATAAATCCTTCTAAACCATTTGGAAGTTCTATTATTGCTCCTTGTGGTAGTATTTTCTTTACTATTGCTTCTGTTTTAGTATTTACAACAATTTCTGTCCAGCGTTTGTCTTCTAATACATCTTTATGATTTATTTTAATTATTTTCCCGAACTCTTCTTCGGAAAACTCTTTTACTTTTACAGGTATTTTGCTACCAACAACAGCGTGCTGTTCTTCTTCTGTAATATTACGAACAGAAGTATACAAAGAAATAGGAAGAAATAATGAAACAACTTCATTATAAGAAACTTTAAAACCACCTACAACTTTTTCTATTACTTTTACTTCTACTGTATTACCAGAATTATAAGCATCTTTTAAATCTTTATAAGATTTATTTATTTTTTCTGATTTTTCTTTTGCTACATTGGTAGCAAGTTTTGGAATATGTGTTTCGTTAGACATTCTTTTAAATCTAATTATTTATATTTTGTAATTCAATTTACAAAAATAATAATTTTTTAGTAATATGTGATATTTTAAGTAAAATTAGGAAATACCGAAACAAGTTCTCTATGACAAATAAATTATAGGATGCTGAAACAAGTTCAGCAGGACATTTTTAGTGGTTACCTAATTTTTCTAACTACTAAAAACTACTCTCGGCTTTTCTTTAAGCCGTCTGTTAATAATTTTTCTGAAATAACAATATCAAAGCCCGATTTAGGTAATTTTTCTATATTTTTAGCATATTCTAATGCTATTAAAAATGCTTGTTCTGCTTCTTTTTTTCTGCCTAAATAAAGTAGTGAATGTGCCTTTAAAGATAAGCCATATAGTTGTTTTGGGACTATTTTCAATGTTTCTTCAGCCCAGTATAATGCTTCTGTAAATTCCTTTTTTTTGCCACAAAATTGCGACAATGATGCGGTAGCCGAGGCAAGAACAGCCCCTTTTAAGTCGCCGCATTTTATAGCAAAACGAGTAGCATCTTCGGCTTCTTTGAATAACTCCATTCTACCTAATGTTTGCCCGAGTTGAAACCACGCATATCCATTAGTAGGTTCATCTTTAACGTGTTCTAATAATAATTTATAATTTCTATCTACTTTCTTTCCCATTTCTTGCTCGGTCAGGTTATATCCTAAATGTTCTATAACTAAATCGGATGGCAAAGTAAGTTTTTTCATTGCCACAATAGAAGGAGATATTTGTTCGTGAACTCTGCCCATAAATTTAATATTCGGATAGCCGAGATTCCTAAACAAACGTGGATATGCACCTTTATGACTTTCAGTGGATCCGTCAAGTTGTCTGTGATCGCTTTCTATAACTACGTAGTATGCCCCGACCTCTTCGTTGGCAGTATTAATAAGCGTTCTAATAGCATTTTGGCTTTCAGTAGTAAGACGTTCATCAGCATCAAGGTATAGTATCCATTGCGATGTGGAATGTTTTATAGATTCATTTCTTGCTTCAGAAAAATCATTAATCCATTCAAAATAATATATCTTTGCACCATATTTATTAGCAATTTCAAGCGTTTTATCTGTTGAACCTGTATCTACAATTATTATCTCATCTACAATATTTTTTACCGATTCTAAACAACCTGCTAACATTTTTTCTTCATTTTTAACTATCATACACAGCGAAAGAAGATTGTTTGGATTGACATTAACAATTGTTGTTTTGCTTGCTTCTATCGGAATATGGGAATAGTATTTGTTATTAAATCCGAAAGAATTATTTTCTTTGTCTTTATTTTCTTTAGCAATTACATAATCTATTTGTTTTATAAAATCATTAATAGTTATTTCGGTTGGATTGTGTGCTAGTGCAAATTGTAGAACCTTTTTTGCATAATCATATTGTTTGTTATTGAACGCAACATTTGCAGCACCTACAAGCAAAAATGGATTAGTAGAATTTATTTTCATTCCTTCTGTAAAATAATTTATTGCCGACACATTATCATTTATATTCAGATAGCATTCACCAAGGCGAGCATAAATCATATCTAATTTTACAGCAACATTACCTGCCAATTTATTTTGTGTATCATTTTTTTTTACAGCATCTAATAATTTTAAATAATGAGGAATTGCTAAATCATAATTGCTATTTTTATAATAATTTTCAGCAACAGAACTATTATCGGATATTATTTTTTCTAATTCTAATGTTTCCATAGTTGTAATTGTTTTATAATTTTTATGCAATTATAATGAATTTATTTGAATTATTATTCAAATAAATCTGAATGAGTACCTGTATTAGTTAAAGTTAATATAAGTTTATCATCTTCTATTGTATAAATCAAAAGCCAATCAGGTTCAATATGACATTCCCGATAACCTTTATATTTTTCTTGTAGTTTATGGTCATTATATTTAGCATCAAGCCGATTTCCATTTGCTAATTGATTAATAACATATTTTATTTTTGAAACATCTTTACCTCTTTTTTTACATAATTTATATTCTTTTCTAAATTCTTTGGTTCGTTCAATTCTATATTTCATCATCTTCCTCGCTGTCCATATCATCTACAAACTCTTCAAAAGATGAGTATATTTTTGTTCTTCCATATTTTATATCTTCTATTGCTCTATCAAGTGCAGGAATTCTGCTATATTGATTTAAATCTAAATATGTTTTTTTAATTTTATTTATTGGTTTTTCTAATTCTAATGTTTCCATAATTTTAATTGTTTTATAATTTTTATGCTAAAATAATGAAAAATGAAACATTTTCATTTCACTATCCTTGCTTGAGTGCTAATATCCGTTATCTTGTTATTAAATATATAATTTTATTATTCTTCCTCAAATCGTTTATACTCTAACATTGGACTATCTGGGAAACCCGTTCCTAATGGTGATAAAGGTCCTTCTAATGTAAAATTCCCACACCCCACAAAAGGATAATTTATGAATTCTATATAAAGCAGGTCATTGCCTTCTAATTTATATTTATAAGCAGGAAAACGCATTACTCTACTATCATAAGAGCCAGGTAAAATTAATGTATCATATTCAACATACCAATTACGAAACTCCTCGTCACTATATACATAGTCACTTTGATGTTTAATAATACATTCGTTATTTTCATAAAAAGTAACAATTGTATATCCAATAGATTCATCATTAAATTTCCAATCTAACTTCCAACTTCCAAGAAGTAAAATATCTATTGGCTGTGGTGGATTCCATTTTGGTGGTTTAACATCGCAAACATCTTTTTCGCATCCAACAACGAATACCATTGCTACAATTAGCAATCCGATTTTCAAACTTCTTTTTAAATATTTTGATTTCATATTATTAATTTATTATATTTATACAAATTTTACAAATTTATCTTTTACAAAAATAATGAAAAAAATGTTTTTGTTGTATTTTAATTTTTGCTTTACGCTAAAATAATATAAGGCGGAATATGTTTTATTCCGCCTTATGAATAGCAATAAAAGAAACTATTCTTTTATGTTAGGTAGTTCTAAACCTAATCCTTTTTTCTTGTCCACTGCTTTAAGCACAAAGCCTAAAATTAATGCTGCAACACCTAATAGGGCTAACATTAACAAAGGATTAGTGTAATCCAATTGTGTTGGGTCGGTAACACCTGGATTTGATTTATCTAATATCTTTCCTATCAGCAATGGGAACAACCACAAGCCGATATTTTGTATCCAAAATATTAGTGCATATGCTGAACCGATAACTTTGCTATCAACAAGTTTTGGAACAGAAGGCCACAACGAAGCAGGAACTAATGAGAAAGATGAACCTAATACTAAAATTGTAAGATAAGCAACTACTATACCACCAATTTCGTTGCCTGCAAATTGTGGTAATACAAATGCAAATGTTAAATGGCAAATAATTAGTAATATAGAGCCAATCATTAGCATTGATGCTGCTTTACCTTTTGTGTCTACATATTTTCCAAGTATCGGGGTAATGCCGACTGCTAATAACGGAAATACTGCAAAAATAGTTTCTGCCGATTGACGCATATAGCCCATATAACAGAACACTATTAAGAAGATTACAGAAAATGATAGCAACACCATTTTTGTTGTTTTTTTGCTAAAATTACTTACAAAAGCAGTAGCAGCAACGACTAACATTATCATATATTGTATAATCGTGACCGTATTTGAAGCCCAAAAAGAACCTTCAGGTGGGGCTGTAAAAGTTAAATTACATTGCAGCATATTTACTGCATATTTTTGGAATGGGAATATTGCAGAATAGTATAAAACGCAAAGCAACGCCACAAGCCAGAACCCACTGCTTGTTAAAATCTTGCGAATATCAGCGACCCTAAACGGATCATCTTTTACTTCTGCTTCACCTGTTTGTGCATCTAATTTCTTGTCCATAAAGAAATAAATAACAAACATAATTAGTGCAATCATCAATAAAATTACACCGAAAGCAACTGAATGAGATATATGTGGTCCACCAAAAATATTTACTCTTGCAAATAATGGTGAAAAAATCATACAAGTTGCTACTCCTAAACGAGCAAGTGCCATCTCTGACCCCATAGCAAGTGCCATCTCTTTACCTCTGAACCACTTTACTATACCACGCGAAACGGTAATACCTGCCATTTCTACGCCACAGCCAAATATCATAAAGCCAATAGAGGCGAGTTTAGCCGAAGCAGGCATCCCTTCATAAAAAGGAGATACACCTATTTCAGAAAATAAAGGAACATAGTTCAAATTGTTCGTGAACCAAGTTTCTAAACCCGTTCCTTGAAATGATGCCGAAACAGCGTGCCACTTAATCGTAGCACCAATTAGCATCACTACACCCGATAAAATAGCAGTAAAACGAACTCCCATCTTATCCAAAATTATACCTGCAAAAATCAAAAAGAATATGAAAACATTTAAAAATGTCTCTGACCCTTGCATTGTGCCAAAAGCAGTAGAATCCCAACCGCTTACCAATTGCATTAAATCTTTAATAGGCGAAAGTATATCCATAAAGATATATGCACAAAACATTGCAAACGATAATAGCAGTAAAGCAAACCATCTTGCTTGTTTGGAATCTCTTAAAGTAGAAATTTTTTCTGTCATAAAAAATTATAGTATGTTAAAAAACATTCTAAAATACGTTTTATTTTGAAAAATTTATTGTTTTAAAAAATATTGGAAATTACAAAAAAAGTTTTGGTATGACAGAATATTAGCACGAAATAATTTTTATTCAAACATTTTTGCTATTGCTTGCAAATTAAAAACTAATTTATCTACCTCTTCCTTTGTGTTGTAAAACGAAAATGAAGCACGAGTCGTGGCAGGAATGTTAAATCGTTTCATAGTTGGTTCGGCACAATGATGACCTACTCTAACTGCTATTCCTGCGGCATCAAGAAATGTTCCTATATCATGTGGATGAATATCATTTAATACAAAAGATATGACAGCAGTTTTTTCTTTTGAAGTGCCTATAATTCTTAATCCATCAATACTTAATAGTTCATTTGTAGCATATTTTAGCAAATCATTTTCATATTCTTTTATGTTGTCTAAACCGATAGTATTGATATATTTTATGGCAGTTCCTAATCCTATTATTCCTGCAATATTTCCTGTTCCTGCTTCGAATTTAAAAGGCAAATCGTTAAATATCGTTTCCTCAAATGAAACAGATAGAATCATATCGCCACCTGTTTGATAAGGCAACATTTTTTCTAATAAATCCTTCCTTCCATATAAAAAACCTGTTCCTGTTGGAGCATATATTTTGTGACCCGATGCTACTAAAAAATCACAATCAAGTTCTTTAACATTAATTTTTATATGCTGAATTGTTTGCGAAGCATCCACTAAAAAAGGTATTTTATTTATGCTATTTTCCTTTTCAAATTCACGCAAAATTGATATACATTTTTGTATCGGAAGGATAACTCCTAAAGCATTTGAGCAATGTGTAATTGAAACAATTTTAGTTCTTACGCTCAATAATTCACGATATTTTTCTAATATTAACTCGCCTTTGTCATTTATCGGAACTACCTTTAATACTGCACCTGTTCGTTTGCATATCTCCTGCCAAGGCACTATATTGGCGTGATGTTCTAAATGTGAAATTAAAATTTCGTCACCTTCTTTTAAGTGAGTGCCTAAAGAATAAGCAACTAAATTAATTGATTCTGTTGCTCCTTTTGTAAAAATTATCTCTTCATTAGAAGCATTAATAAAATCTGCAACTATTTTACGAGTTTCTTCATATTTATTAGTTGCTAACTGCGATAATAGGTGAACCCCACGATGAATGTTACTATTATATTTTGTATAATATTCGGTTAAACAATCAATTACTACTTGTGGTTTTTGCGTAGTAGCGGCATTGTCCAAATAAACAAGTGGTTTATTATAAATTGTTTGCTTCAGTATAGGAAAATCATTTCTTATTTTATTAATATCTATCATTTTTATATATACTTAATTTGTTACAAAAATAGTTTTTTTGAAAAAAAATTAAAATAAAACAAATTTTAAAACAATATTAAAAATGATAAAAATAACTATTTTAGTGCGAAAAGTGTATCTGAAATATGGTTATGATATGATTGAAATAAGAAATATAAAAAAACAATTCGAAAATAAACAAGTATTAAATGATATTTCTTTTGATATAAATAAGGGCGAAACTTTATGTATTATAGGTAAATCGGGATGTGGGAAAAGCGTTCTATTAAAACATATAGTCGGCTTATTAGAACCAGATGAAGGTTATATTAAGTTTGATGATGTTTTAATGACAGATATTAATAAGAAAAAATTATTTGATATTCGTAAGCGTATTGGTTATGTTTTTCAGGGGGCGGCGTTATTTGATTCTTATAATGTTTTTGAAAATGTTGTTTTAAAATTGTTAGAAAATGGTGAAAAAGATATAAATAAATTGCAAAACGATGCACAATTTGTTTTATCGTCTGTCGGTTTACTTCCTCCATTTACAGAAAAAAATAGCAACCAATATAATAAAGAAACACAAATACTATTTAATAAAAAGCCATCTGAACTATCAGGCGGAATGAAAAAAAGAGTAGGCATTGCTCGTGCTTTAATTGGCTCGCCCGATTATATTTTTTATGACGAGCCGACAACAGGATTGGACCCTGTTACTTCTAAACAAATAGATGATTTGATTTTTCAATTAGCGAACACATTATCTGTCACTTCTATTGTTATTACCCACGATATTTTTTCTGTTTATAATGTTGCTAATAAAATTGCGATGCTGCACAACGGCAAACTACAATTTTATGGTAACATAAATGAATTAAATAATACAAACGATAGCATTGTTTTAGAATTTTTAGAAAGGTATAAATAATGGTAACATCTAAAAGTGTCATTCCGAACTTGTTTCGGAATCTTCGTTACTTTCCATACAATATTCGGGAACAAAGGTTTTTACATTATCTTTTAACAAAAAGATATTTATCGTTGGATTTACAATTTTTTGCTTGTAGGGAATTTTATTAGTGTTGCCAATTCTATATCCTCCCCAACGAATAACTGTTTCACCTGTCATTAATAATTTTTTGTCGTTTTGCAGTATTAATCCATCATATATATTTTGTAGCCGTTGTCTAATTATTGGATTATGTTTTTGGGCATTTGCAGGCAATATATAGTATTTTGATAAAGAAGTAATGGTATCTATAAATTTCAGTGCAATAGCAGGTTCATCAGAATACACTAAAACAGGTGTGCCAAATCTAACATTATCATACAATTCTTTACCATTTTCTCTGCTTATTCTGACGCATCCGTGTGAACTTGCTCTATGTCCAAGGTGGTTGTAATAACCATTTCCTGCTAACCCATGAATACCAAAATTAACATTAAAACCAACCCAATTATGCAATTCTGCATTATTAAATTGTTTAGATATTCCGAGTGGGTTTTTAGTTTGAACAGTAAAAAGTCCTGTTGGGGTTTCTAATCCTTCAAAAATATTAGGATTGCCTGACGATATTTTATACACTTTACAATTAGTATTGTTATTAGTATCTTTGAGATACAAACGACATAATTGTTCTTTCAGTGATATTTCAACATAGGAGTTTCCTTGAACAAAAATAGTATCTTTAATTCTTACATTTTGTATCGGTAGAAAATCTAATTCTTCTTTAGAAATTAATAAACTTTGCTTTAAAACAGGCACATAATCTACAATACTACCTATTATAGAAAATACTATTAGAAACGTCATAAATAAAGGAATTAAGAAATTGCTAACCATAATATAATATTTTTGCAAAAATAATAATTTTTCTAATAGTTTTGTTATCTACCCTTAAAGTCAGGATTGCAATAAAATAATAACTTTTCTTGCAATATGTTGACATCTTTTTCGTATTTTTCTAATTGGTCGTTAGTAAGTTTTTTTATTTTTCGTTTTCCGTTCATTTCTACAATATAGTATAATTTTATTTCTGATTTCTTTTTATCGTTATTAAAAACAAAATAGAAATGCAACTCTATTGATTCTTTTTCTATTCCTTTAATTTTATTTGTTTGTATAAGTTGCCTTGTTGCAACGAAAATGATACTATCTTTTTTTGAAAATTTAGTAACATAATAATCTTGCATATTTATTGCTTGTCCGAAGAAATTATAAATTACTTCGGGGTCCTGCTTATTACAATCGAAGTAATATACTTTCTGCTTCGGCGCACAACTACAAACAATTGTAACTAAAATTAAAAATAACAGCATTTTTTTCATAATGGTCTATATAATTTATATATTTTCTGGATTTACAATATTTTTTATAGTTTAAAAGGTTCTTCTATAAAAATTAACTTTCCGTTGTTTTTTTCTATATCAGCCCAGTCCGAAATATTAAAGTCAATGCAAGCAACACTACACGCTTCAAGTGACGATATTTCAGCACCTGTTAGGTCTGTTATCAAATGTGTAATTAAAGGGTTATGACCTACAAACATTATACATTCATTAGAATTATCTTGCTCACCTATAAGTTTTTTGAAATACTTAATTCCTTTTTCGTATAGTCCTATATCTGTTTCTATTTGTGAAAAACTTACTTTAAAAGCATTAGCAAAGTATTCTGCCGTAGAAATTGCTCTGACAGCAGGACTGGAAACAATTCTATCAATTTTTGTAATACTATTTTTTATAAGGTTAGCCATTTCATCTGCATCTAAATTTCCTTGTTTTGAAAGTTTTCTATAGAAATCTGATATAATATCTGATTCCCAACCTGATTTGGCATGTCTTACTAACAACAACTTTTTCATAAGCACTTAACTACAATTTATATAATAATTATAGTTTTTACAAAAATAACTTTTTTATAAAAAATAACCATAAAAAAGTATTATGAACCTTCTAAAAAAAAAAAAATGGTGATTATATACAATCTTATACTAAATTGTATAAGTTGTTTTAGTTTATTAATTTGTTATGTATTCGTATTTGTTTCTATTATATAAAGTCTTTTAAACATTTACATTTTATTTTCTTATATTTGTATTTTTTATGAGTAATTTATGCCAAAAACCAAATTAAAAGTTAAAGCAAATTTGTCATTAATCAAATCTCAATTAAGAAAAGATGAAAAGTTTTCACAATGTATATTCGTCTTCATGCAGTATATCAAATAGCTCAAGGTAAAAGTGTCAGCGAAGTCCATCAGTATTATTCGGTCAGTCATAAATCAATATGCAACTGGGTTCATCGCTACAATGCAGATGGATTAGCAGGACTCAGCAACAGATCAATAAAAGGTCGTCCTGCTTCCTTGAACGAGGAAGAAAAGCTGGAATTAGAAAAAATAATTG
>WRLB01000040.1 GCA_009777815.1 Bacteroidota bacterium
TATTTTAGCGATAAAGTTCGCAAGTTCACATATGCTGATAAGCAGGTTTTTTCTATATGTCTTGGGTAGGTTATAGCAAGACATTAGAAATGTTAGATAATACACTATTATTGTTTTTTCACAGAAAGCAATTCAATACAAGTACTTAGTAACCAATGCCTCCACAGAGGGGAACAGTTCCACTCCTGTGGAGGGGTGCTTGCTTTAGCAAGCGGGGTGGTTCTTCTGTCATTCCGAACTCGTTTCGGCATCTTTTTGTATAATGTCTTTTAATACTTATAGTAAGTTTTATCTATTGTTTTTTAGATAAATAAATTAAAATTTTTACACATTTGGAATTTAGAAATAAAAAAGTTATTTTTGTAATTAGTTATTTGTGTTTATGTTTTGTTCCTGCTTAAGCACAAATATTGTTAAACACAGGAACTGGAGAATTTTAAATGAAAATAAATGTTCTCAAAACAATTTTAATTGCATCAGTTTGTTTATTTGCTTCGACAAACTATTTAGATGCACAAAATAACAACGCACTAAATGTCTGGTTACCTGCAGGTAATCTTCCAGGCGGATATGTGCAGGTAGGTAAAATGGATGCAAGCACTGACCCATACAACGACGATAACACCTTATTAACTCTAGGTGGTGGTCATGCATCTAACAATGTTGGGCTTTATAACATTAGAGCCAGTAAGAGTCGCCTTATATTTGGCAGAGCGTATAATATGCTAAACTCCAACGATTTATCATATAATTATGGTAAATATGCACTCGTACTTGGACAAGGCGGTGGAGTTGGCATTAACAAATATGCACCGAACGAGTACCAAAATAATGTGCAAAATGTTATGCTCGATGTTGAGGGTTATATACGTTCTAATATTGGCTATTTGACAGGTTCAGATAGTAGATACAAGCGTAATGTCCAACCAATAAGCAGCATTGAAAAGTTGTTTAAACTTAATGCTGTTCAGTATAATCCTTCAGGAGAAGCGACTGCGGAGCAGTTGGAAATCTTTAAAAAAGAATTTAAAGATAAAATGTCTGAAAGAGATTATGATGCAATGATTGAAAGTATGGAAAATCAAATCATTGCAAAAAATTCAGATACTTCATTACATTTTGGATTCATCGCACAAGATCTTCGCGAAGTATTTCCAAATTTAGTAGGTGAAGACGAACAAGGGTTTTTAAGTGTAAATTACACTGAACTGATACCTGTATTGGTTGATGTTGTTAAAGAACAACAGAAGCAAATCAACTATTTGTTAGGTAAAGGAAAAGGAATTGATGTAGAATCATTTAATAATGATGCTCTACTATATCAAAATAATCCTAATCCTTTCTCAGAAAAAACCGAAATTAAGTTTTATGTTCCTGAAAGTTCCTCTAATGCTTTTATTTGCATTTATGATATGACAGGGAGCGAGTTAATGAAACTTAATGTAACCAAAGGTTACGCTTCAGTGACAATAAATGGAAGTCAACTGAAGGCAGGGATGTATTTATATTCCCTAATAGTCGACGGCAAAGAGGTCGACACAAAAAGAATGATATTAACTAATAACTAACAACGGAGGTATAATGACATCATTCAATCAACAAACAATCAAAACAATTTTAATTGCATTAGCAATTATGTTTACTGCTTCTGCTTGCAGTAATAATGATTCTATATTAGAAGCACAATTCCCAACGGACCAACAAGAACAAATAAAAGTTCTAAAAAGTAGCGATGTCTTATTGGGAGATGTTATAGAAGACGCAGATATTGGCGACTTCTACCAAATGCTTTTTGATGGCTATATAAAAAGCATGGAATATACCTGGTTCGAACAGTGTCCTATTGTTGAGCATCATTGTGTTCTGTTGGACCAGTTGGGCGAAGGTTCAAAACTAATTGGCATTAATGTTCACTGCAATGATGATTGTAAATACATTCCAGTGGGTAGAGCATATGCTATATTACATCGTTATGTTCTAAACGAAGAACTAACAACAGACGATGAAGTGTGCTTTGATGCCTATGAGTATCCTATGGGTTTAGTAGGAACTCCTCAAGAAAGACCACATATAATTAGAAGGTATTTCTTTAGTAAATATCAAGATGGTGGTGTTTATCAACGAGTATATTACTCGGAAAGCATTGGGTTCGGACCTGAAAAGGGTAGATATACCGAACTGCAACGTAACTGTCCAGAAGACAGAGTATTTAAAGTAAATGGAGGGGTGCTACACGCATACCATTGTATAAACTTTATGCCAGTTGATGAAATCCCTGAAAATGGTGAATTGTTCAACACAGAATTGTTCAGCAGGTGGTTAAAGCAAACTAATGGGACATTTAGTTTTCAGCTCAATAATGAAGAAATAAGGTATGATGCTACCTTAGGTTATTTTATTGAAAATGTGGTGATAAAAAAATAGGTTTATTACAATATATCTTAAAGAATTTAGCAGGCAAAACTATCAGGTTTTGCCTGTTTTTTATATCTTTTATGCCGAAATAAGTTCAGTATGACATTTTTATAGATTATATTTATATATTTTTTGTATATTTGTAAATTAAATAAACAAAAATTATGGCAAATAAAATATCACGTAGAGATTTAATAAAATACTCATCTATTGCTTCTGTTGGTTTAGCAACAGGAGTTTTGTCGTCTACGGCTTGCAATAATGATAAAAATATAACAGATAAAAATATGAAAGTATTATTAGTAAACGGAAGTCCAAGAGAAAAAGGTTGCACATTTACAGCACTTTCAGAAGTGGCTTCATCAATAGAAAAAAACAAAATATCAACCGAAATATATTGGCTTGGTAGTGAGCCGATATCAAGTTGTCGTGCTTGTGGTGTTTGCCGAAAAGATGGCAAATGCGTTATCAACGATAATGTAAATTCATTTGTAGAAAAAGCATCTTTGTGTGATGGTTTTATATTTGGTTCGCCTGTCCATTTTGCTTCTGCATCGGGAATGATAACTGCATTTTTAGATAGAGTGTTTTACTCAGGCAGAGGCGTGTTCTCAGGGAAACCTGGTGCTGCGATAGTTAGTTGTCGTAGGGCAGGTTCTACAACAACGTTGGATCAATTAAATAAATATTTTCCAATTAGCAATATGCCACAAGTTCCATCGCAATATTGGTGTATGGTGCATGGAAATACTCCCGATGAAGTTAAACAGGACCTTGAAGGATTACAAATTATGCGAACATTGGGAACGAATATGGCTTGGCTATTGAAATGTATTGAAGCAGGTAAAAAAGCAGGAATAGGACTTCCACAATATGAAGCACGACAAGGAACTAATTTTATTAGATAAAGGAAAGTAATCTATAAAATGTTGCCGTGCTTTTTCAGCATCTCCTTGTTTAACAAGAAGATGCTGAGATAAGTTCGGAATGGCGTTTTTCACAAAAAAACCTTATTTTTGCATAAAATGAAAAAAATATTACTATTAACATTGTTTTTTTATACATTTTCAAAAATTTTTGCACACGAAATGTTGTTATTTGAACCATTAACTGCTAATCATTTAGAAAGCAGAATCGGAACTTTTTATCAACCAACAGCAGACCATTTACGATTAGATATAGGTCATTCTTTAGATTTAATTGAAATACCAAATAATAAAAACGCTAATTTTGAATTAAGAGCAGGCGCCGACTTTTTTATTTTGTCGCGTCTTCGTTCTGAAGGAAGATTGAAGTTTCCTGTGGAAGCAAGCGATTTCTTTTTCGGACTTAATTTAACAGGAAATATTTCTACTAATTATTTTTTTAGGATGCGTATAGCACATATTTCTTCGCATTTAGTAGATGGCTATACGATTGATAATAATTTTATTAAAGAGCCGTTTGTATATAGCCGTGAATTTGTAGATTTAATATTAACGTATAATACAGAATATGTTAGAACTTATATAGGAGGAACAGCAATATTTTCTACTATTCCAAAGGATATTAATGTATTTGTTCCGCAAATTGGATTTGATTCTGATTATGAATTATATAATGATTTTAATTTTATTGGCGGATATGATTTTAAATTAGTTGGATTAGAAAATGAAAATACGATAAAGTATTTTGGTTCTAACTCAGCACAGATAGGAATAAAATATAAATTATCAGAAAATAGAGGTTTATCTTTTAATTTTTACTATTATTCGGGCTTAAGTATTCACGGAATGTTTTATAACAAAAAAGAAAAATACAAGGGCTTCGGAATACAATTTCATTATTAAAAATTTCATAAAAAAACGTATTTTTGTATTTTTTAAAAGTAATTAAATGTTTTATAATATGTGTAATAAACTTCCAGTAAAATTAGTTTTGTTTTTGATAATAAGTTTTTGTCTGCATAGTGCAAGTATTATTGCAAAGTCCAACAATAATTTAGATAATCAAACAATAATGACGTTGGGAAAAGAAAATATCACTTTCGGCGAAATCAAAAGAGTATATAATAGAAATTACTCTCGCAGCGGCTCATCTTTTGAACTTTTAAATAAAGATAGTGTTAAAAGTTTTTTAAATACATACTCTAAATTAAAAGTAAAAGTTCTATACGGCAATAGTTTAGGTTATGACAAAGATTCTGATGTTATAGAAGAAATTGAGCGTAACAAGAAACTTCTTGCCGAAAGCCATTTATTAGAAGCCGAAATTACGGTGCCTGCAGTAAAACGCTATACAGAAATGCGGAAAATACAAAAACAAGTTGCAGTAATTATGTCGCACATTCCATTAACAGGCGACACAACTGAAGCATATCAAAAAATTATGTCTGCTTTAACCGAAATAAATAGAGGCGAGACATTTGAATACGCCGCAAGAAAATACTCAACAGATACTGTAACAGGTGTTAATAGTGGTGTTGTTCCTGTTTGGGTTACAGGATTGAGATTGCAACGAGATTTAGAAAGTGCTATTTATTCTCTAAAAGTTGGTGAAATGACGCAAGCACCAATAAGAACACACTTCGCTTATTTTCTAATAAAAGTATTGCAAGAAGAGTCAAGAACGTTCATTGGAGTAAGCCAAATTTTAATACCTTACAAAAATGAAAATGAAAGTTTTGGACCTATTATTAAAGATACAGCAGATGCTAAAAGATTAGCAGATAGTTTAGTTCAAGTGTTATCTAAAGGTGAGAGTTTTAATACTATTGCTGAAAAGTTTTCAGCCGAAAGGCAAACTGCTGCAAAAGGTGGAAACATTGGTGTATATGCTCGTTCTTCAGGTATTTTTGGTTCAGGTGAGAATTTAGACCCTATTATAGAAAATACTTTATTTAGTTTGAAAGATAAAGAAATTTCACAACCTGTGGAAACTTTTATGGGCTATTTCATTTTTAAAAGAGATAGCACTGTTGTATATGATGACAATTTTGAATACGAAGAACTAAAAGCAAATTATGTAAGAATATTTCTTAAAAATGATAAAGAAAAGTTTTATGATTCTCTTTTAATAGAATATGGTTTTGAAATAAATATGCCTGTATTTAATAATATATTAGCGTCCATTGATACTACGAGAACAATTTTTGATAAAAGTTTTTCGGAACAGATTCCTAATAAATTGCTAAATGAAAGGTTGTTTTCTATAAATAATATATCTTATACGGTGCAAAATTATTTAGATACTATTCAATCAAATGCAAATAATAACCTTATAAGTGCTAATAGAAGTGGCTTAAATGGAATAATTAAATCAATAGCAACACCAATAATGTTAGAAGAAATTATCAAAAATGCTGCAGAAAAATACCCTGTTTTTAAAGCCACAATAGACGAATTTACAGATGGACTAATTTCAATTAAAGTAGAACAAGAAAACGTATATAACAAAATTAAATTTGATTCTGTCAGAGCAAGAACATTCTATGATACAACAACGATGGATATAACTGTTCCGCTACAATACGACCTTTCTGAAATATATATTATGTCAAAAAGTAAAGCAGAAGAAGTATATCAAGAAATAAAAACAGGAAAAATAACATTTGATTCTGCCGTTGCTTTGCACTCGCAAAGACAAGGAACAAGAGAAAAAAATGGTTTCTATGGCGTAGTTAATACATCTAATTATTTAGCACATCAGGCAGAAAAAAATAACTATAAAACAGGCGATATTTCAGAACCGTTATCTTTTGAACAAGGATTTTCTATAATTAGAATTAACAATATTAATCCAAAAAGAAAAATGACTTTTGAAGAAGCACTACCGCATATTTCTGCTGCGGTGCAAGAAGATTTAGTAAAATCACTGAAAATAGATTTAGAAAAAGAACTATATAAGAAATACCCTATAAAGTATAACGAATCTCTAATAAACAAAACATTTAAAAAGTAGATGAGAATTACTATCCAACTCGTTTCAGAATTATTATCAACAACACGGGGATTAATTCCCGTGTTAATTTGGATTGCAAAGTATGTTAAATTACATATATTATAACTTTCTAACAAAAGATATTTTTGTGCTACCAAATTGACGTTCTGTAATGATTTCTAAATGCTGATTGTCAATTATTAGCACAGAATTAATTGATGTTTCAGCGACTATAATCCCATTTTTGTCAATAATGTTTGTTTCATTTATTTTATGTAAAACATCATTTACTATGTTTGTATTATACGGAGGGTCAAGGAAAAAAAGGTCAATAAAAATAGGACTATCTATATTTTTGTTATTATAATCAATATGATTTATAAATTGTATAGCATCAAGATTATTGGTTTTATATTTTTCTGCTGTAATGTTCAATGACTTTAACGAATGAGTTACAAATTCAATAGATTTTCTGCTTTTATCAACAAAATAAACAAAATTAGCACCTCTGCTTATTGCTTCTATACCGAGCATTCCTGCTCCTGCACAAACATCGGCAACAACTAAATTACTAAAATCTATATAGTTATTCAAAATATTAAAAATAGTTTCTCTAATAGCATCCTGCGTAGGTCTAATTCCTGTAGGGATTTTAGAATTAATTTTATGTCCTTTATATTTTCCTGATATAATTCTCATAAATAAGTTTTATTTAATGTTTCGGCATATCTTTACTTTGGTGTATTTATTGTGTTAGATGATTTGCCGTTTTGGTCTATCACATATACGCTATATTTAAATGGTTTAGAGTTATCTTTCGGTGTAATTGAGTATTGTTCTACAAATTCAAGTTTTGTTCTATTAGTTCGTGTTTTGCCGTGTTGCTGGCTATATTCAGCGTTTCCTGTCAGCCGAACTTCTTTAATTGTGTTATCTAAACTATTATGCAATCCATAAGAAATTGTTTCAAGTATATGTTCGTTTTTATTTTTTTCTGACAGACGAGTTATCTTTGGTGGAGCAAAATCAAGGACTTTAATTTGATGTTTCTGTCCTATTAATTTATTGTTATAATAACGCTCAAACAATAATGTCTTGCCTATATCATCTTTATTTGGAGTGAATTTAATAATAGAATTATTAAACGAACTTAAACGAACTTTATCATTATCTATTTCTTTAATATACAGAGTAATATCTGTTAAATCGCTTGGAATATTCGGATTAATACTATATTCAACATTTGGATACATTGCAGAAGGAACTTCAGGTAATTGAATATGTATTGGCGAAACATCAAAAGATATTTTTTGTTCTTTCAAATCGCCTTTTCTTTGAACGCTAATTAACACTTTCGTTCGCCCAAAATCAGGAACCTTTCCTTTTAGAAATATTGAATTATCTTTTAAAATATTAGAAATAATTTTAGAACCATTATCGTCTATAGGTGTATTATTTAGTTCAATAATAGGTGCTTTTAGCAAGTCCGTTTTAGGATTAAAACCATAGCAATATACTTCGTTTTCCCATATATCGCCTGCAATTCCTCTTATAATATTTTGCTGTGGATTGATGCTAAAATCAGAATAAATTACTTGGTTTTGGTAGTATTGTAAATTAGTTTGTGACGATTCAAAAGTATTATTAGAAACAATTTCATAACCATCTTTTAGCAAATAATCATTATAAATTGATAGAACAAATTGCGTTTTTGATTGTAACTCTTGTTCTACTCCTGTATTGCTTTTGTATTTCGCAGTAGCAGTAACATAAACATTAAAGTTTTTATTAGTAGCCGTTTCTATATTAGGATACCATATAAATCGGACTACTTTATTATCGTCATCACAGTCAAAAGAAAATATCTGATTTTCATTATTAGAATTATTAAGTAATAGAATTTTGTTTTTAAACTCATCATCTTCTATAATGAATTCGTATTTAACATCACTAACATTGCCATAATACGGTATATAATTTATAGAATCAAGTTGATATTTTTTTACTCCATTTGTGTCGGTAATAATTTTACAGGTAAGAAGTGGCTTTTCTGGTTTTATTCTAAACGGGAACTCTATTTCATTAATTTTCATATTATCTTCGTTTGTATTTTTCTCTCTTCCCGTAGAAATAAGCATAACTATAGCAACAAGATAAAGTATAAAATATATTTCTACATATCTTTTTTTATTTGTGTTATAGTTTTTTTTCTTTTTTTCAAACATACATAAAAATACGATTTTATTTTGTGGAAATAGAATTAGTGACTTCTAAAAATGTCGTCTGCAAGTTTTGTAGAACGTTTTTATAGGTTACCAATATGAAGAAATTTATTATATTTGTATTAGTGATTTTGTAAAAACATTATGCAAAAAATAAATTTAACTATTTTATTCTTTATAATTTTATCTAATTATATTTTAATTCAGGCGTGGGATGGAAGTGGAACGCAAGCCAACCCATATCAAATAAAAACAAAAGCCGATTTGGAAGCACTTGCTGACTCTGTTAATAACGGCAACAACTGGAGCAGAAATAAACACTTTAAACTGATGAACGATATTACTGATAGCGTTAGAAATGGCATCGGTAGTAACATCAGTAGTAGTGGTGTTAGAACATTTAAGGGAACTTTTGATGGACAAGGATATACAATTATTTTAGCAATAAATGGAAGCACAGGCAATACAGGAGCAGGTTTATTTAATAGTGTCGGTGCAGGTGTTACAATAAAAAATGTTGTAACGCTTGGATACGTAAATGGCGGACATACAGGTGGAATTGTAGGTAGAACATTCGGCAATACTACTATAAACGATAAAATAATTAATTGCATAAATGGTGCTAAAATAACTGGTTCATATTCTTCTGGGGCTGTAGGAGGAATTGTTGGACATGGACAACGATTAACTATAGAAAATTGCATTAATATTGGAGTTGTAATCTCTACAGGAAGTAATGGCGGATTTGCAGGAGGAGTTGTTGGCTGTTTAGAATATACATATATTATTAATTGCATAAATAGTGCTTTTATTAAAGGAGCGGATGTCGCAGCAGGCATAGGTGGTGGACATGGTCCAACTTCACATACAACAAGTATAATATCTAATAGTGTAAATACGGGAGTAGTTATTGGACCAAATGCAAGTGGTATTGTTTGTAATAGATATTCAAATAATATACAAGTTACCAACTGCTTTTATGGCAAGCAGATGTGTATTTATGGTGGATTTGGCGGAAAAGATATAGTAGAACAGGCAGAAGGACGACTAACAAAAGAACTAATTGGAATGAATTTGCAAGCAATTTTAGGAAATGAAGATTGGACTTATAGCACTAATCTTTATCCTATGTTGAAAGAATTAAAAGATGAAATTGCGAGTAAAGTTGCTGCTTCGCCGGCTTATCTTGATGATGTAAATTCCGATTATGATGTACATAATAATGTTAGAAAATGCTTTTATGTGAATACTGAAAATGACGTGCAATGGACGAAAGCATTTGATAAAATTGAATTTTCGGATGGCGGAAAAATTTATTTAGAAAATTTGGGCGAGGATACTATGTATGCAAGCATCGGCGATTATAAAAAAACAATTCCAATAAATGTAAATAATTTATGCCAAAAGAGTTTAACAGACGACATAAATTTTACTATTCGTGCTTCGGAACACGAATTAGTTGCACCAAATAGAAGGAATTATAGAGTGCCGATTTACATAACAGCAAGCAAAGATATTTCAGGATATATTATAGAAAAATTAGTTTTAGAAATTGATAGAAATATATTTTATCCGCGAAGTATTATTAACAATAACGGCATAATGAAGCGTAATTTTATAGATACAATGATTGAAATAATTATTGAAAATATAAAAGTTCCTGACTTAAAATCAGGCATAGAATCAACATTATTAACTATTCGCGGAGATGTAATTTTAGGTAACAAAGATTCTAATTCTATTGACTTAAAAGAAGTGGTTTTTGCTGAAGAGTTGACCGAATATCCTGAATTAATTGACGGCTATATAACGCTAAATATTTGTAGAGAAGTCTATGATAGATTTTTAGGACATATTGGACATTCTACATCGCTTGCTATCAATAATAATCCTGCAACAGAGTTTTTAGAAGCAAAATGCAAAGTAATAGAAAGTGGCACCTACACGCTTGAAATTGTTGATATATTGGGCAAGTCAGCAATAGTCAAAGAGTGGAAAGTGAACATAAACGATGAACAAGAATTCAACTTTACAATTCCTATTTTAATGTATGGCAACGGCAGTTACTTTTTAGTATTAAGCACCCCATCAGCAAAATACTCTGAAAAATTTATAGTGGAAAAGTAAAAAGTATTCTGTCATACTGAACTTGTTTCGGAATCTCCTAATTAAAAAAATAACATATTTTATTCTAAAAAAAAACTTATTTTTGTGAAACATACATTTATGTAAGTAAATTCTTAACAAAAAATAATAAAATATTATGCAACAAAATATAAATATTTTTTAATTAAAAAAATATTATAATGAAAAAAAGAGCAATTATCATCTTAATTTTAGTAATTATTACTGTAGTAATAACTTATACCTTACGCAGTAACAAAAAAATTATAGATAGCCGCAAAGAAGTCCAAACTATAGACCATTTAGTTGCCGTAAATGTAGCAAATGTAGAATGGCGCGATATAGATGGCGAACTCCAATTCGTAGGAACTACAGAAGCAGCAAAAGAAGTTGTGGTTGCTGCAGAAGCATCAGGTAAGATTGTAAAAATCAATTTCAAACTTGGCGATTATGTAAATGCAGGAACGGTTTTAGCCGAAGTAGATGCAACATATCGCCAGTTGGCTTACGAAAATGCTAAATTGAATTACGATAAATTCAAAGAAGATTTAGAACGATTCCAAAATCTTCGCAAAGGCGAGGCAGTTACCGAAACGCAATTACGTGATATGCGTGTAGGTTTTGAAAATGCTTCAATACAATTAGAACAAGCACAAAAACAATTAGAAGATACGCGAGTAGTTGCACCTTTTAGTGGCTATATTATTTCGCGTAATACTGAGTTGGGGGCTTGGGTAAATGTAGGAACGCCAATTGCAGGTATTGCAGATATATCACAACTTAAAGTAGTTTTTGTGGTATCCGAAAGTAATGTTTATGAACTTTCTAAAGGACAACAAGTTAGCGTAACAACGGATATTTACTCGGGAGTTGTTTATAACGGAGTTATTTCAAATATAAGTCCAAAAGGAACACAAGCACATACTTATCCCGTAGAAATAACTATACCTAATAATAACAAAAATGCTCCACTTAAAGCAGGAACTTATGTTAATGTTAGCGTAAATAATACTAAAACAGGTAAAGTCCTAATGATACCTCGTGATGCGATTATTAGTAGCATTAAAGAACCTTCTGTGTATGTTGTAGAGGATGAAAATGTTAAACTGGTTCGTATATTTTTAGGACGCAGTTATGACGCATATTTAGAAGTTGTTTCGGGTATATCGGAAGGCGAAAAAGTAGTAGTTAATGGTCAAATAAATCTTACCGATGGCTCGCGAATAAGTGTGGTAGAAAACTAATCTAATAAATGTTATGCCGAATTTATTTCAGAATCACCTTGCATAAAATTAGGGGATTCTGAAATAAATTCGGCACAGCACTTCTAATAATTACAATATAGTTTCTTTTATTAGATAGGTTTGTTTATTTTTTGTTGTATTTTGTTTTACTATCATTTCGCCTATTATTCCGATAGAAAATAATTGTATTCCGATAATTACAAGTCCTAATGAAGCCCAAGCCAGTGGTCGTCCTGACAATGCTACCTCGCCTAGTAGCCATTCTATTGATAAAATACCAAATACAGTTAATCCTATCAATGTAAATATTGTTCCCCATATACCAAAAAAGTGCATCGGTCTTTTCATATATCTTGTTGTAAATGTAACGGTAAGCAAATCTAAAAACCCGCGAATAAATCTTGATAAACCAAACTTTGATTTGCCGAATTGTCGTTTGTGATGTTCTACTACGCACTCAGTAACTTTAAAGCCGTTCCAGTGTGCTAAAGCAGGTAAATATCGGTGCATTTCGCCATATACATCAAGCGATTCTACGACTACATCACGATACATTTTTATTCCACAATTAAAATCGTGTAGCCGAATTCCACTTGTTTTTGAAGTCATATAATTAAAAAACTTTGATGGAATTGTCTTACTTATTGGGTCATATCTTTTCTTTTTCCAACCTGAAACAAGGTCGTAGCCCGCATTTAATATCTCATACATTTGCTTAAATTCTTTTGGGTCGTCTTGTAAATCAGCATCCATTGTGGCAATAAAATTCCCATTGCAGCTACTAAATCCTGTATTAAGTGCAGCCGATTTACCAAAATTACGTCTGAATCTAATACATTTAAATCTATTATCTTTTTTAATTATTTCTCGTATTACATCGAAGGATTTATCGGTAGAGCCATCATCGACAAATATTACTTCCCAATATTCAAAAACGGGTTCAACTTCTTTAATGATATTAGCAGACAACTGAACAAGCGACTCTTCCTCATTATATAGCGGAACAACAATAGATAAAGAATCTTTATCACTTGGGAAACAACTATTTTTTATATGTTTATTATTCATATTTAATTACGTTATACAAAAATAAGGTTTTTTTTCAAAAAAAAGAATGTTTTTAATAACTACAATCCCTCGTGTATTAAGCCCGCATACGAACGAAAATATATCGGATTTGCATTGTATATCCTATTTATAAATTCAAAATCTTTTTTTAACCTTATATTTAGCGACTTTGACGCTTTTGTCGGCAATTTTTCTTTTGATATGTTCATTTTATTATTAAAATTGTTATACTTTCCTCTGTTATAGATTGTTATTTTTGAATGTCTGTAATTTTAGATTTAGTAATGTTTTTAATGCATCCTTGTTCTCTTTTCGGACTGTCTTTAATAATGAATTTTCTATCGCCGACTTAAATTTTGTAAAATTATCATAATACTTGTAATTCAAACAATCCTTTTTTTAACAAAGCATCCATTTTGCGCATCACTATAGGATGAAATAGGTTAAATATTTCTGTTTGAAATATTTTTTTTATCTGTGCCATTTATATCTACTTTTACCATAATTTAAGGTGATTATATACAATGCTATACCAAATTATTATAACCGCTTTGTTTTGTTAAGGTTATACAACAATTCAGTGTAATTAGCAACATTAAATCTATATCAGAATTTAATAACTTGATTGTTAATACTTTAGATAACTTGTTTTTAATAACTTCTGCTGATACTTTAAAATGTTCTGTTAATGAGAATGATTATTTTGTGATAGTTTTCTATATATGTATACTAACGAGGAAAATTATCAGGATTTAAATTACTTTGATAATAAAGATTTGCATAATTCTTAAAAAATGAATTACTTGGTATTATCCTCTGCCATAGATTGTTATTTTTTCATTATATTTGTATTTTTTCTTATATAATAGTAATATTGAATTATGGTAAAAATAAAGTATAAATGACACAGATAAAAAAATATTTCAAACAGAAATATTTAATCAAATTCATCCCATAGTGGTTCGTAAAATGGGTGCTTTGTTTAAAAAAGGATTGTTTGAATTGTAAGTATTATGATAATTTTACAAAATTTAAGTCGGCGATAGAAAATTCATTATTAAAGACAGTCAGAAAAGAGAACAAGGATTCATTAAAAACATTACTAAATAAAAATTCCATACATTCAAAAATCACAATCCATACAAAGGAAAATATAATTATTAGAATTTTCTAATTAAAAAAAATTATATTTGCATAAATAAAATATATATCATTATGAAAAAAATTATAATACTATTTTTGATTTCTGCATCTTTGTATTCGCAAATAACAAATATAACTAAAACAGCAGGAATACACGAAAGAAATGCAACTTGGTCGCCAGATGGAGAATGGATAGCATACATTTCAGATAAAAGTGGAACAGAAGAAGTATGGCTGATGCGTCCCGATGGAAGTTCTAAAACACAATTAACAAAAGCAAAGCATATTGATAGCGGAGCATACAGATATGAACTATTGTGGTCACCAGATAGTAAATATTTATTGAACTCTGATAATGCAAGAAATCTTAATTTAATTGATGTGTTTGCTAAAACAGAACGCACAATATCTCAATCAAAAACATTTGCTATTAGAGATTTTAATTGGGCTAATGATAATAATTGGGTTGCTTTTTCTGTTCAAAATCCGCAAAATATAAAGATAATTTATTTGCACTCATTAAAAAATAATAAAACATATCAAATAACAACCGAATTTTATAATAGTTATAATCCTGTGTTTTCTAAATGTGGAAAGTATTTATTTTTTGTTAGCGATAGAGATTTTAATGCAAAAATAAACTCTTTAGAATGGAATCACGCATATTTAGAGATGTCAAAGATTTATGCTATATGCTTGCAAAATGATATTCCTTCTCCATTTATGGATTTTATTGATTATAATGAACCACCAATAGAAGAAAAAAAATTATCTAAAAAAGAAAAAGAAATTCTGAAAAATGCAGATATCATTATAGATTTAGAGGATATTGAAAGTAGAATATTTGCTTTGCCGATACCTGTTGCTAATTATTCTAATCTGCAAACAACAGATAAAAAATTATATTATGTGCGAGATAACATTCTTTTTAGTTTTGATTTAGAAGATTTAAAAGAAAAAGAAGTCGGTCCATATACTTCTTATAAAATTACTCCCGATGGCAAAAATGTTATATTCCGTTCTGAAAAAGATTATTATATAAGTAAAACTACCGAGAAATTTAATGCAAAAGATAACAAACTTGATTTATCTAATTTGAAAATGAATCTTAATAAAAAAGAAGAATGGGAACAAGTATTTAATGAAAGTTGGCGACATTATAATCAATTCTTTTATGCCCCAAATATGCATGGAGTAGATTGGATTAATGAACGAAATAAATACTCCGAACTGCTTCCTTATGTCACTCATAGAACAGATTTAACATATTTGATTGGCGAGATGATAGGTGAATTAAATGCGGGACATTGTTATGTTTCAGGTGGTGAAATGCCCGAAGTAAAAAAGACAGGTATTGGTCTGCTCGGTATTGATTTGATATATGATAGTGCTGCGAAAATGTATAAAATTAATAAGATATTGCAAGGACAAAACTGGGATCCTACACTTCGTTCTCCGCTTACTGAACCCGGCTTAAATGTAAAAACAGGAACTTATATCGTTGCTATTGATGATAATAAATTAAATTATGAAATTAATCCTTATTCTCATTTAGTTGGCAAGGTTAATACGATTGTTAAACTAACTTTGCAATATGCTAATAAAACAGAAAATATATTTGTAAAAACAATAGCAAATGAAACGCAACTTCGTTATTTTAATTGGGTAGAAGAGCGGCGCCGTATAGTTGATTCAGTTTCAGATGGTCGCATTGGATATGTTCATATTCCTGATATGAGTGCAAGTAATGGATTAAATTGGTGGGCTAAATATTTTTATCCACAAGTGCGAAAAGAAGGTATGATAATTGATGATAGATATAACGGCGGCGGCAATGTTTCGCCGATGATTATAGAACGATTACGCCGAGTTATGAGTATGGCAAAGATTGGTAGAAATTCTGAAACCGTTATGACTCTTCCTAATGCAGTAATGACTGGTCCGATAGTATGTTTGATAAATGAGCAATCTATGTCTGATGGTGATATGTTCCCGTTTCAATTTAAAGATTATAATTTAGGTCCCGTAATAGGAAAACGCTCTTGGGGAGGAGTTGTTGGTATTTATGGTTCTTTGCCTTTGCTTGATGGAAGTTCTATTCATAAGCCCGAAGTAGCAAATTTTGGTGCAAAAAGTGCAAATTGGGAGTTAGAAGGAGTAGGAATGATTCCCGATATAGAAGTAGATAATCATCCTGCAAAAGAATACGAAGGAATAGACGAGCAATTGATTTTTGCAATAGAAAAAGTGTTTGAACTAATGAAAACAAATACTAAACCACAAGTGCCATCAATTCCCGAATATCCAATAAAAAGATAAAATACACCTCGTTATTCCGAACAAAAACATTGTCCTGCTGAATTTATTTCAGCATCTATTTCAACACGAGGGCAAGCCCCCGTGTTAAATATAAATTCAACACGGGGGCTAGCCCCTTGCTAATATTTTAACAACTTTTTACTCGTATTTAACATCTTTTTGCATATTTTTTAACACGGGGCTAGCCCCCGTGCTAAAAGAGAGGAGATAGGTTCAGTATGACATTTTAGCGACATACATTATTTGTCTATTATATAATCTATCGCTTCTTCAGTAGTTTTGTAATACTGGTACAAATCTCGGATTCTTGTCAATTCTAATATGTTCAATACGAATTCTTGAACACCTACTAATATTACAGGTATATTGTAAGCGTTTAATTGTCTATAAGCAAGCAACAAAGCCCCCAAGCAACTGCTGTCTATAATAGCAATGTTAGTTAAATCTAATACCAATGCTTTAATATTGGGCTGTGCAACAATTAATATATGTGATTTGAAATCAGCAGATTGCTTGCCTTCTAAAGTAGTTTCCAATATTTTAAAAACAACTACATTGTTTATATTTTCTGTTATGAAATTCATATTTATTTGCTACATTTTATAATTAAAACAATCAAATATAACTTTTTTTTGAAAAATTATGTTTTTAATAAAAAATAAAGGTGCCAAAATATCTGCTATGCTTGGCACAGCACCCCTCACAATAAATTAGCACCCTTAAACTTTCTTTTCTAATTTTTCTAAAAACACGCCAATTTTATCTATAATTTCTGATTTTTGTGCATTAATTTTGTTTTTGTTTTCGGCTTGTTTTTCTTTTAATAATTTATTTATTTCGTTTTGTAAAGAATCGTTTTTTTCTTGCAACAAAATGTTATTTTCTTGCAATAAATTATTATCTTCTTTCAGTTTATTTATTTCATTTTCATCTATTTTATTGATGTCAATAAAAAGAGAATCTTCATCATAAATTCGTTTTTTATAAGAAATTAACTCGTCTTTTAATGCTTTATTTTCTTTTTCTAATTGTTTTTTGCTGCTTTTTAATTCGTCTATAACTTTAGATATTTTTGGCAACTTGCTATCATCTTTTTTATAATTATCTATTTCTATTTGCATTTTTTTATTTTCTTTTATTAAATGCTCAAGCCCTGTTTTATTTATGTCTAATTCATCTTTTAATTTTGCAATTATATCAATTAGTTGATTGTTTTGAGCCACTAATTCTGCATTATCATTATCTTCTTTGGGAATAATTTTTGTTTCTGTTAATAATTGTTGTGTTAATTCTTGTATTTTATTAGAATAGTTCTCATTTGCATTTGTTAAAGTAATTATTTGCTCTTTTAAGGCATTTATTTCGCTTGCATTATTTTTATTTTTAGTTAGCAATTGCTCCTCTAAATCGCTAATAATGTTCTCATTATTCAATTTAATTTTATCAAAATAACTTATCTCGCCCCTTAAATTTTCTAAAATAGCAACATAATCTAACAGCATAATATTTTTACTTTCCTCAATTTGCTCAATTTTTTGTTTTAATAAATTATTTTCATTTTGCAACAAACCTATTTCATTTTTGCTCTGATTATTAGAACTTTGGAGTTGTTTTATTTGATTTTGCTGATTTATATGTGTGCTTTGTGCCTCTGCTAAAGAAATTTTCAGTGCATCTATTTTTTCATTTCTACTAATAATTTCATATTTAGAATTAACTAATTCTTTTTTCGCAATATCTAAATCTTTTTGAGTAGCAAGCGTAGTTTTTAATTTATTAGATATATTATCGTAATCTAATTGCAATAAATCATATTTTGTTAGCAATTCAGAATATTCTATTTTTAAAACATCCAACTCTAAATTACTTTTCCCTATATTTTCTATTTCCAACTTCAAACTTGTATTTTCATTTATTGATTTCAGATAATTTTCTTCTAATTCTAATGTTTTTTTATTTTTTCTTTCTAATAATTCTATTGCGGCATATTGTTCTGTTATTTTGTTATTTTTTTCGTTAATTGCATCGTTATTAGTTTTAATCTGATTTTGCAAAGATTTTATTTCTTCATTTTTTCTTATTATAGCATTATCAAGAAAATTGAAACGTGTTTGCAACTCGCTATATTTTTTATTAGACGCATCAATTTGGTTTGCAACTTTACCTGCTACACTCCAAATATCGCTTATAGATTTTTCTAATGATTTCTCGGACAATGACATAAAAAATTATTTTTGCTTTAAAATACATTTTTGCGTAGAAAAAAGTGTATTTTTGTATAAAGAATCAAATGAAAATTGAATTCTAACAGCAGGGCTTCGGCTTTGCTGTTTTTTTTATATAGAAAAAAGTTATTTTTGTATACAATTTATTTAAATAAAAATGCAAGTTTTAACAGCAGGGCTTCGGCTTTGCTGTTTTTTTTTTATAATACATAAATTTAGGTTCAAGATACTTTTAGACATAAAAATTATATAATAAGTATTATATTATCAATATGTTTAAGTCGTATAAAAAAGGTTCACACATTTTATGTCCTAAATTTAGAGAGATATTGAGGTTGTTTTCA
>WRLB01000041.1 GCA_009777815.1 Bacteroidota bacterium
TAATGATCAGTCTAGCAAAACTTCCGACATACCGTGTTTTACACGACATCCCCGTATTATTCCCGTTGTAATTAGAAGCAAAATCTATGTTATTCCGAGCATTTACCACTCCTACCCCTCCACAGGAGGGGAACAGTTCCCCTCTATGGAGGGGTGGCAGTGCAATAGCACTGACGGGGTGGTTATTTTTATTATTATTCCGAGCAAAATCTTTATTATTCCGAGTATTTACCACCCCTACCCCTCCACAGGAGGGGAACAGTTCCCCTCTATGGAGGGGTGGCAGTGCAATAGCACTGACGGGGTGGTTATTTTTATTATTATTCTGAGCAAAACTATTATCATCCCAAGTAAAATCTATCACGGGGGCAAGCCCCCGTGTTAAAAGAGATGCTGAAGTAAATTCATCATAGTAAGTAGAATAAGCATTGTCATTCCGAACTTGTTTTAGCATCTCCGTATTAATTTTAAAGGAACATTCTACTTTATTTACCTTATTATTATCATTTTGATAAGCAAATAAATGAGTATGCTTATAATATTTATCATTTATAATAATTTCTAATTCATCTGTGTTATTATTGGCATATTTTGCTCCTTCAATCGCAAATTTAATATCATTCGGGTTAGCAAAAGGAGCAACTTCAAAATCATATCTTAAATTTTTCGTAACACTATCAGCATAATATCTAATATCAATGCCATCATATATATTTTTCACAATAACTTCTTGATATTTACGGATATTAGTAGCCCATTTAGTTTTATCATTTCCAATAAAATAATTGTAGTAAGTATTGCTTTGATTAAGGTTTATATAATTTACATTAAGGTTATTATTAATAAATTTCATCTTAATAACATTTCCCGCATAATTGTCGTTATCATCTTCAAAATAATCAAACACAATTCCGAAATCAGTAATCCAAGCATAATAATTATGCGATTGGAACAGATATTTAACATCATTATTCCATTGTCCTTTGTTTTCAATAAAATAAGAATTAGCATATAAAGAATTAAGAGTTATCGTAAGAAGCAAAATTATATAAGAAAACGTTTTCATAATAAGATTAATATATATAATATGTATCGGATTATTTGTGTTATAGTTTAATTAAAAATAAGAAAAAAATATGTCAATAAAAAATGTTTTTTTACACAAATATTGTCGTAATTTTGCTAATATGTCAGATGATACTAATAATTGTGTCAATAAAATATATTTTATGTCAAAAAAGATAACATTTTTATCTTTGGCACAGAATTAGTAATTAAATTTATATTGTTATAAATATATGAAAGGATACAAAAATGTTTTATAATTCTGATAGAACAAACTTTAATGATGTTATAGAAACAATAGGTAGAGACATCATTAATTCTGTCCCAAAAATATGGACAGATAGTTTCGATTTTCCACTTAAAAGAGAATGTGCTAAAGAAAATCGGACAAGTATTTTATCTTCTAAACTTGATATTTTTGAAGATGACAATCTTTATGAGGTAGTTGTAGAACTACCTGGAATGAACAAAGAAGATGTCAAAATATTCGCAAGCCAAGAAGATACTCTGAAAATAAAGGCAACCAAAAAGAAACCTGAATTCTCATCGGAAGGTAATAAAAAAGTCATACACCAAGAACGTGTTTTTGGTGAGATTGTCCGAACTTTAACTTTCCAAAAACCGATTGATAGAAACAATATTTCTGCAAAGTGGCGAAATGGTGAACTGATTATAAATGTTCCAAAACTAAAGCCAATTGAAGCAAAAGAAATAGAAATTTCTGTAGAATATTAAAGAAATCTTAAAAAGTTATTAGATTTAGTTTCCAACTTATTTTATAAGGAACTGCTTATAGTAGTTCCTTTTTTTGTTGTTCTGTAATATCTATTAACTTGCCTTCTATTTGGTTAATAAATTGTTTTACTTCTTGTAAAATATTCATTCCGTCCTCGTATCTTTGGACTAAATACTCTAAAGGCAAAGAGTTTTCTTCTAGTTCTTGTGAAATAGTTTCTATAGCAGTAATTTTTTCTTTAATGAAATCTTTTGTTTTAGTATGCTTATTTTCTTTCATAAATATTACATTATGATTTATATTTTTTTATGTTGTTTTGCAAAAATATGTTTTTATATATAAATCAAGCACTTTATAACAGAATGCGGGAAATTTTATTTTTAGAGTTTGCGAATAATATTATATAAAAAAAAACCTTATTTTTGTATTTTTTAAAAGTAATTTGAAACAAATTACTTTTATATACGTATTATACTATACTGATAAATTAATAATTACATATTATGATAATATCAAAACAATACACAAACAGAGAAAGTCCGTCTCTTGACAAATATTTACAGGAAATTGGCAGAGAACCACTGCTAACAGCCGAAGAAGAAATTGAGTTAACAAAAAAAATTGCTGCCGGTGGTCCAGATTCTAAATGGGCTAAAGACAAATTAGTAAAGGCGAATCTTAGATTCGTTGTATCAGTTTCTAAACAATATCAAAATCAAGGTCTGCCACTGAGCGACCTTATTAACGAAGGAAATATTGGACTAATAAAAGCCGCTACAAGATTTGATGAAACGCGGGGTTTTAAGTTTATATCATATGCTGTATGGTGGATTAGACAATCTATTTTACAATCATTGGCTGAACAATCAAGAATCGTTAGATTACCGCTTAACAAAGTCGGCAATTTAAACAAAATAGGAAAAGAATTTAGCAAATTAGAACAAGAATATGAAAGAGAACCAACACTCGCTGAACTTTCTGAAGCATTAGATATGAAAGAAAGCGATGTGTTTAAAACGATGCAAATATCAGGTAAACATTTGTCAGTTGATACTCCTTTCGTACAAGGGGAAGATTCTAAATTATTGGATGTACTTCCTAACGAATTGCAGCCCCCACCTGATTCAGGACTTATATATGAATCACTAAAAATAGAAGTAAAACAAGTTTTGCGAGAACTTCCTTCACGCGAAGCAGGAATTATTATTGATTTTTATGGTCTTGATGGTTCGCCATTATCATTAGAAGAAATTGGTGAAAAATATAATCTTACTCGCGAAAGAGTTAGGCAGATTAAAGAAAAAGCTATACGTAAATTAAGAACTAATAAAAAGAAAGATATATTGAAACCATATTTATGATAATTTTTATAAAAAGTTTTGTGTAATTTTTCCGTTATTTTGAGCAATTTTCCCAAAATTGTTCAAAATAACGGATTTTTATATTTGAGAGTGCTACCTAAAAGGATGATATTGTGTTTCTATACATTATAAATTTACAGCAGAGTTTTTGTTTTGTGGTTTTTTATATATATAAAAAAAGTTATATTTGTAATTTAATATAGACGAAATATGGAAAATCTAATATTCGAAAAATCTGTAAAAGGAAGAAAAGGATATGCTTTGTCACCACTTGATGTGCCAAAACATACCCCGATTCCAAATAGATTGCCTTTCTTACAAGCACAGATATTACAAAAAATATTTTTAGATTTATATTATGGAAAACAAACTACTTTAAATGAATTATCTAAATTAACTGATTATCCACTAAATAGTAAAATATTACAAGATGCAATAATATCATTAAAATTAAAAGGATTTTTATCAGGAGAAATAGAAAAATTTTCTGTTCCTGATAATGTCACAGAACTGATACACTCTTTTATAAAAAATAACGATTTAAAACATAAAATATATTCAAACGATTTATTAGAGTTTTGCAAAAATGATTACAATAAAAATACATTGTTTGAACATTCATATTCTATAAGTGAACTAAATAAACAAGGAGTGGTTCATAGATGGTATGACTATTTAGAAGATTTTCCTTATCAATTAATAGAAGAAAAAATTAAAGAATATAAATTAAAATCAGGTTCGTTAATTGCAGAACCATTTGCGGGAAGTGGAACGACATTAATATCTGCTAATTTGTTTAATTGTAATTCTATTGGTTTTGATTCTAATCCGTTAATGGCATACATTTCAAAAGTAAAAACAACTTGGAATATAGATTTACAAGAATTTAAAAGCATTATTTATGACATTGCTGAAAGTTTTATATCTAAAATTCATAACTATGAACAATTAAATTTGGAAGAAGGTTTTTTAGAATATATGCCAAAAAAAGAATTAAATCAATGGTTAAGTTCAAATTTGCAGATTGAAGTAAATGTTATTAAAAATTTAATAAATCAAGTGTCAAATAAAGCAATTAAGGATTTGCTACTTTTAGCAATGTCTAAATCTTGTTTTGAAGCATCATATGTGTCTTTATGTCCTGGAACCACTTTTTATCCTTTTAGAGAAAAAGAAGAGTTTTGGGATATTTTTGCAAAAAAAATAATCCAAATATATACCGATTTAGAATTAATACAACAACATAAAAACTATGGAACATCTAAATTAGTAAATGATACTTGTTTGAATGCTGGAAAGTATATTACTGATAATAGCATTGATTTTATAATTACTTCGCCACCATATCCGAATGATTTAGAATATACAAGGCAAACTCGTTTAGAACTGTATTTACTTGATTTTGTAAAAAATATGGAGGATGTGCAACAAATTAAACGGAAAATGGTTAAAGGTAGCACTAAATTAATATTTAAAGAAAGTAATTCTGAAAAATATATTAGTAAATATAATTCCGTCAAAAATGTATCCGACCTAATATATAAACAAACAAAAAATAAAAAATGGGGCTTTGATTATCCACGAATGATAAGAGAGTATTTTGGAGATATGTATTTATGTATGAAAGAGTTTTATCCATTACTAAAATCTAAAGCAAACTTTTTGTTAGTAGTTGGAGACCAAACTATAAAAGGTATCTATATTCCTGTTTGTGATATTTTATTGGAAATGGCAAGCGATATTGGATATACTAATTGCAAAAAAGAACTTTTTAGAGTTAGAAGAAGCACAGGACATACAATAGAACTACCCGAAGAAATTGTTATTATTCAAAAACCATAAAGATATGAATACAAATCCTAATGAAATTTTTGGGATTTCTACAAAAAGAAAAATAAATGTAAATACTCATAAGTATTTTTGTAGATTTTTAAATAAACAATGTGATAAACAAAGCAGAATGTTAACTTATCCTATGGGAATATGTTCTGTTAATCATAATGTAGGTAAGGCAATTATTTGTCCTCATAGGTTTTTAGAAAATGATACAGTATTTACAGATGTTGTTAAAGATGCTTTTGGAACGACCAATAATGTTATTTTATTTTCTGAAGTCCGACTTGAAAATGTTGGTAGTTTTGATTTTGTATTAGTTAAACATAAACCTATAAGCAGCAAAATAGAAGATTTTTGTATAGTTGAGTTTCAATCAGATAGCACGACAGGAACAGGCAAATTAGTAAATGCGATGCAGGATTATATGAATAAACAAAATATTATTACAAATAAATATAATTTTGGATTAAATACATACAATACTATAAAATTATCATATATTCAAATGCTAATAAAAGGACAAGTTATGGAAAAATGAAATAAATCTATATATTGGATATTGCAACAATATGTATATGAAAATATGGTAAATCGTTTTAAACTTATTGATATGGATTATTTATCAAAAAACAACACTAAATTTTTCTTGTATGATTTATTTGAAAATAAAGCATTGTATAACTTGAAGTTAGTAGAAACGAAATCTTAATCTATTAGTAATTTATTGAGAGCATTTACTATGCAACCTGTTCCTGCAATAGATGATTTCATTAAAGTATTGGAAAATAAAATAGAACTAAAATTAGGAATTAGTGTAAAATAATTATATATTTTAATTCGTTTTTTTTCTTATATTTGTGATAATTAAAAACAATACAAAATTTATGGCAAACGCAATTCAAGAAAAATTAACTGATTTACATCATCAAGCAAAGGAAAATAGTATTCATTCTAATAATGCTTGTAAAGTATTGAAAAAATACATTGATATTGGAAAAAATACATTAGACGATATTGACAATGGAAAAGATTTTTTTACTGCTATTGCATTTCTGAACGCACAAGCTAAATCTCCTAAAATAGAGCATTTTATTAGGAAAAAATTATATCATAATGCAGTTAGAACTTCTGACGGGCAAGGAGATGGTGAAAAAGAAGGAAAGTATTACGAATATAAAATCTCTACAACAAATAAAAATGAAAAAATAAATGCACTGCAAATCCGCCTATGGCAAAAAATTGATTATTATATACTTGGTTATATTGATGAAAAACAATTTGATGATTCACGACTATATCTTGTCTCACATAAAAATATGAAAGAATTATGTAACAAATACGGAACAGCAACACACGGTACAAAAGATGTTAATGATAGCAACGAAAATGTTGAAATGAGTTTTAGAATAGAAATGAAAATTGAAAATGATTTATTAAACTTTTTTGAAAGCAATTTCAGAGCAAATGAGTTAGAAAGTATAATTTTTAATTAATATAAAATATGCCAAAAATATATTTAGATAAGTTTTATACAAAACATAAAGTGGCAGAAAAATGCCTTGCAATGATACCTGATTTTAATAGTTATAATACTATAATAGAGCCAAGTGCAGGAAATGGCGTGTTTTCTAATCTGGTTAGTAATTGCATTGCTTACGATATTGAACCAGAATGTGAAAAAATTATTAAACACGATTTTTTGCTACTAAATAAAATTGAAGGAACTCAAAAACTATTTATAGGAAATCCACCTTTTGGAGAAAGGGCTTTGCTTGCTAAAAAATTCATCCAACATTCTATACTTCTTGGTGCTGAAACTATTGCTTTTATTTTACCTGATACATTTTCAAAGTTTTTAATGCAAAAAGTTTTTAATCAAAATTGGAAATTAATTGTTGAAGAAGTATTAGGCAGAGATAACTTTGAAATAAATGGCGAAACATACCATGTTCCTTGTAGTTTTTATGTATGGACAAAACGAGAAACAAATATTAATTTAAGAAAAATAGAACTGCCCTCACCCAATAAAATTAAATTCCTACCTCGTTTTTCACGGGAAGCTGACTTTACAATCAATGGTAATAGCGGAAAAGTTAAAGAACTCAAAGAAATTACTAATTGGAAAAGTGAACATTATATTAAAGTTTTATTAACGACTGAAAAAGATTTTATTAAAAAAATGATGGCAAACATTAGATATAATTTTAAATCGTCTATTAATGGTGGAAATGCGTGGATTTCGCAATATGAAATTTTAGAAGGATATTATAATGCAGGTATAGAACCAATAAATTCAGTTAATAATTATATATTTTAATTCGTTTTTTTTCTTATATTTGTAATTTAATATAGACGAAATATGGAAAATCTAATATTCGAAAAATCTGTAAAAGGAAGAAAAGGATATACTTTGCCACCACTTGATGTGCCAAAACATAATCCTATTCCTAATCAATTTGTTAGAAAAGTTGATGCTGACCTTCCTGAAGTGCCTGAAACAGATGTCTCAAGACATTATATCCGCCTGTCTAATCTTAATCATTGTATAGAAAAAGGTTTCTATCCTTTAGGCAGTTGCACGATGAAATATAATCCGAAAGTAAATGAAGTTACGGCTTCTTTGCCTGGATTTACAGGCATACATCCGCATACTCCTGCTGAATACGAACAAGGAGCATTAGAAGTAATGTATGAATTAGGCGAGTCATTAAAAGAAATTACAGGATTGCCAGGCGTTACTTTGCAACCTTCCGCAGGGGCACAAGGCGAATTAGCAGGCGTATTATGCTTTCGTGCTTATTTTAAAGATAAAGGCGAAACGCAAAGAACTAAAATGCTAATTCCTAATTCAGCACACGGAACTAATCCCGCAACCGCAGTAACAGCAGGATTTCAAACAGTTAATGTTAAATGCAAACATTGTGGCGGACTTGATATTGATGATTTGAAATCAAAACTCGGCGATGATATTGCAGGAATAATGATTACAAATCCTTCAACTGTCGGCATATTTGAGAGTAATATCATTGAGATTGCTGATTTAATTCATAGTTGTGGCGGATTAATGTATATGGATGGTGCTAATCTTAATGCTCTTCTCGGAATTACTACCGCAAGCAAAATGAAGTTTGATTGTGTTCATATTAATCTTCATAAAACAATGAGTACGCCGCATGGTGGAGGTGGACCGGGCAGTGGTCCTATTTGTGTTAGTGAAAAATTATTGCCTTATCTTCCTGCTCCACAAATTATTAAAGATGGCACTAAATATAAATTAGTTGATAAAAATACGAATACGAAATCTATCGGTAGAATTCATTCGCATTTTGGAAACTTTGGAGTATTTGTTCGTGCTTTGACTTATATTAGAATGTATGGTGCTGAAGGTATGAAAAAAATTAGCGAAAATGCAATAATAAATGCAAATTACATTCAAGCACGATTAAAAGGACATTATACGCTTCCTTATGATGTTTTTTGTATGCACGAGTGCTTATTTACTGCAGAAACACAAATGAAACACGGAGTTAAGGCAGTCAATATAGCAAAGCGTATTTTGGATTATGGTATGCACGCACCAACAATTAATTTCCCGCTTGTCGTCACCGAAGCACTATTAATTGAACCAACAGAAACAGAAAAGTTAGAAGATTTAGATGCCTTTTGCGATGTTATGATTAAAATTGCAGAAGAAACAAAAAACACTCCCGACCTTGTTCTTAATGCACCATTTACAACACCTGTAAAGCGTTTAGATGATGCCTTAGCAGTTAGACAGCCGAACTTGAAGTGGAGCAATTAGATACTTTTGTTATTGAATGTTTAAAATTAAGAAAATGAATTTTATTATCTTCTTATTCCACAATTTAATAAAGAAGCAAGCGAGTAGAATAGGAATAACCACAACAAAAAAAATTAACAAGGGGATTTATCCCCTTGTTTTTTTTATTTAACAACATTTTGCTCGTATTTTTCTAACTTTTTACTATTTCATAAGTGTTATTATTTGTTTTGAAAATGAACTCGCCATCTGCTTCTACATCAATATATATAGTATCTCCTGCAACAAACCTTCCTGATATTATTTCTTTAGAAATTGCATCAATAATATGTTTTTGTATAGCACGCTTTAATGGTCTTGCTCCATTTTGTATATCATATCCAAGTGCTGAAATCCTATTATATGCTTGCTCGGATATGTTTATTTTTATTCCTTGTTTAGAAAGAATTTTAGATAATTTATTTAAATATAGTTTTGCTATTTGCAGTATTTCATTTTTTGATAGTGGATTAAAGACAAGTATTTCATCTATTCTATTCAAAAACTCTACTCTAAAATAATTTTTTAATAAATCTTTTATTTCGCTATCGACATTTAAAGATTTGCCATCCCATTTATTATGAATTATTTCAGTTCCGATATTAGAAGTCATTATAATTATAGTGTTTTTAAAATTAACTTCACGTCCTTTGCTATCTGTTAAACGCCCTGTATCTAATACTTGCAATAGAACATTAAAGACATCTTTATGTGCTTTTTCAATTTCATCGAGCAGAACGACAGAATAAGAATGTCTGCGAACTGCTTCAGTTAATTGTCCGCCTTCTTCATAACCAATATATCCCGGTGGTGCCCCTATTAGTCGTGATACGGCGTGCTTTTCCATATATTCACTCATATCAATACGAATAACATAGTTCTCATCATCAAACAAAAACTCTGCTAATGCTAAAGCCATTTCTGTTTTTCCTACTCCTGTTGTGCCTAAAAAAATAAAAGAACCTAATGGACGATTAGCATCTTGCAATCCTGCTCTACTTCTGCGTATTGTGTCGCAAACAGATGCTACTGCATCTTCTTGTCCGATAATTCTTTGATGAATACGGCTTTCCATTGTCATTAATTTTGTGCGTTCTGATTCCACGAGTTTGGATAAAGGAATGCCAGTCATTTTAGATATTACGGCTGCAACATCACTTTCGTCTACTTCTTCTTTTAACATTTTTGATTGTTTTTGTAATTCTTCTAAACGACTATTAGTTTCTTCTAATTGTGTCATCAACTTCGGAATAACGCTATATCTAATTTCTGCAACTTTACCTAAATCGCCATCACGTTCTAACATTTCGGAATGATTTTTAGCGTTATTTATATCGGATTTTACTTTTTGTATTTGTGCTATACAATTTTTTTCTTCGTTCCATCGTTTATATAATATATCTTTGGTGAGTTTTAGTGCATTAATTTCTTCTTTTACTTGTTTTAATTTTTCTTGTATTTTACTTTTATTATCCATAATTATATTGAATATCTTTTGTAAAAATAGTAAAAATTTTGTATTTTTGTAGTTTATTTTAACAAAATAGTGATTATTCTTTATGGAACATTTACCTGAATTAGTTAAACATTTAGCATTAATACTATTAGTAGCAAGTGTAGTTACAATAATTTTTAAGAAATTAAAACAGCCCGTAGTTTTAGGATATATACTTGCTGGTTTTCTAATTAGCCAGTATTTTCTGCCTGCACCAACTGAAATAGACCAAGAAAATATCACAACGTGGGCAGAAATCGGTGTAATATTTTTGCTATTTGCGTTAGGATTAGAGTTCAGTTTTAAGAAGTTATTTTCGCTTGGTGCACCTGTATTTATTGGCTCTGCTGTGAACTTTTTAACGATGATACCTGTCGGTTATTTAGTAGGGCAAATAATGGGTTGGACAACTATGGAAAGTGTATTCTTGGGATGTATGATTTCAATGTCATCAACAACTATAATTATAAAGGCATTCGACGAACTGGGATTAAAGAAAAAACGATTTGCTAAATTAGTGTTCGGTTTACTTATTGTAGAAGATTTAGTAGCAATTTTGATGATGGTATTGCTATCAACTATTGCGGTAAGTAGAGGGTTCGAAGGCACAGAATTATTGATGGAGGTATTAAAATTAGTATTCTTTATTGCAATATGGCTAATAGTTGGTATTTATATATTTCCTACATTATTAGAAAAAATTAAAAAAGTATTGAACGATGAAACATTATTAGTTTTATCAGTTGGTTTGTGTCTTGGAATGGTATTATTTGCTAATGCGGTAGGTTTTTCAACGGTATTAGGTGCATTTATTATGGGCTCAATACTATCCGAAACAACACAATTAAAACGCATTGAACATTTATTAGAACCGCTTAAAAATCTCTTCGGGGCAGTATTTTTTGTATCAGTTGGAATGATGATAGAGCCAAGTGCAATAACAACAAATTGGTTGGTGATAATAAAACTTACAGCAATAGTAATTTGCGGTAGAGTTTTGTTTGCATCTACGGGTATGGTAGTAGCAGGCGAAAATCTTAAAACATCAATGCAAGCAGGATTCAGTTTAGCACAAATAGGTGAATTTTCATTTATTATTGCGACCGTTGGTATGCAATTAAAAGTTATTGACCCATTTTTATATCCAATAATAGTTGCTGTATCTGTAATTACTTCGTTCCTTACACCTTATATGATAAAAGGTTCTGCTTCAATATACAATAAAGTAGAAAAAATTGTTCCTAAAAGATGGAACAAAATTATAATGGGCTCATCAACCAATAAAATTACTTCAACAGACGAAGAAAATGAATGGAAAAAATATCGCAAGGCATCTTTTTATTCAATAGCAGTATATTCACTAATTTCTGTTGCTATATTGCTGGTCGCAAGATTATTTTTATTTGAATTAATTATCAATAACATTGAAGGAGTTTTAGGAATTATTTTGTATTCTGCAATTACAATAATTGCAATGTCGCCATTTATTAATGCAATAATGAATTCAGGATTAGATACTACTAATTTAACAAAAAAATATGATAGAAGTAGTAGAGAATCAGATATTAAAAAGAAATGGAATGCATTCAGTTCAAAACATAGATTTGGTGCGGTTTGCATAATTACAATTAAACATTTAATACCTCTTGGCATAATTACGTATATATTGCAACCATTCTTTATTGATAATATCTTAATGCTATTTGCAGTATCATTAGCAATTACATTTGTAATAAGGTCATTTGCAAGACGTCTTATCCCTAAAACAAAAAAAATGGAAGAACAATTTAAATATAATTTAAGCGACAATACTGACCAAGATAAAACTATAACAAAAGAAATTAAAGAAGAATTACAAAAACAAAGCATACATATCGAAAAAATAGAAGTTCCTGTTAATTATGCTAATATCGGGAAAACATTAGGTGAACTTAATTTTAGAAGTGCAACAGGAGTTAGCATAGTATCTATTATTAGAGGTAATAAAATTATCAATATACCCGACAGGCACACACATTTATTTCCGTTTGATAAAGTAATTATTGTCGGTTCAGACGAAGAAGTCCAAAACTTTGCAAATATGCTCGAAAAAAATGATGTAAAAGAAAGTGCTACTATTGACGTTAATAAGTATAGAGTAGAATTATTCCAATATGAACTGCAAGCAGAAAACCCTATAATAGGCAAAACTATCCGTAGTTTGGATGTTCAAAATAAGACAGATTGTTTAATAACAAGTATTGAAAGAAATGATAATATGCTTGTTAAATTTTCTGCCGACTTTGAACTAAAACAAAACGACATCTTATGGATTGCAGGCGAAAAAGAAAAAGTTTTAAACTTCGAAAAGTCATTATTAGACACCAAGAAACATTTTGCTTATTGATATCTCTTTCATAGTATTTCCTGCGATATTATATGCGGACTTCTAAAAATGTTATGCCGAACTCGTTTCGGCATCTCCTTATATATTTGAACCAAGATTTTTATAATATTAGTTTGATTGGCAAGAATATCGTGGCAATCTTATATTTTTATAAAAATCTTGGTTCAATATTTTTGAAGTTTTTGTATTAAAAAAATGCTTCATTTTTAAAAAGTGTGTAATAATTTTAACAAATCGCATTTTTTTTAAAAAGTTTTTTTGAAAAAATAGCAAAAACAGCAAAATATTAATAAAAAATGTAAAAAAGCAGTTCGTTTCTCGTTTTTTTTAGTTATTTTTGTATTGTTAGATATTTGTATTAGTGTAAAAAAGTGTTGTGTATATACATTTATAATAATTAACACTAAAAAATGCGCCTGTAGCTCAATGGATAGAGCGTTGGATTCCGGTTCCAAAGGTTGGGGGTTCAACTCCCTTCAGGCGTGCTAATACAAGTGAATATGTTATTAACGAAATTAAATTAAATATATAGTATAATGAAAAGTAAACAAACATTAGAAGAACTTAACGCAGAAAATGAAACCACCACTTTAGATAATAGTTCTGAAGCAGGTGGAGTAAATGCCTTTATCCAAAAGAATTGGAAGACGATAATAATTTTATCTGCAGCAGTAATAGTTTTAATTGGCTTAATATATTTATTTCAAGCCAATAGCAAACAAAATGAATATAACGCATCTAAATATCTTGCTCGTATAGAGACATATTTTTTAGAAGGACGTTATGAAGATGCATTATATGCTCCTGATTCATTGCCACTCATTAGAAAAGAAAAAGTGAAAGGGCTAATAAAAATAGTAGAAGAATACGGTTCTACAAAAGCAGGTGATAGAGCATCTTTATATACTGCTGATGCGTTTTATCAGTTAGGAAAATATGCTGAAGCAAAAACCTATTACGAAAAAGTAATTAGTTCTAAAATACCTGATATTAAATTAGGCGGATATGCAGGACTCGGCGCTTGCAACGAACGAGATGGCAAATTAGAAGATGCCGCAGCAAATTATCTAAAAGCAGTAGAACTAATTAGCGAAGAAGGATTAAAATTAAGATATATGTATTTTGCGGGTCTATGCACAGAAAAAACAGGCAAAAAAGACGAAGCAATAAAAATATACAGAGATATCATCAATTATAATAAATTCGGCGAATTTAACAATATGGCGAAAGCAGGAATAGTTCGCCTCGGCGATGTTATAGAATAATATAAATAACTTAAAAAAAATAATACATAGAAAGGTGAAATATGCCACAACGAAAAGAAAATATAGGAAAAAAAGAACCAAGAACAATTTATAGAAGCAGATTGCTAAATACGATTCAAGCAATAATTATATCTGCATTCTTGTTAGTTTATCCGCTGACGGCGTGTGCCAACGAAGTGCCGCCACCTGCTATTCCTGACAGGTTGCCGTCTGATATATTTATCTTAAATGATATGCGGTGGGTAACGCTGGAACATCGTGGTCATAACTATTACGAAGAAACTTATGACCCTGAAACCAAACAACTTCTAAAAAGAGTTTATAAGAATTGGACTTATATTACTACTTTTACAAACCGCAAAGTTTCTGAGAACAAATGCGAGTTGTATTCTATAGCAGAAGTAAAAGAGAATAGACAGGTAATAGATTATGCTAATAAAACTTCGTATGGCGATGATACCACCTGGACTGAAAACTATGGAATTACGGGTTGGTTCACCATAGAAGATAACAGAGTATATTGGCAACCTAACCAACCTGAATATGACCGAGAACTGCTTTATGACTTTAACCTTAAAGTAGGGGAAATATTTTATGGCGGCGGTACCTTCGATGGAGGTTACTTCGAAGGTGGCAAAGATGGTAAATATCCATTCACTTTAATTTCCATTGATAGTATTTTGCTTAATAATGGCGAATACAAAAAAAGATATAATTTTGAATACCTAAATGTTAGTGGTGGTTATTCTGTTATAGAAGGTATAGGTTGTAACTATAATTTGTTTTATCCTATAAATGTTACATTACATCACGATGAGAATCAACCTTCTACATTAGAAATATATCATAAAGACAGGTTAATTTGGTCTTCCGAATTATACTGGCAAGGAGGCATATAAACCTATGAACAACAAACTAATGGAAACTGACCGCCGAAAAAAGTCAGATGGTGAAGCGACAGCCATAGTAAAAATGTTCGCAGACTTGCAGCCGGTACTTTTATTTATTCTTACACTTGTTTTTTCTATTATTTTATTGGCATCTTGTAAAGACGATGTTATACAAACAAATACAAATACTAACCCGCTTGTTGGCGAGTGGTATGAAGTATTTCTTGATACTAATACTATTGTGACCACACAAGTTGTTTTTACAGAAACACATGTTACTGCATGGTTTGATACAACCGAATATTATAAAGATATACCATTTTTAGACAATCCTTATAAAATTGTAGAAGATAATAAAATACAAATTAGCGATTTGCCTAGTAAGGATTCTTTGGGATATCCTACTTCTTGGAGTGGGTCCATTGATGAAAATGGAATATATACAACTGAATTTACTTTTCGTAACGATACCTTATGGATAAAACGTTTTATACCTTATATTTTTTTCGGACAAATAGGACCAATCTATTTACTAAAAAGGAGCAATAAAATAAAATGAAATCAAAAATTAAAATAACACTAACTTTATCATTTATGGTTTTGTTTCCAATTATAGCAAAATCACAAGTAAGCACGGGAGAAAAACCGATTAGTTTTAGTATTTGTTTTACTAAAAAAACGTATTTTTATTTTTTATATAACGTAGTATTTAATATTTTAATAATATAGGAGTTTTCTTAATGAAAATGTTAATGAAAAAAGGGCGGCTAAACCAGATTAAAATATCGGCAAATGTTATAGCCCCTGTAAAAAAGAAATCTTGCTACAAGGAAGTTATGGTTCCTACAAAAGCAAGAACAATTTATAGAAGCAGATTGCTAAATACTATTCAAGCAATAATCATATCTGCATTCTTGTTAGTTTATCCGCTGACGGCGTGTGCCAACGAAGTGCCACCACCTGCTATTCCTGACAGGTTGCCGTCTGATATATTTATCTTAAATGATATGCGGTGGGTAGAAGAAATCCGTTGGGGTGGAAATAATTGGGAACACATTTATGACCCAGAAACAGGTAAAATGATTGCCCTTACCAATAATAGGCATACTGCAATCATTATGACTTCTACTCGTCTAATAAACGAGAATAGTGCCGAGTTGTATTCTAAATCAGAAGTAACTAGAACGGATTTTGGTTGGACATTTTCTGCTGAAAATGGTGAAGGTGAATATTTTGAAAGAGATTCAACCTATACTACACCGAATGTACCAACTGGTTCTATCATTACAATAGAGAACAATAGAGTATATGTTCAATCTACCGATGATAAAGAAGGAAAATACATAAGATTACTCTACGATTTCAACCTAAATGTAGGCGATGCGTTTATGCTTATGCATATTGCAGAACCTTATAATAAAATTCTTTTAACTTCCATAGATTCCGTTTTACTTCTAAATGGTGAATATAAAAAAAGATATAACTTTGGAAACGAAAAAATCTACCAAGGTCAAAAATATTATGACTATTCTGTTATAGAAGGTATAGGTTGCGACATCTATTTGTTTTATCCGCTTACTATTAATTCAAATGAAGATCATCACAATCCTGTGACTTTAAAAGCTGTGTATTACAAAGATAGGTTAATTTGGTCTTCCGAATTATACTGGCAAGGAGGCATATAAACCTATGAACAACAAACTAATGGAAACTGACCGCCGAAAAAAGTCAGATGGTGAAGCGACAGCCATAGCAAAACTACAGACAACAGAACTTTTATTTATTCTTACACTTGTTTTTTCTATTATTTTATTGGCATCTTGCAAAAAAGATGATGTTATACAAACAAATACAAATACCAACCCGCTTGTTGGCGAGTGGTATGAAGTATTTCTTGATACTAATACTATTGTGACCACACAAGTTGTTTTTACAGAAACACATATGTCTGCATTTAATTACACCAAGGATTATGGTGATTCATTGCTTAACGATACTATTATATGGTATTGGGAAGGCGATGTTGAATATACAATGCTATCTAATGAAGAGATTCAATTTGAATTTCCGCTTGTGAAAGAGTTTTATCAAAACCAAGATATGTTAAATTATCTTGATTCGTTAGAAAAAATAAAACTTCAAATTTATATAGGATGCTCTTATATGGGCATAAATAAAACGCAATTTACTTTCAATGGAGATACACTATTTATAAGGGATTTTATAGAAAGTAAATATCTTGGAATGGAACCTATTTATTTAATTAAGAAGGAGAAAAAATGAAGATTAAAATCATAATAATATCAATTTTTTTATGCCAATTATCGCTTTATGCAGGAAATTATTACTGGTATAAAGGTGAAAAAATAAATCTTGAAATAGATAGCACCAAAATTAATGTTACTACTGCTGTAGACGTTAATTTATTAGAATCGTTAGTAAGATTTGAATCAATCAAAGAAATAAAACAATTAGAACGAAGTGAAAATAATACTTCTTTGTTTTCAGTTGAATTAATATCAAAAAACCAATATAACAACATTATTGAGTATTTAAAATCAGTAGAAGATGTTGTATGTATCTCGCCATATTATGGCAAAGATAGTAATTCTATAGGCACGTCATCATTTTTCTGTGTAAAACTTTATAAAGAAAATGATTATGAATTGCTAAATAATTTTGCATTGCAAAATGCTCTAAAAATTATAAAACAGATTCCATATATGCCGACTTGGTATATTGTATCAAATATGGATTCTAAAATTAATTCAACACAAGCATCTAATATGGTATATGAGTCAGGTTTGTTCGCTGATGTGGATCCGTTGTTTATGTTTAATTTTAAGAATGGTTGCACTAATGACTCTGCATTTAATCAATTATGGGGATTGAAAAACAACTATAATGCAGGAATTGATATTAATGTTTGCAATGCTTGGACAATAACAACAGGAGCAGGAGTAAATGTCGCTGTTATAGATAATGGAATAGATGTAAATCATAGAGATTTATCTGCTAGTATTCACGATTCCTTGAGCTTTGATGCAGTAAGTGGAACTTCACCTAGTATTTTCCTAGGACATACTCATGGAACACATGTTGCTGGTATTATAGCTGCAGTTAAAGACAATTATTATGATGTTGTAGGTGTTGCTCCTGATTCTAAGATAATTCCTATTAGTCATGACTTAGGATATGTTGTTTTTCCTAGTCTTACTACTGCTGCTCAATTAGCTAGCGGAATTAGTTGGGCTTGGCAAAATGGTTCTGATGTTATTAGCAACTCATGGGGTGACCAAGGTGGATATCTTTATTATCAAATGCATTGCGCAGTATTAGAAGAAGCAATAGATAGTGCATTGGTTTTGGGACGTGATGGTAAAGGGTGCGTTGTTGTATTTATTGCCGGAAATTATGGAAATTCTGTTCCTGTTAAAATAGATTATCCAGCTTATTGCAATGATGATATAATAGTAGTTGGCGCTATCAATTCTACAGGATCTAGATGGGATCGTTCTTCTTATGGTTCTAAATTAGACATAGTGGCACCAGGTGTAAATATTATATCTACCCTAATTAGTAATACTGTTGGGCCAATTAATGGTACTTCTATGGCTTGCCCTCACGTATCGGGCGTAGCAGCGTTAATACTATCTGTTAATCCTGATTTAACACAACAACAAGTAAAAAGAATTATAGAATGCACCGCACAAAAAATAAGAACAGATTTATATACTTATGATTATAACAATCCTGCACGTCTTAACTGCGGCTGGAACGAAGAAGTTGGCTATGGTCTCGTAGATGCTTATGCTGCAGTTACAATGGCAATGAATTATACTAATTATGTATTTGCTATAAAATTATGGAATGAGATAACTAATAGTTTTGAAATACTATATAGCAAAAATAGTTGTTGCAGTAATTTGCCTGCTGTCATTCCATCAGACACCATATACTACAAAGATGAAAACGGCATAGAAAAGT
>WRLB01000042.1 GCA_009777815.1 Bacteroidota bacterium
CAAAAGATTTTATTGCAAACGAAGGTTATGACGAGAAATATGGTGCAAGACCTTTAAGACGGCAAATCCAAAAACATATTGAAGACCCACTATCAGAAGAAATGTTATTAGGTAATCTTTACGCTAATTCCCAAGTAAGAGTTAGATTTAATGCCGATAAAAAAGAAATATATTTCACCATTTCAGAAGCAAAAAATAGAAATAAAACTAAAAAACACATAACAAAAGAAATAGCAGAAGTAAGCGAAAATTAAAAATTAATTTTCAAGCATTTTACGTTTTTTTTACAAAAAAACCTTATTTTTGTATTCTATTATGTTGAAAATATATTATTAAATAGATAGGAAATATATGACCATTGATGTTATTATTACTATAGCGGGATTGGTAATTGGTTTTGTTGTGTCTTTTTTGCTCACAAATAGAGTGCTAAAAAATAAAGAAATAGAAGCAGAAAATCGTGCAAATACTATTGTAACTGATGCAGAAAAATTAAAATCAGACGCAGAAAAAATTGTGTCCGATGCAGAAAAATTAAAAAAAGAAAGATTAGCAGCAATGAATCACGAAATCTCTAAAAAGAAAGCAGAATATGATTCAGAACTACAATCTAAAAAAGCAAAAGTTCAAAATATTGAAAAGCAAATTAAACAAAAAGAAGAACAAATTGTCCAAAAAGAAAATGCCGTTAATCAAAAATTAGAAAAAATTGCTAAAACAGAAAAGCAGATAGAAGAAAAAAAAGAACAAATATCTGCTATGATGAAAGGACAATCTCAAAAATTAGAAAAAATTGCTTCTATGACTCGTGAAGAAGCAAAAAAATTACTTCTTGAAAATGTAAAGCATGAAATTAAAATAGATGCCATCAAACTGCTTAATAGAGCATTAGAAGAAGTTAAAAATAGAGCAACCCAAGAAGCACAAAGCATTGTTCTATCTGCTATTCAACGTTCTGCTACTGATATTTGTGTAGAAAATACTGTCACTGTCGTTAATTTAGAAAGCGATGAAATGAAAGGACGTATTATCGGCAGAGAAGGTAGAAATATTAGGACTTTCGAATCTGCAACAGGCATAGATTTAATTGTAGATGATACACCTGAAGCTGTTGTTGTTTCGGGCTACGACCCTTTTAGGCGCGAAGTCGCTAAAAGAGCATTACTGAAACTTACTAATGACGGACGTATCCATCCTGCAAGAATAGAAGAAGTTGTTGCTAAAGCACAAAAAGAATTAGATGATGAAATCGCTAAAGTTGGTGCGGAAGCAACATTACAATTAGGTATTCACAATATGAATACTGAATTAGAACGAGCAGTAGGAAGAATGAAATATAGAAGCAGTTTCGGACAAAACTTGCTTAGCCATTCAATAGAAGTTTCCTACATTGCAGGAATTATTGCTTCAGAAATAGGACTTGAACCTAATATAGCAAAACGTGCCGCACTACTACACGACATCGGAAAATGTGTAGATAGAGAAATAGAAGGTCCACACGCAAAACTCGGAGCCGATATAGCAAAAAAATATAAAGAAAATCAAATTATTATCAATGCTATTGAAGCACACCACGATGATGTAGAACACGAAAGTCCATACGCTACTATCGTCCAAATTGCCGATGGTATTAGTGGTGCAAGACCCGGTGCAAGAAAAGAATCCATCGAAAACTATATGAAACGATTAGAAAAATTAGAAGAAATTTCTACAAGTTTCGAAGGAGTTAGTAAATGTTTTGTTATCCAAGCAGGACGCGAAATCAGAGTTATCGTTGAACCCGAAAAAGTTGACGACATTCAATCAGCATTTATATCTAACGAAATTGCTAAAAAAATAGAAACCGAAATGGAATATCCAGGACAAATTAAAGTCACCGTTATCCGCGAAAAACGAAATGTTGCTATTGCTAAATAAAAAAAAGATTTAACACGGGGGCTTGTCCCCCGTGCTAAATAAGATATGCTGTCAAACACGGCATAACAGATAAACTTTAGAGTTTGTTCATTCTACTCAAAAAAGTTAAATGTTAAAGTAAAATATACATAATCCGAAGGATCATTTTCATTAGTATAAGTTACTTTTAACTTGTTTAATCCAGGACCAGCCATAAAACCTTCACCTGACCACATTTGAATATAACTATCTGTAGCAGGATAGGTCTTTCCCTCAGGTAGAAAGCTTCCTGAAAATCCTGGCTCCCATACACCAGTTAGTCCGAAAAAATTAGACATATTTGTTGGTGCAATGCAAACTAATATACAATGTATAATTATATGTAAAGGTTCGGCTTGAACTCTTTCTATTGATACATTATAATTTATAGTATTATTAGTTTTGTTACGAACAGAATAACTACATTTTAGGGAGTTTTCAGTTTCAGTTTCAGATTTTATATAATCTGCATAGTGTCCTGCAACACTATCTTTTAACTCCTCCACTATAAAACTTTTTGACTCTAAACCCGTAGATTTAGGTGGATCTGGATGAGTTACGGGATCTTTACACGAATTAAAATTAATAATCAATCCCACTATCAAAACATAAAAAAACGATGTCTTTTTCATAATTTACTATATTATAATTTTATTAAAAACATTTTCAAAATACAAAAATACGTTTTTTTTATATAAACCATTTAAGAATTACAAAAATAAGTTTTTTTTTTAATTCAGTATGACAGAAGCAAAAAACCTGTCATACCGAACTTATTTCAGCATCTGCTTATTATTTACTTAATACGCATCAAAACCTGCACCATATATTGCAGGAAGCCGAAATTTGTGGCTGCTCGTTGCTTCAAAATACTGGCGAACACCTAATGATATGCCAAACTTTTTAGTGTATAAATTATATGGAATATCTACTCTAATAATGTGGTCAGGATTATCTGATTTTGTGAAATGTCCTCTAATCCCAATTCCAAGCGATGAGTAAAATCTTGATTCTAAAAAAGCATTATATGTTCGCTGATTCCAAATAGAACCAATATCATAAAAAATACAGCCCGAAAATTGCATCATAGATATAATAAAATCAGGGAAATAACGAATCTCTAAATTAGAAATAAATCTATTGTCGCCGCCGATTTCTCGCATTGCATAACCTCTAATACCTCGCACATCATCTAAAATAAGTTGTCTATAACGAGGATAATTCCATGCTGCTTGTTCTAAAATGCGAACAGCAAAAATTAGTTTATTACTAATCTTATAATATCCTAATCCTAAGAATTCTTGATATGTGTATTTAGCAAAATCTGAAAAGAAACTACTCGACGTTGATAATTGAGCAAATAAATATAATCTCGGCGAATAATAAGATTTTTCTAATTGCGCCCCCACATAAAACATACCTTTTTCGCCTTCTTTATTAGTAGGAAATATAGCACCTAATACTATATTTCCCCAGCCACCTGTAGCAAGCGTCTCATCTGCGGGAGCATTTACATTTCTGATAGAATAAAAAGATTGTGCAATAGAAGAAAAACCAAGTAAAAACTTGCTTTGATTATCATAAGCACGCTCAAATATATTTGCTGTGCGGGTCGCTTGTTGCAATTCTAATAAAGCAGATAAATAAACCTTATCATAAGAATCCCAACTTGCGGCATACCATAATTGCAGTTTTTCTTCTTTACTTCTAATAAAATTTAATGTATCAAGAAAATGAATTAGTTCAGGACTATTAGCAGAATCAATTACAGCACCGTTTATCAACAAACTTTTTCTATTTATAAAGTAATCTTTACCAAAAGTATTAGAAGCATAAATACCATAGGAAGTATTTGTATTTAGTGTTCGGAAGGGTTTTTCTAATTTTATTTCTTGTCCTTCGTTTAAATATGTTTTATAAATAGCCCCGAATAAGTTCATTTCAGAACGGAATAGACGTTTTTTATCTATTTCTATACGTCCTTCGTAGCCCGTAGTATCATCGCTGAAAATATAAGTCGCATCTATGTTAAACATTATTCCATGCCCAAGCAAATTATAATCTTTTAGTCGTCCCCCTAAATAATATTCACCTCCCGATGCACCTATTATTATGCCTGGATATAATGACCATCTATCTTTAGTAACAACATAAACGTCATATAATCCATCTCCAAGCGAGTCAATTTCTATTTCTACTTTGGTAAATAAATCTAATTTTCTTAAATTTCTTTCGGTTTCAAGGAACAAATCTTCTAATAATTCATCACCATTATGAAATAGCAATTCATCTTTTATAATATATTCTTTGGTTACTGCGTGAAGAGAATTAAGGAAAGAAGAAGCAAAAAAATAATCTTTATCATCTTTTTCAAAAACTTTATGCCGTTCAATAAATATATTTTTAATAACATCTGCTGCATTCAAATTGCACACAAATACTATATTTAATACTATTAACAATTTTTTATTTAACATTGTTTTACATAAAATTAGTTAAATATAATGTTTTTTTTGAGAATAAGGATATAACTTATTTTATAAAATTTGTCATTCCGTGCTTGACAAGGTATCTCCTAATTATTATTAAAAAACGTATTTTGCAGTTTTTAAATGTTAATTATGGAAAATACTTATAAATCTGCAGGAGTAGATATTGATGCAGGCGAAAATATGGTCAAGCAAATTATTCCACTCATCAAATCAACTCATAATAAAAATGTTCTTACCGATATTGGATTGTTTGGGGGCTTCTATGATGCTAATTTTGGCATACCTAATCCTGTTTTAGTTGCATCTACAGATGGTGTTGGAACTAAACTTAAAATTGCTTTTCTTACTAACAAACATAATACAGTTGGGGCTTGTTTAGTTAATCATTGTGTAAATGATATTCTTTGTTGTGGTGCTAAACCGCTGTTCTTTTTAGATTATTTTGCTACGGGGAAGTTAGTTCCGAGTGTTGCTGTGGATGTTATTAGTGGATTTGTGAATGCTTGTAAAGAAAATAATTGTGCTTTAATTGGTGGCGAAACAGCCGAAATGCCTTCTATTTATAATGAAAATGAATATGATATATCAGGCACAATAGTAGGAGTCGCAAGTAAAGAAAATATATTAAATGGAACTAAAATTGAACCAAATAATATACTAATCGGCTTGGAATCATCAGGGCTTCATACTAATGGTTATTCTCTTGTTCGTCATATTTTATTTCCAAAATACGATGTATCGCAGTATATTGCTGAACTTGGAACTACTATCGGCGAAGCACTTTTAACAGTGCATAAATCTTATTTAAACGAAGTATATCCTTTGATTGATAATAAATTATTAACAGGTATATCACATATTACGGGGGGCGGAATTATTGGTAATACATCGCGTATTGTGCCTAAAAATTTATCTATAGATGTTGAATGGGATAGTTGGAATATGCCGCCAGTATTTGATTTTATTAAGCGAGAAGGTAATGTAAATGATATTGAAATGCGTAGAACATTTAATTTAGGAATAGGTATGATTTTAATTGCTAATGAAAAAAATGTTAGTAAAGTATTAGAACAAACAAAAATACATCATCCAAAAATAATAGGAAAAATTATAAAGTAAATAATACCAAATGAAAAGTGTTACAATTTTAGGTTCTACGGGGTCAATAGGACGGCAAACATTAGATATAATAGCAAATCATCCCGATTTGTATAAAGTAGATGTTCTTACAACAAATTCTAATATCACACTTCTTGAGGAGCAATGCAAAAAGTTTAAGCCGAATGCTGTTATAATTGCTGATAATGATGCTTTAATTAGGTTCAAAGAAGGCAAAAAATATAAAGGTGATATTCTTTCTGCTGATGCTTTAAATACTATAAATTATGATGCAAATACCGATATAGTTGTATCTGCTTTGGTTGGAATAGCAGGATTATTGCCGACTATACAAGCAATAAAATCAGGTAAAAGGATTTTGTTAGCAAATAAAGAAGTATTAGTCGTGGCAGGCAAATATATAATGAATTTAGCAAAAGAAAATAAAGCAGATATTATTCCGATAGATAGCGAACATAGTGCAATATATCAGTGTTTAATCGGTGAAAAACAAAAAAATATAAATAAGATAATTTTAACTGCGTCAGGTGGTCCGTTCTTTAATTTAAGTAGCCAAGAATTAGAACAGGTGCGGCTTTCGGATGCACTTAATCATCCTACATGGTATATGGGGAAAAAGGTAACAATAGATTCGGCTACGATGATGAATAAGGGTTTTGAAGTGATAGAAGCAAAATGGCTATTTGATATTGATACAAGCAAAATTGATATCGTAATACACCCGCAATCTATTATACATTCAATGGTGGAGTTTATTGATGGCTCGGTTAAGGCACAATTATCTAATCCTGATATGAGATTTCCTATATCGTTTGCACTTGCTTGTGGCGAGCGAAATGCTAATAATTATGAAAAAATTGATTTTAATAAATTGAAAAAATTAGATTTTTATTCGCTTCCTGATAATAAGTTTCGGTGTTTAGATTTAGCATATAATTGCGTCAATAAAGGCGGGAATGCCTGTGCTATACTAAATGCAGCAAATGAGATAGCAGTAAAAGAATTCATTAAAGAAAAAATACAATTCACGCAAATTCCTATCTATATTGCCGATGCCTTAAATAATATCGCATATATAGATAGCCCAACTATAGACGAATTGCTGGAAACAGACGCAAAAACACGTCAATATATTAGCAATTTAATATCTTAACTTATAAAATTGTGCTGCAATAGAATTAGGAGATGCTGAACTAAATTCAGCATGACAATAACGAAATATCTGTCATGCAAAAAAATAACGTGTCATGCTGAACTTGTTTCAGCATCTCCAACAGATATGCAATTATACCGCAAGGGGGCAAGCCCCCTTGTTAAAATAACGATTATTTAACACGGGGGCTTGCCCCCGTGATGCTTTTTTAATTTATGAATTGCTTTTTTAATTATATAATTGCTTATCCAATTTATAAATAAGATAAGCAATTTATAAACAAAATTGACATTTTGTCAATCGGAAAACCAATTATATAATCGGAAAAGCAATTATATAATTGAAAAACCGATTTATATAATTGGTTTTTGGCTAATAAAACGCAATTTCCAATTATATAATTGGAAAAGCAATTATATAATTGGTTTTCCGATTATATAATTGGTTTTTTGGTTGATAAATCGCTTAAACAACAGATAAATTGGGAGTTCTCTAAATAAATTGCTAAAACGTTACTAATAATTGGAAAATGAGTTGTGACAAAATGTCCACTTTTGCAAAACAGAATAATGAGATGCTGAAATGAATTCAGCATGACAGACGGCGAACCGCCGCGGGTAAATTGCATTTGCTTTTTGCAAATGCTCTAAATAGTAAGATTTATAAAATTAGGAGATGCTGAAACGAGTTCAGCATGACAATAACGAAAATAGGGTCATGCTGAACTTGTTTCAGTATCTACATAAAATTTGGAAAATAGAAGTAAAAAGTTTATTTTTGTAATGCATATTATTAATAATGGAGAAATAATGCAAAGTTTTCTTAGTAAAACCATCTCAATAATCCTTACTGTAATAGTTTTAACAGGATTATCTAACCTCACAGCGTATTCCCAAACAGCAAATGGAATAGCAAAAACTGACGGAACATTTTTAGTTCCCGAGCAAATCATTTCCAGCCATATACAACAAACAACTACTCCTAATGTGTCTGCAACCGATATTCGTATAGAAAAATCAGGCGAAGGACATAATTTAGTATTTGTAATTAATGGCGAAAAAAATGAAGTAGAACTCACAGAAGAAGGAGATATTTTATATCTGCCGACTCCTGAAGTTAAAGGTAATGAGGTTACTTTTAGTGGCGGAATAATAGTTTGGAACTATGCCACATTTTATTCAATGATAAACCAATAGTTAATAACACTATTTAACTATCATTGTTTAATACATTTAGCAGAACTAATAAGGTTCTGCTTTTTTTTATATTTATATTTGCTATATTGTAACAAAATTACAGCAAAAAATACCAAATATGAAAAAAAATATCTTAATAGTTACGCTGCTTTTATATACTAATGTTATTTATGCAAATAATAATGTTAATATAGCATTAGGAATTCCTATAAAAGAAAATGATACAAACTATTTTCATATAGAACGTTCTCAATATGTGTTATCTTATAATAAAGAACTTAATGTTGCTAATTGGGTGTCTTATTATTTGTGTTCAGCGGATTTTGGTAATGTTAAAAGGTATAAAGGCAATTTTATTACGGATACAACATTGCCGTTAGATTATTATAGAGTTAAGCACTCTGATTACACTAATTCGGGCTATGATAGAGGACATTTAGTTAGGTCAGAGGAACGAACTAAAACTGATACTGATAATGTTGCTACTTTCATTTTAACTAATATAATTCCACAAACTCCCGATTTAAATAGAAAAATATGGTTGCAATTTGAAAATTATTGCAAAAACTTATGTGTAAAAGAAAAGAAACATTTGTTTATTAATACAGGTGGTGCATATTATAATTCTAAAATTAAAGAAAAAATAGGGATTCCTGATAGTTGCTGGAAAATTGTAATTATACTTGATAGCCATCAAACAATTAATGATATAGATTCTAATACACAATCTATTGCAGTAATGATGCCGAATACAAGCAATCTTACAGGAAAACAATGGACTGAATACATTACAACAATTAATAATGTAGAAACTGTAACGGGCTACAATTTTTTTAATAAAATAGGCAATAAATACCAACAATATATAGAAAATAAATTATATGCAATTCCTGAAAATAATACTAAAAAAGGTTCAAAATGAGCAAAAAAATATGTATATTTGTAATATTTTTAAAACATAACAATTTAATTTATGAAATTAGAAACAGGAAGTAATGCTTCTATTATCGGATATAAGGGAATGTTCCCAAAAATACATTCTTCGGTTTTTTTATGCGAAGGAGTTAGGATTATTGGTGATGTAGAAATCGGTGAAGATAGTTCTATTTGGTATAATACCGTAATTAGAGGCGATGTTAATTATATTCGTATCGGAAAACGAGTAAATATACAAGATTGCTCTATGATACACGTTACACACGATACTTGTCCTACAATATTGGAAGATGATGTTTCAATAGGACATTTAGTTGCACTACACGGCTGCACTATTAAAAGCGGTGCATTGATTGGAATTGGTGCTAAGGTGCTTGATTATGCTATTGTGGGCGAGCAATCTTTAATTGCTGCAGGTAGTGTTGTTAAAGAAGGATTTATTGTTCCTCCGAGGGTATTAGTTGCTGGAATACCAGGTAAAATTATTCGCGAATTAACTGAAGAAGATATTAAACGTGTTAATGCAACTACGCCAAACTATTTGAACTATGTTGCCCAATATAGAAAAGATATTGAAAAAGCAATTAATTCTACATCAAATTAGGGGATGCCGAAACAAGTTCATTATGACAAGGTTTTAAATAATATCTAAAAAATTATTATTTTTGTATATTAAAAAAAATAAAAGGAACTAATTAATGGAAATCACTTTAAACCATTTTTTAATAGTAAGTGCTATTTTGTTTGCATTGGGAATATTTGCTATAATAACACGCAAGAACGCTATTATGGTCCTTATAGGATTAGAATTAGTGTTGAATTCTGCTAATATTAATTTTATTGCTTTTTCTCGGTTTGGCGGATTAAATTTTGAAGGACATATTGCTGCAATTTTTGTAATTGTTTTAGCGGCAGCAGAAGTTGCTGTAGCACTTGCAATAATTCTAAACATTTATCAAAACTATCGGCATATTAGAGCAGATGAGATTAGTGAATTAATGAAATAATTAAATATATGCAAAAAATAATAGTTACAGCAATTTTATTTGTTTTTGGTGCTAATTTATTAGCACAACCTACACAGCCATTCGGCGGAGGATTAGGAACAGAAACAGAACCATATGAAATATATAATGTATGGCATTTAGAAGAACTCAATGATTCTATAATGAGTTCTGAACCATATCCTTCCGATAATTGGAGCAAAGGTAAATACTTTGTTTTAATGGATGATATTTTATATAGTTTAACAGCACCTATCGGATTTAGCACTATTTCGGGACCAGTGCCATTACGCACGCAATTATATCCTTTTCAGGGCGATTTTGATGGACAAGGTTTTATAATTAATTTAGCGATTAATAACTATATTGATGAAATATATGGAATACAACCCGAATGTGGTCTGTTTTCTATGACATCCAATGCGAAAATTAGCAATCTTATTCTTGATGGCTACATATATGATGATGGTTTTCATCCATATACTTATGAAAGAACAGGTAGTATTGTTGGTTGGGCAAGAGACACTTTTGAAATCTATAATTGCACAAGTTATGTGGATATTATAATGGCTAGTTTAAAGATAGGAGCCATAGGTGGTATAGTTGGAGATTGTTATTATGCTACGGGAAAGATTGAAAATTGTATAAATTATGGAAATTTAAGTGCAGGACGTATAGGAGGGATTGTTTGTCATTTAGCATCAGTATCAGGTCCCTATGAAATTTCAAATTGTATAAATTATGGAACATTGAATGGTTCTAATGGAGTAGGCGGTATAGTAGCGTCTGCAGAAGGGACAGGGGCAACAATAATAGATTGTATAAATTGTGGCGAAATAATAGATCAAACATGGACAGGAGGAATAGCAGGTTCTACTTATCCCGCACACATACTTAATTGCATTAATATTGGTAAAATTAGTAAAACTATTGATGAAAGGGATCATTATACGACAGGAGGAATAGTAGGGTCCATAGCCAGAGCGTCTATAATAAGTAAATGTATGAATATCGGCGATGTAGTAGGTATTAATAATACTGGAGGAATAGTAGGTGGATCTGGTTCTGATAATTGGGGCGGACCGCCGTCAATAATAGAATGTATAAACTATGGATACGTTAAAGGAATAAATAATATCGGTGGTATTTTGGGAGATAGTAGCCAAAATGATTCTTTAACCATAGAAGGATGTGTGAACACAGGCGTAATAGAAGGTTATGACAATGTTGGCAGTATTGTAGGTAATGAGTAGTTTTTTATAAAAAAAATAAAACAATCCGCCTATCACATATTTTACTGCAGCATCACTCTGATTTTATGTTTTTTTGCGGAAATTTTACTATTTTTGCAGTTATGTTAATGGATTCAGATAAAGTTGCTATTATTAATAAAGATGGGAAGGAAATATCCTATCATATGCTCCTACAGAAAATATATATCGTATCTAACGTCTTTAATGATGTAAAAGAAAATGATAGAGTCCTTGTGTTCTCTGAGCCCCGAATAAGTTATGCTTATATTGCGTTTGCTATTTGGATGAAGAAAGCAACATATACTTCCTTCTTTTTGTATTATGATACCCCCGATATGTGGACGTGGGCGATAAATGACTTAAAGCCGCGTGTTATATGTGTATCGGAGAAGAGATACCCATTATTAAAGCAAGCACTCGAAAAAACTGATATTAAGCCAAAAATTGTCCTGCTTAACGAGTTAGAAAAGATACCTATCAATAATGATACGCCTATAGCAAATCTGCAACTGGATACCAGTAAAATTGCCTTCAGACCCTATACAGCAGGCATAACTACCAATCATAAAGTCCCTGAACTCACCTTATCTAATGTTAAGCATGTTTGCGATGAATTAACTAAAACGGGCTTCTATAAGCCCGATGATAAGGTGCTATGCTATTTGCCTGTGTTTAATAACTGGGTGTTCTTATCTACTATGATATTCCCGCTGCTTGTCGGCTGCACTTGTGTTATTTCCCCTGATGATGTCCCTAATGTTGTTAAGAATATTGCAAAGCATAAAATCTCGGTCGTTATTGCTGTTAAGAGGATATATACTGAATTATTGCAACTATTAGAGCAAAATAAGGTCTATAAACGTAATTCGCTCAAGGAAAAACTAATTAGTAAGATAAATAGCAAAAAACTTTCTAAAATTGCGTATAGGCGTGTCCATAACCTGCTCGGCAATAGTATTAGATATTTTTTGACTGTCGGTGCTAAAATTGATGAGGAATTGTATGAACCCTTGCTTAATATCGGTTTTGAAGTGTTTGAAGGATATGGGATGGCTGAAACGTCTTCTTTAATGACTTATCCTGCTTCTAAACGCTTGCGTCCTGAATGTGTTGGCGAATTGCTAAATGATTTGCAGTATAAGATAATAAATAACGAACTTGTTATTAAAGGTGCGTCTGTGGCAAAAAATTATTACAACAGGGGTGAATTAAATAAGGTTACGTTTAATAATGGTTGGTTTTTTACAAATGATGTCGTGGAGGTTTGTGATGACGGGATGTTAGAATATAAGGGGCGTGTCGGCGATGAAGTAGTGTTAAAAACAGGTAGAGTGGTGGTTTTAGCAGAATTGGAGCGTAAATTAGATAGGATGCAAGAATACATCCGTGAGTGCGGTGTTTATTACGATGATGACATATTTAAGTGTATCGTTGTGCCATCGCAAAAAATGGTGGACACTTTCGGCACAGAAGATAACTATTTGATACTTCACAGCATATTGCGTTGGAAAGTAGTTGAGCATTATAATCACGGGGTGCAACCTTATAAGCGAATAAATAACGTGGTTGTGACCGAGAAAAGGTTGCCACGTTCCACATCAGGCAAGATAAAAAGGTATATGCTTAAGGAATATGAGGAGAGGTTTGATAATCTTGCGTTTTCACCGAAAGCACTTTGGAAGTCGCAAAATTAACTCAATTACTCTAAAAAAAAGGCGAAACGCGTAAAATTAACGCGAAACGCGTAAAATTAACGCGAAACGCATTAAATTAACGCGAAACGCGTCAAATTAACGCGAAACGCGTAAAATTAACGCGAAACGCGTAAAATTAACGCGAAACGCGTAAAAACGTTACTAATTTCCTATAAAATGTTACTAATTGAGAAAAAAAGTTTATTTTTGTAATGGATTGATGAGGAAACAAAAACCTTCCACATTTATAAATTAATACTTTAACAGCATGGCTTCGGTTATGCTGTTTTTATTATAAAAAGTGTATTTTTGTAATGACAATTGACAATGCAATTAAATTGTATTTTAAATTCTCCCTTTAACAGCATGGCTTCGGTTATGCTGTTTTTTATTTATAAAAAAGTTACTAATTTAGCAAAAAGTGGGGAAAAAGAGTTATATTTGTAATAAAAATAAGATGATAATATGAATCAAATAATAGTTAAAGTATTAAATCCAAAAGTAGAGAGATTGTTGTTAGAGTTAGAATCATTAGAGTTAATTGCAATTAAAGACCCATCAAAAGGGTTGTTGTTAAATAAATTGGAAAATAACTCATCACCTATACCTTCGCTTTCCGATATTGTAGAAGAGGTTAAAATAGTAAGAACAGAGATGTATATAGCAGATTATAAGTCACTAATTCAATAATCCTATCCTTTCCTTCCTTATATAGAACTTGTTTCAGCATCTCATAATTGTTAAATATATTGCATATTCATCACGGGGGCAAGTCCCCGTGTTAAATAATTGTCTTTTTAACAAGGGGGCTTGCCCCCTTGTGGCATAATTGCATAAAATATGGAGATGCTGAAATAAGTTCAGCAGAACAGATAAATAAATATCAAGCACGACATACCGATTTTATTTAACAATGCTAAACATTTCGTATTTTTGTATTACTTTTTAATTACAACTGATAATGTTAAATAAATATCTCGGACATCTTAAAAAATTACTACAAATAGCAGTTCCTATAGTTATCGTAGAAGCAGGACATCAATTAACTCACGTAATAGATACAATAATGGTCGGACAATTAGGTGCAATAAATATTGCTGCATCATCATTAGCACATTATTTATATATGATACCACTTCTTTTTTGTCTCGGCTCTACTATTGCAGTTACAACGCTCACAGGCAATGCTAACGGAAGCGGAAATCTGCCCGAATGCAAACGATTATTCAGCAATGCTATCTTCGTGCAATTCATAAATGGCACTATTTTAACTGCATTAACTTTTGCTTTGGGGTATATAATTCCTATAATTGATGCTGATATAGAAAAAACAGCATTAGCACATAATTATTATAATTATCTTGCTTTTTCATCGCTATTTGTCATTATATTATTTACTTTCAAAGGATATATAGATGCTTTTGGTTATACTATTTATGGTATGATTGCTATATTATTAGGGAATGTAGTTAATATATTTTTGAATTGGCTGTTAATTTATGGGAATTGGGGCTTGCCTGCGTTAGGATTAGAAGGAGCAGGTATAGCAACGTTAATTTCTCGCATATTTACGCTTTTATTTATAATAACTATAGTAATAAGTATAAAAAAGACACGAAGATTGCTCATAATACCTAAATTATCACATTTAAGAAAAAGCAAAATAAAAGATTTCTTTAAATATGGATTACATATCGGTACACAATCAAGCGTAGAAATAGCAGCATTTACCTTAATAGTTGTCTTTGCAGGTTGGCTTGGAGTAGCACAAGCAGCAGCATATCAAATATGTATTAACATAGCAGGACTATGCTTTCTATCTACATTTGGAATAGGTGCAGCCGCTACTATCTTAATTAGCAACTACAAAGGCGCAGGCAACATACAAGGAATAAAAGAAGCAAGTATAACAATTTTCACTCTTTCATTGCTATTTACTTTAATATGCACAATAATTTTAATTGTCGGCAGAGATGTATTTACTTCACTATTCGTAAACGAGCAAGATGTCATAATATTAGCATCGTCATTACTATTTATACTCGCCCTATTCCAAATACCAGACGGCTTAAACGTAACAATATCAGGGATATTACGCGGCTTACTTGATACAAAAATTCCGATGATAATTAACTCAATATCATTTTGGGTAATAATGATACCTATTGCTTATTTATTAGGATTTGTATTTGATATAGGCGTAGCAGGAATAATGTATGGCGTAGTAGCAGGCATACTAATATGTGCTATTTCAATTATCATCCGCGCAATATACACCCTCAAGCGAGTCATCCGTAGCGATAAAAAATACCTGTATTAAGTTGTTTTGTTGTTGTGCCGAACATTATGCAGTTTTTCCTTTAACACAGGGATTTATCCTGTGTTAAAGGAAAACATTAATTAAGAGATGCCGAATCAAGCACGGCAGGACATTGCATAAATTATATAAAACATTTCCTTACTTCATTAACTTTTCTAACTCGTCCATATAGCGGTTCATTTTTGTTATAGTTTGTTTTATTGGTTCGGGTGAAGACATATCTACACCTGCTTTTCTTAAAACATTTATAGGAGTATCTGAACTACCTGCACGCAAAAATGAAATATATCTATCTATTGCGGGCTTACCTTCTTTTGTAATACCTTCAGCGAGTGCTTGTGCTGCTGCAAAGCCCGTAGAATATTGATATACATAAAAATTATATTGTGTTAAATGATGAACCCTTGCCCAAGATAGACCTTCTTCAGTATCAGTTTCCATTGCATCACCCCAATAAAATTGGTATCTTTCACCAAATAGTTTAGATAATTCATCAGCAGAAAGATATTCACCTTTTTCTGCTTTTTCGTGTATCATTTTTTCAAATTCTGCAAATCTTGTTTGGCGGAAGAATGTTGCCTGTGCATTCACTAAAAACTTTTCTAATAAGGATGCTTTTTCTTTATCCGATTTAGCATTCTTAATTAAATACTCTAATAGCAATGCTTCATTAGTAGTAGAGGCAACTTCGGCTACAAAAATAGAATAATCATAGTAATGAAAAGGTTGTGTTTGTTCAGTAAAATACGAGTGCATATTGTGTCCCACCTCGTGTGCGAGAACAAAAACATCGTCCAATGTTCCTCCCCAATTAAGCAATATCCAAGGATGCACACCATATACTCCTGCATTGGAATAAGCACCACTTCTTTTATTTTTTGTTTCATAAACATCAATCCATCTGTTATTAATAGACAAATCAAATGCTTTAATATACTCTTCGCCGAGTGGTCGCAATGCTTCGCGAACCATATTTACACCTTCTTCATAAGTATAAGTTTTTGGTTCTTCTTCAAACAAAGTAATATATGTATCGTAAGGACGAATTTTATCTAATTTTAGTGCTTTTCGTTTAATTTCGCCCCATCTATGTAATGTATTAACATTATCTTGAGCGGTTTTTACTAAATTTTCAAAAACCGATACAGGAATGTTATTTTCATACACTGCTGATTCTAATGCAGAAGGGAATTTACGGATTTTTGCTAATGCAACCCTGCTTGCAACTCTGCCATTAAATAGTGCCTCAAAGGTGTTTATATTTTTTTGATAACCTTCATAAATACCTTTATACACATTGCGTCTGTAATCTCTGTCAGGATGATACAACGCAGAACGATACCTGCCGTGAGATACTTTTATCATATCGCCATCAGGTCCTGTTATTGATGGAAGTTGAAGTTCGGCATCATTCAATATACCATATACTTTATTAGGTATAGAAATTATAGGTCCCATATTAGCAATTGCCTCTTCTGCTTCGGCTGATAAAGTATGCGGCTTCATCCTAAACCGCTCTTGCAAGAAGAAAGCGTAAGTTTTCAAACCATTTTCTTCATCAATAAATTGCCCTATTTTGCTGAAATCTACAGCAAGCAATTCAGGTGAATAAAATGATGTTCCTGCTTCTATATCTGAACCGAGTTTGCTAACTCTTGTTCGCAGGATTTGATTTTTACCTATAGAAACATCTTGGTCTGCCAATAAACTTGCATACATATACAATTTCATAAAGCCCTTCCAAAGTTCTTGGTAGTCGTCTGTTGCGGTGAGCAAATTCTTTGCTGATGCAACTACTTTGCCTTTGTGTTTAGCATATTGGTTTATAGATTGCGATACAACTGCAAAGTCCTTTTCAAAATCTGCTTCTGATTTATATAAGTCAGCAAGGTTCCACTTATATTTATCATTGATTTTGTCTCTTGTTGGCACGTCTTGTGCTACAATAGTTCCTGTTGTCATTACGAATACTAATAATAGTAAAGTTTTTGAAACAATATTTTTCATTTTTCTTTTTAAAATAAATAAAATACAAAAATACGGTTTTTTTAGAAAAAATGTATTTTTGCAATACTATGATTAGAATTAATGATTTAACTTTTTCCTATAATAAAAAATAATCCTATTTTTTCAAACATTATATAAAGTCTTTTAAATATTTACAATATATTTTCTTATATTTATATTTTTTTATGAGTAATTTATGCCAAAAACTAAATTAAAAGTTACTGCAGATTTGTCATTAATCAAATCCGAGTTAAGAAAAGATGAAAGTTTTCTCAGGATATACGTCTTTAGTCTGTCTACCAATAATAGTGCTACTTGGACTGGTCCCTTGCTATTAGAAATAATAAAAAAACATTTTAATATTTCTTATAGCAGGACTTATATTTACAAGTTATATAAAGTCTTTTAAATATTTACAATATATTTTCTTATATTTGTATTTTTTTATGAGTAATTTATGCCAAAAACTAAATTAAAAGTTACTGCAAATTTGTCATTAATCAAATCCGAGTTAAGAAAAGATGAAAGTTTTCTTAGGATATACGTCTTTAGTCTGTCTATCAATAATAGTTCCACTTGGACTGGTCCATTACTATTAGAAATATTAAAAAAATAAAATTTGGAAATTAGAAATAAAAAGTTTATTTTTGTATTTCTGTTTTTGCAATTTGCATTCAAACAGAAAATATATGAACCAACGGTTCTAAAAATTGTTCTTTAATATAAAAAATAAAAAAGCATTATATCTTGTTTTAGAAAATCTCGAAAATTTCAAAAACGATCAAGGACCCAATGCCACACCCCTCGCGTGTGGGTTTACTTTATTTGATCGTTAGGTATTCGAGAACCTCTAAAACAAATGAAATTATAAGCACACGCTTCTTTAATTTTAAACTAAATAAAACTAATAACTATTGTTAACATTTCATAAAATGCTGACAATTTAATAATGTAATTTTTTTCATAAATCAATATAATATAAAATGAAATTAAAAAAAAGTAATCATCTTATTGGACACGACAATAAGATTCAAAAAAGAGCAATAGTTGATAATGGCTCACAAAGTAAGGATGTGCAATGTCTTTCCCTTACGAAAAAATTAAAATTTGTAGTAGCATATTTTGCTATTATGGTGTGGTTCACATCGTGTATGTCGGAAAACTCTGATGTTGTAGTAATTCCTGATGTGGCGGATAGTTTGGGTATCCCCATAGAATATTATATACCTCCTGATATTCTAAATAAATTGTCGAACTATATACCGATTCACAGAGGAAGTAAGCCGCCTAATATTGAAGGCATATTTTTAGTAATTCCGTGTATTACTGTTTATTGTTCCGATGGATACTATTTACCCGGACAACAAGTAGCCAATTATGCTTATTTGTTTGAATATGAAAACGGTTCTCTTAGTACTGTTTATCGATATATATGTTGTATAAGTTACCTAATTAGTTTACACTTTTTTTTTAATTTTGATTATTAACAAATTAAATATAAATAGTAAATAAATTATGGCAACAAGCAATAAAAGAATTATTTCTAATTCTTTAGCAAAAAAGATGTTATTTTGCATTGAAGAATACGAGGC
>WRLB01000043.1 GCA_009777815.1 Bacteroidota bacterium
TAATTGAAAAAGCAATTTATAAATCGGAAAAGCAATTATATAATTGAAAAAGCAATTTATAAATCGGAAAAGCAATTATATAATCGGAAAAGCAATTATATAATTGCTTTTTCAATTATATAATTGGTTTTTTGGTAGCAAAATCGCTTAAACAACAGATAAATAGGTGATTCCTTAAATAAATTGCAAAAACGTTACTGAAATTGCAAAATTAGTTGTGACATTTTGTCAGCGAGCCGCTGATGGTAAATTGCAATTTGCTTTTTGCAAATTGTGTTAGCATATTATTAACTCTTTCTTATTATGTTTTGCACACTATTATCAAGCAATATAATATTAGACAATTCTAATTAAAATATATCCGTAAAATGTAAGGTTTTGCTGTAAATATACTCTTTGGCAAAGTATTTTATCTTATAATGAAAAATATAATGAGAATAAAAATATGGCTACTATTGATAGTATAAATAGAAGTTCGCTAAATGTGTTTAGCAATAATTATGGTGCGGATAACTCCGCGGGGAAGCAGCAAATAGATTTTCTGGCTATGTTAATGGTGCAGTTAAAGAATCAAAACCCCGATAAGCCAATGGATAATCAACAATTCGCAGCACAATTAGCAACATTCTCTCAATTAGAGCAATTGACAGATATTAGAAAATTAATGGAAGATCAAGCAGATATCTTTGCACTTATGGCAATGAGTATGGAAAATACGTCCTTGCCTGCGATGATTGGTAAATATGCTTCTGCGGCTTCTGATACGCTGGATATTGATGGCATAAATTCGTCAGAGATTGGCTATAAAGTTAATATGGCAGGGGTGTCGGGTAAGGCAATGATATATGATAGTTCGGGGAAAGTTATTAGAACTATTGACCTCGCAGGTTCTCAAGTGGCAGCAGGAAATCATACCATAGAATGGGACGGAAAAGATAATAACGGCGATAAAATGTTGCCCGGTAAATATCAAGTAGTGGTAGAAACAACCGAAAATGACGGCTCTAATACTAAACTCGAAACACATACCGTAGGTAAAATCGAAGCAATTAGATATAAAAATACAGGAACAGTTGTCGTTATTAATGGTATTGAAGTGCCTCTCGGAGCAATTAATGATGTCCGCGAGTCGCCTTTTAGTTGAGTGAATTAAAAAAACACATTTACTTTCGCAAATGTGTTAAATGGAGGAACAACTAAATGTTGTCATACTTAAAAATAAAAGAATATGCAAAAATAAAGAAAATATGTTAAATAATATATGTTTTTTGATAATAAGCAGTCATGCTGAACTTGTTTCAGCATCTACATAAAATTAGGAGATGCCGAAATGAATTCGGCATGACAGAATGAAATAATATATAAAAAAAACACATTTACTATTGCAAATGTGTTAAAAGGAATAAAAAAAATGATTACATTTTTGTAAAAAGTTTATTACAAAAATAATGAAAATATTTAAATAAAATAAGAAAAATATGAACGATATAGGAATTAAATTGCCTTTTGTTCCGATTGGCGGAACAGATACGCTAAATAAAGGTTATAGCAGTAAAATAAATGAAAATAAAACTAATATCCAGTTTAGTGATGTCCTAAATCAAGAACTAATTAAGTTCTCCGGACAGGCACAAAATACTATGGTTAGCCGTGATGTTTCATTAGATAATGTAGATATTTTGCGGTTGGACGAGGCAATAGAAAAAGCAAAAGATAAAAATGCAAAAGAAGCACTCGTGATGCTTGATGATAAAATGTTTATTGTCGCTGTGGATGATAAAACCGTAATAAAAATGTTAGATAAAAATAATATGGAGGAAAATGTTATTACGAATATTGATGCCGCTGTATTTGCGTAGCGGCGAACCGCCGCGGGTAAATTGCAATTTGCTTTTCGCAAATTGCGTTATGTGAATAAAAAAACACACTTGCAGATGCAAATGTGTTGAGTTAATTGATTAATAAATAATTTAAGTTAATATGACAAAAATAATAACATATTTACATTGCAAAAATACGGAAAATGTTTAAATAAATATATAATAAATGTTCTTTGAAAATAAGGTGTTTAACCACCCCTACCCCTCCACAGGAGGGGAACAGTTCCCCTCTGAGGAGGGGTGGCATTTGCTGAAGCAAATGACGGGGTGGTGAATGAAAAAACCAATTATATAATCGGAAAAGCAATTATATAATCGGAAAAGCAATTATATAATCGGAAAAGCAATTATATAATTGAAAAAGCAATTATATAATTGAAAAAGCAATTATATAATTGGAAAAGCAATTATATAATCGGAAAAGCAATTATATAAATCGAAAATTGCATATTATAATGCAATTTTCAATTATATAAATTGGTAATTGCATATTATAATGCAATTTTCAATTATATAATTGGTTTTTTAATTGATAAATCGCTTAAACAACAGATAAATTGGGGATTCTCTAAATAAATTAAGAAAACGTTACTAAAATTGCAATTTTTATAAGGGTCTTGCTGAACTCGTTTCAGCATCTCATAATAGTTAAATATATTGCATAAAAGTTGGGGATGCTGAAACAAGTTCAGCATGACAGCTAAATCCGAGTAAAAATTGAGTAAATGTTAGTAAAATTATGTAAATAATGAGTAAATAAAATTAGGGGATGCCGAAACGAGTTCGGCATGACAGAATGAATTGAGTGAATAAAAAAAACACATTTACTTTCGCAAATGTGTAAATAGGTAATCGTAAAATGATTCAAACATTTTAAAAAATTTGATACAAAAATAAAGAAAATATTTGAAATAAATAAGAAAGAAATTAAAAGTGTGATAATTAATTTAGTTTTTTTAATTAGCATACGATAAGTAAATTAGAATTTTTTTATAATAATATAGATGCAGATGCATCTGGAGGTATTTGAAAATGGGTTTGATAAGATCGTTATCAGTGGGGACAAGTTCCCTTATAGCTCATCAAGCGAAGTTTGATGTCATATCAAACAATTTAGCAAATGCAAGCACGGTAGGATATAAGTCCAATCGGGCTAATTTTGCGGAACAATTTAACCAAATCTATTCACGTGGTAAGGCATCGGAATCAGAGAAGGGTTATGCAAATGGCGGTATGGATCCGCTACAATTCGGCTTGGGAGTGAAGTTGGCAAGCATCAATAAGGATTTCTCTCAAGGCGTAATAGAAAGCACGAATAGACCACTTGACGTGGCATTGCAGGGTGATGGCTTCTTTATCGTTAAGAATAACGGTGTGCAAAGATTTAGTCGTTTCGGTGCGTTCAAATTAGACGGGGACGGCTATTTAGTTGATTCTAATACGGGCGGATTTATGCAGGGATATAATACCGCTCAGGATATATACGGAATCACATATCGTAGTAGCACAGGCGAGAATATTCTTGATAGGACGCTGACTAATATCCATATACCAGTTAGCACAGTGTCATTGCCTCGTCAATCACAGGAAGTTACAATGCTGGGTAACTTAAACTCTATTGCGGATCCTGGTTTTGATAGCATTAGACGCACAAGTATGATTATCTACGATGAGACAGGCGGTGCAAGGACTTTGTCCTTTACTTTCTATAAAGTCGATGAGAATGATTGGTTGTTGGGTCTTGAAATAGATGGTGTAAATCAAGGAAGCGGAGCCGAAGGGATAATTAACTTAGACCCTAACGATCCAAGTGATATACTTCCTGCATTCGGTAGAGTAATGTTTAATACAGATGGGACTATCGGGGCAGTTGTTCCGAATAATAATCCGATGGCACCATTTACATTAACATTGCCCGGCGGTAGTATAGTTAATGCCAACGGCGGAGTAGATAAGTTTCCGAAGGATCTTAATATTGCTCTCGCCGACCCTACTAATTTATCATTAGGATTAAAACAATTTGCAGCCGATAGTAACGCTAATTTTGAATCTCAAGACGGTTGGACACTCGGCGAATTAGAAGATTTACAGGTTGATCCTCGTGGTAGAATATTGGGTTCATTTACTAATGGACAGACAGAAGTGCTTGCACAACTTGCAATGGCGAAGTTTGCTAACAATGAAGGTTTAGTTAATGTTGGAATGAACTATTTCAAAGTAGGACCTGATTCGGGTGACCCGATTATAGGAACTGCTATTGAAACATTTTCTACAACACAGATGGTAGGTAATGCTTTAGAGCAATCTAATGTAGATTTGACGCTACAATTTACAGATATGATTTCCACGCAAAGAGCATTTGAAGCCGCATCGCGAACTGTTACAGTTAGCGACACATTGCTCCAAGAAATTAACCAATTGAAGCGTTAATTTTCTTAATATAACACGGGGGCTGAAGCTCCCGTGTTATATTATTAAATAATAAGGAAATGCTGAAACAAATTCAGAATGAAAGCGTTTTAGTGGAAACTTTACAATATATTTAATCTTTAGTTCTACTATTTTTTGTGATTTTTTTTGTTCTTGTTCTAACTTTTTTAGCATCTTTATTTGGCTTAATTTTATTTTTTTCTTTATCTGATTTTACAATATCGCTTATAGAATCAAATTTAATACCGCCAACTACTTTTTTATTTTTTTTAATAATATTGTCGGTAAAAATTGTTTTTGCTTTTATATTTTTACCTTTTATTTTTTTTATTTTTTCTTGTTTTAAAAATTTTCTATCTTTACCAACTTTTCCCATAAAATCTTTTAAATTATTGATTAAGTTGCAATTTATTATTTTTTTGGGGAGATGCTTAAATAAATTCAGCAGGACATTTTGATATGTTATCTTAATATACTTTTAATATTATTTTTCATTATTTTGTAGCGATATGAAATATATTATTAACTTTATAATACAAGTCGGAAGGATATTTAATACTACTTTATGTATAATTTTGCATTTTCCGAAAATACTAAAAAACAAAAAATTAGTTATAGAGCAAATGGCAATAATCGGTGCAGATTCGTTGCCACTTGTTGTTTTAATTGGTGCATTTACGGGTGCTATTGCTGCAATACAAGCGACTGTGTTATTTGAAAAATTTGGTCTAATAGAATTGGCTATGCCTTTTCTTGGCGGCTCTATTGCTACTGCAGTTTTGCAGGAACTTACTCCTGTTCTTACTGCATTAGTTATTGCGGGAAGGATTGGTGGCTCAATGGCAGCACAAATAGGTAGTATGGTAGTTACCGAGCAGATAGATGCTTTAGAAACAATGGCGATAGATAAACATAGATTTCTTGGAATGCCACGTGTTTCGGCGGCATTGATAATGATGCCTATGCTTGCTATTTTTTCTAGTATCGTTGCTATTTTAGGGGCGTTAGTAATGGTTATTATAAAATTTGATATAACACCTACTTATTATTTTAGTTCTATTATTAATTATTTTAACGCTATAGAACTTTGGATTTGCTTGGGGAAATCTGCATTATTTGGTTTTGCTACTGCAATAATTGGCGTTTATGTTGGATTTTATACAGAAGGAGGAGCCGAAGGTGTAGGTAATAGCACGGTTCGTGCATTTACTATATCTGCCGCACTAATTTTAGTTCTTGATGCTATTTGTGGCGTTGTTTTGTGATATTTTTCACATATTCTTTTCTGTCATACCAATTTTATTTCTGCATCTCCTCGCATAAATATACAAAAATACCCTTTTATCGGGGAATGATATAAAGGGTATGCAGCATAAAAAGGAAGAGACATCTCTCGATGTCGAGCGAAAAACGAGACTCGAACTCGCGACCCTAACCTTGGCAAGGTTATGCTCTACCACTGAGCTACTTTCGCCTATTTCAAATAACATAAATTACAAAAATAACTTTTTTATTTCTAATTTCCAAATACTTACATTTTAAGAAAAATAAAATATTTTTAGTGCTTGGCAACGAACAATTACAAAAATAACTTTTTTATTTCTAATTTCCAAATATTATTTATAAAAAAAATATTTTTTCTGTTATGCTGAATTTATTTCAGTATCTCCTAAATAATAAGGAGATGCTGAAACAAGTTCAGAATGAAATAAAATTTGCACAGAATGACGGCATTTTTACAAAATTAGTAACATTTTTAGCGTATAATTAATTAAGGAAAAATGTTATTTTGCAACTTACATTTTATAAATCAAAAAACTGCAATGAAAAATAAATTAATAATGAAAATGAAAAACAATTTTAAGGGCTTTATAGTGGTTTTTGTTATATCTGCTACACTTTTTTTGTGTAATTATATAGAAAGTGAAGCGAGCCCTGTTATGTATGGTAAGCCCCAATATATCAAGGGGAACTATGAAGTGCTGAATTATTTTTTGGATTCTCTTGGAATTAGTTTACCTAAAAACTTTCCTCTTGAATTAAGAGAATATGTATCTGAAGGGGTTTTTAATTTGAATAGTGTAGAAAAAAGAATGTTTAAAGAGGAGTTAAGAGAAGTATTGCAGAACATTCCAGATAAAGAGAATAAAGAACTTTTTTTTGTTGTTTTTTGTGAATATATGAGAAATTTGTGGTTTTATAAAGACATAAGTTTCTCTTACGAGTATAAAGTTATAGAATGGTCCAGAGAACAAGGACTGACAAACGGTAGACGATATCGTAATAATTGCTCTTTCTTGATTGATTTTGTGTATAGGAATATCTACAATGAATTTTGGAAAGAGATAAACAAAGATATAGAAGAAAATAATAGTGAAAATGACACTTTCAAACCTGAATAATGGTTTACTAATTATGAATTAGATAACATATAATAAGGAGATTCCGAAACGAGTTCGGAATGACTTTTCTATCTAAATATCGGGGAATCTCGCTTTTCTATTTTCATATCTCGTAGTTGGGCGGACTTAATGCCAAAACGAAAATAAAAACCCGCATTGTAACCCGAAGGATACCAACTCGCAGTTAAATCCCAACAATGAAAATCTTTCGTCAAGTTAAGTTGTGGCGTAATAAGTTTTTCATTAATAAAATCATATTGGAAACCCGTAGATAGTTTCCAAGTATCAGCAAGCGTAAAATTAAAAGAAGTGTTTAAATCTAATCTTCTATTAATTCTATCTAATGTTGCCCTATTATAACTAAATGTTAAGCCGAATCTAATATCCCAAGGGATGTTTATATTACTATGTCCGCAAGAATTATTGCCCCAATAATCTATATGTTTTTCTTGATGTTCGGAACGTAAAAAACGCTGTCCGAGTGTAATATCTGTGTCCGTTATAGCAGTTTCATTTGTATCTATATTGTCTTCTATTAGAGAAGTAGGGGACGAAAAACCTGAACTGGAAAACGAAGTAGATAGATTAAAACCTATGTTTGTAAGGCGAGCAATTCCTTTGCCATTTGAAATTAACAATTGATTTACGCGAATATAATTATCTCTATCATTTTTTATTTCGTCATATAAAGTAAAATTAGCACTCCCCGAAAAATCAACTACCTTTAATGCAGGTGTTCTGAAAGTCATTGCAAGGTCGCTATAATTCATAGAATCAGCAGCAAAATTGTGAGATAGCGACATTGTTAGTCGCAAAAGTTCAATATTTTCATCAGGCAAAGTATCTTTACCTTGTCTCTTAATTTCTATACTATGCATATCAGAATATGACATTCGTTTCTGTAACGATGACGAAGCGTGTGAACCACCTTCTTTTTCAAAATGCGAATATTTTATTTCTCTTTGCTGCACTTCATCAAAATACATTCCATAAAAACTATGTTTATTGGTAGAAAAATCAGGAGTATAACTAAAATTAACACTCGGCTGATATGTGTGCCTAATTGCTTTAGCACCAATTAAATTAGGATTTATAAAACCAAATAATTTGCGTCTTTCATCGGCAATGCCATAAATACGAGTTGATGTTCCAATACCAAACGAATAATTATATTCTGTAAAAAAACCTGTTTGAAAATTTTCTAATACGCTTGAATCTTCTATATTATATGTTTTTATAATTCTTCTAAAATAATTATTAGCATTAAGATTAATACTTGGATTTATATTAAAATATCCAAACTTTGGGCTAATAGTTAAAGTCGGTGAATGCTCTACATAGCCCGCAGATTGTGTATCAAAAGTAGTGTCATAAACCATTGTATCGGCTTCAGACAAATATGAATTTACAGCAATTCTTTTATTAAAATTATATTTTGTATTTCCCCGATATGCAAATGAAATGTCTCGCACCCACGAATACCAGTTATTCATCGGCACATTAAAAAGTTTTTTTATAAATTGAGTTTGCGGAACAGATACAGATAAAGGAACACTGCCCGTATATTCGCTTGTAACTATATTTTGGTCATTTTGAAATGATAAAGAAGCATTAACACCATTTTCAAAAGTGCGAGAGTATTGTGCCGATGAACGAATATTTTGCTCTATACGTGTATTGAGATTGGTTGAGGTATTACGATTAAAGTCCTGTGATGCAAAATTCAAATTTATACTTGCATTTTCAAACGGCGTAAGAGTGTGATTGTGATTTAGATTAAACTTCCATTCTTTTGAAAACGGGTCATCAAAATTATACCTTGTATTTCCAAAACTAATACCGCCATTGCCACTGAAAACATTTTTCAATGTCCATTGTGTTTGATTGTTAATAAGAAAGCCGCCTTTTGTATATATATCGGTTGTAATCTTTGTGTCCCAATAATCTGATGCCGCCCAGTAATAACCGAAGTTTTGAAAAACAACACCACGAGAGTTAGAAAAATAAAATGATGGAACAATTAAGCCCGATTTTCTTCCTTTTTGCATCGGCAAATATAAACTAAACGGAAGTGTAAGTATCGGAATATCTTCTACATATAGTGTCAAATTTTCTGCAAAAAGTTTTTCGCCGACTAACATTTTCATTTTACTTGCACCGAAATAATAGTGCGGATGTGGTGCATCGCAAGTAGTATAATATCCGTCTTTTATGTGCATTTCGCTCTTTGCAACTTTACTAATCACTTCGCCGAAATAAAAACCTTCGCCCATTTGCGTTTCTGCCATTTTAATTACACCTGTGCCTGTTTTCATATTAAAAGTTAGTTGTTCGCCGAAATACTCTTCGCCGCCGTCTTTCATTTTAGGCACGCCGACAGCAACGCCGTTGCTATCTCGTGTAAAGTTTGCTGTAATTATAGAAGTATTAAAATCAATTTCTATTATAGATGCGGTAAGTTCTTGCTGTTTAAATTCTATTTTTGCATTTCCGAAGAGTATAGTTTTTTTTTCATTAATTTTAACTATCATTGTATCGGCGGCGTAAAAAATAATAATACTATCTACTCCAGAAGGGGATTTAATTTCTAAATTAGGGGATAAAGTATCGGTTGTATCTGTTATATTTATTGCTCTTGGCTGTGCTAATAATAGTAAATTTGCGAATAAAAAACATAGAAACACACAAATAAAGAACATAATATTTTTCATATCGCAAAAATACAAAAAAAGATAAAAAAATTTAACACGGGAATGAATTCCCGTGTTTTTTTACTTGTATTTGCTAATATTTTACTCGCTATTATTAACACGGGAATGAATTCCCGTGCTAAATTGCATGACAATCTAAAATAAAATATAAATGTTTAGAATAACAAATAATTTTAATTAAAAATTAGTAGGATTACCTCCCAAAACCAGTAGGATTTCCTACCCAATGAGTAGGAAATCCTACCTAATGAGTAGGAAATCCTACCTAATGAGTAGGAAATCCTACCTAATGAGTAGGAAATCCTACCCAATGAGTAGGAAATCCTACCCAATGAGTAGGAAATCCTACCCAATGAGTAGGAAATCCTACCTAATGAGTAGGAAATCCTACCTGTTTTGGAGGAAAACCTACTTGTTTTAGTTTTTATCTGATTAAAGTTTTTATATATTTAATAAAGTGAGGTTATTAATTTGTTATTAAATTAGTTAAGTCCGAGTAAAAAGTTGTTAATACAAACGAATCAACACGGGGATTAATCCCCGTGTTAAATACTTACGAGATATTATTAGTAAAATAAGGGGATGCTGAAACGAGTTCAGCATGACAGATTTTTTGGTCGTATGACAGATTTTTTACTTGTCAATGCGTTTATTTATGTTTTGCATTTTTAAATCCAGCATTTTACTCATTTCGGCGCAATCGGTTAGTTCTATTGCTAATTCGTTTGCTAATTTTTTGTCAATATCTTTTTTATAGCGTATTCTGTGTTCAAGGTTCGCCCAAAACTCCATTGCTATAGTTCTTAATTGGACTTCTACTTTGACATATCTTTTTTCATTTTGCAAAAATATTGGTATTTCTACTATTAAGTGAAGGCTTCTATATCCATTTTTTTTAGGGTTGGCGATATAATCTTTCTTCTCAAAAAGTGTAATATCATCTTGCCCGATAAGGCAATCAGCCAATATGTATATATCATTAATGAATGGACAAATTATGCGGATGCCTGCAATATCATAAAGATTTTTCTCAACAGAATTAACTGATAAAGTAAGATGTCGTTGTCGCAATTTTTTTCTTATGCTATCGACTGATTTAATTCGGGTTTTTATGCTATCTATTGGATTTCGCTCGTGCAAAAATGAAAACTCTTCATTAAGGACTTTAAATTTTGTTTCTACTTCCATCAAGGCACACTTATAGAATGACATTAATTTTTGCATAGGTTCTATTCTTTTATGAAACCTACCAAAAATGGCATCTTCAATTTTCATAATTTGCTTTTTAATGTATTTCAACAGATATGGCATATATTTTTGTATTTAATTTTATGCAAATATAAGATTATTTATAAAAAAAACATAATGAATTTAATAAGAGGATGCCGTGTTAAGCACGTAATGACGAGTCATTCACAAAAAGAACATTAATTATTTTTTCAATATTTTTTTGTATTTTTGCTATTAGTTTAATTAAAATTAATATATAAAATGTCAAAAAATAACGAATATGTTCTAATACTTGGGGCTTCAAGCGGGTTCGGAAAAGCAATAACAAATATGTATGCAGCCGAAGGTTATAATATATATGGGGTGCATCTTGATTTAGGTAAAAATGCTACAGCAACAAACGATTTTAAAGAAGAATTAGTTAATAAATACAATGTTAAAATAAATTTCTTTAATGTTAATGCAGCAGCAGACGATAAAAGAAAAGAAATTGTTGCTCACATAACTAATGCAGAACAAAAACATAAAATGCGAGCATTGATACATTCAATGGCATTCGGAACTTTAAAACCTTTCATAACAAGCGACCACAATGAAATGCTAACTAAAAAGCAAATAGAAATGACTATGGATGTTATGGCAAACTCTTTAATCTATTGGTCGCAAGATTGTTTTGTTGCTGATATGTTCGCAGAAAACTCTAAAATATTTGCTATGACAAGTATCGGTTCTACGCGTGCTACTGTATCATATGGTGCAGTATCTGCCGCTAAAGCAGCGTTAGAATCTTATATAAGGCAACTCGCCGTAGAACTCGGTCCTTATAAAGTATCTGCAAATTCTATTCTTGCGGGAGTAACCGATACGCCAGCCGCAAGGAAGATTCCACGCTTTGAATCTATGTTAGAAAGAACAAAAAGTTACAACCCATATAAACATAATACTACACCCGAACTTGTTGCAAATGCTGTGAAAATGCTAACAAGTCCCGATTATTATTTTATTAATGGGCAAACTATTGCTGTTGACGGCGGCGAAAATATTCTGAACTTCGCAGAATAGTTTTTATATAAATTATAAAAATATAGTGCCTTATTCTGTTATACAACATCAAGTTCGGCATAACAAATAAAACAATTTACGATTAAAACAACTTATCTTTTTTTTATTTATTTTACTAAAATGAAAGAGATTATTTATATTTTGCCTGTGCTTTGTATTGCATATATTATAGTTAATATCTGCTTTCAAAAAAATAATAATGTTAAGAATTTTAGTATAACAACAAAATTATATTATACAATTTTTGCTACTATTTTTTGCTTGCAAACACTTAATATTTATAATTTTTGGAGTGATAATTTTGCTATTTATTCTGTTTATTCTCATTCTGAAGTTAATCTTTCTGTGATTTATAAAATATCTGCGGGATTTTCAGGGATGGAAGGTTCGTTTCTTTTATGGCTTACTTGTATAGGAACTATTGGAATGTTTTTTAACAAACATATCAAAAATATCTTTACTAATTCAAAGCATATCTTTATTTGCAGCAATATATTTATTGCTTTTCCTTTGTTTTTATCTGTTGCATTGATATTTAATAATCCTTTTAATTTAACTCCAACAGGTATAGATATTAGCGATGGTCTTGGCTTAAAACCTACATTACAAAGTTATTATAATTTGCTTCATCCGCCGTTGATTTTCATAGGTTTTTCTATACTATATCTTCCTTACGTTATTAGTTTTACTACATTATTAGCAAGGGCAGATATAAATAAAAAAATAACAAAAGCTATAACTTTTTGGAACAAATTAGGCATATTATGTTTATCGGGTGGTATTATTAGTGGTTCTTTATGGGCGTATAATACGCTTGGTTGGGGAGGATTTTGGGGTTGGGATCCTATTGAAAATGCTGCTTTAATTCCTTTACTTTTATCTTTTGTGCTTTTGCATATTGGTATTATTAGTAGAAAAGTAAGCAGTGAAAATAGTTTTTTAAAGACATTTTTTTTGCTGTCTATTTTAATTTTTCCAACAATTATTTTATGCACATTTCTTGTAAGGAGTGGTTTATTGATTGATAGTTCTGTTCATTCTTACATTGCATCACGCAATAATGTAGCGATATATATATTATGTTTTTTGTCTTTAATTTTAATTATTTCGCTGTTTTTATTTGCTATTAGAATAAGGTTTGTAAATACTTTTCAATACATAAAAACAAATAATAATGTTATAAAACAGAGATTAATCACTGATTATAACAAAGAAACATCTAAACAAACTCGCTATGAAAATGTAATAAAACATAATGTAAATATATTCGGAATAATCATTATTCTTTGTATTACTTTTATGGTTTTATGCGGAACTTTAATGCCGATAATAGCAAATAATTCTATACAAATAGATTCTAATTTTTATATGCTATGGGGAATGCCACTCGCCGCTATACTATTATTATTACTCGGATGCTCCGCAGTATTAAAAGAAAAAATAACAAAAGAAAAACACCCCTTTTTCACTTCCTTAAAGGCAATTATCATCCCTTTTTCAATAGCAATAATAAATACAACAATACTCTTTTTTGAAGGAGCAAATACAATAATAGAACTACTATTTTTCTATGCTTGCATCTTTGCAATAACAGGAAAATTACAATCACTAATTACTAAAATTGCTATAACAAAAAAAATCAAACTAAACTATTTTTCATCCTTTTTATCACACACAGGTATCGCTATATTACTTGTAGGAGCAGTATTATACGGACTATTCAGCGAAGAAGAGATAATATTGTTAGAAAAAAACAAATTACTAAAAACTAAAAGTAATTTGCATTGCACTATTGCCAAAATTGATATAAAAACCGATAAAAAACATACTTATATCCTTCCCATTATAGATGTAAAATATAGCAAAAACAATTACATTTTACAACCTAAAATAGTTATAAGCAGCAGCAACAACAATTTTTATATGCTCCCCGCCATATTATCGTTCGGATTTACGGATATTTATATAGAACCCCTAAATGCTCCCGCCAAAGATGGTTTATTATTTGCAATATCAATAAAACCTTATATAAAATTAGTTTGGATAGGATTTGCATTACTTTTCTGCGGATTGCTTATAAGCATATTTCCGAGCGTAATACGAAGATAAAAAGCCATTAAGTTGTTCTTATTTAGTTATATTATATATAACATTTTTTTTAACAAAAAAAACTTATTTTTGTATTTTAATAATTTAACAAATTAAATATTATGAAAAAACTAATAATCACTCTTTTATTTTTAATATCTGTTCCTAATTTATTTTCATTTAGCGGCGGGACAGGAACAGAAAGCGACCCATATCTAATATCAAATGCTGATGATTGGCTAACATTTGCCGATAGTGTCAACTATGAATATCTAGGAGCACGGTACTGGAGCCGATATAAATACTTTAAATTAACTGCTAATATAATTATTCCAGATGTACGTATATTTAGATTTTATGGATATTTTGACGGCGATGGATATAAACTTACTGTATCAATCATTGGAAGTGGATTATTCAGTGTTATAGATAGAATTGGAATTGTTGAAAGGCTAAGAGTAGATGGTACAGTTAGTTCTAGTTTAGATGGTGTCGGTAGTATTGCTGGAGTTAATCATGGTATAATCAGAAATTGTATCAATTATGCAGAATTATCATGCTATGCAGGATATATTGGTGGTATTGCAGGTGAAAATAATAATACAATAAATGATTGTATCAATTATGGAAATGTTAGTACACCCACTGACGGAGCTGGAGGAATTTCTGGTGACGAAAGAGGTACTATTAACAGATGTATAAATGTAGGTAATGTAACTGCTAATCAAATTGTAGCCGGAATTGCTGCTTCTATTACTGGTAGATCATCAGTAAGTATATCTAATTCTATTAATATGGGAAATATAACAGGTAACGGAAGTGTCGGTGGAATACTGGGAATAGTTTCTTTAGATTATGTTACAACACTTACTAATTGCATAAATGTTGGTTATATTAAAGGCAACCAATATGTCGGCGGAATTTATGGACGCTTGATTTACAATCCTACTTTAGGAGAAAGTGTAAATATTAACTGCATTAACATAGGAGTAGTAGAAGGAAATGTAAATGTAGGTGCTATGGCTGGTAGAACAGACTCAGAAGAAAAGCTAATCTTCATCAACTGCCATTATGATAAACAATTTTGTATTCATAAAGGCGTAAATGGACAAGATTTTCCGGGCGTTTCTGGTCATATAACAAGAAATATGGTTGGCAGAAAGTTAGCATCTTTACTCGGCGATGCCGACTGGACTTATGTAGAAGGAGCAACTTTAATAGAATGTCTTTATCCACAATTAAAAGTATTTAGCGAAAGCCCCGATGAAAGACAATCCGATGCAAGCAAAGTAGGTGCCACACCAATATTTTTGTATGATGGGATTAAAGATTGAGAAGGAGGGATGTCGTAAGTGCGGAATGACAGATATGTTTTTTTGAAAATATTTTTATTATATTGCAATTATAAAAAATTAAATATATTTTATTATATTGCACTTTACGATTTAGCAGGAGCGTTTGCGATGTCGGTTATTTCAGATAAATTTATGGCTGCAAATACAGAGGCAAAAATTTCAATGAGTGGTTTTGAACTGCTTCAAGCAGGTGTATATACAATTATGATTACTCTAAACAACAATGACAATTTAATGAAACAAATTATTATTGTAAGATAGTTTTTATTAACCGGGGCGGGTAACCGCCCCAATATTATTTTATATAATGAAAAGAAAATACTTATTTTATACTTTATTATCATTACTTTTATTAAATAATTTAATATTTGCAGCATTCTCTGGCGTAACAGGAACTGAAAGCGACCCTTATCAAATATCAAATAAAGATGATTTATTAGAACTGCACAATTATTTAATTACTTCTTATTATGATTATGCAAACAAATGCTATATATTAACAAATAATATTCAAGATACATTATTTGAACCAATCGGTAATTATAGTGAGGGGACTAGATGTTTTAGTGGTGTTTTTGATGGGCAAGGATATTCAATTATTTTGCACATGGATACAGATATAGGTATTGCTGGTAATATTCCTGTTGGTTTATTTAGATGCTTTCAAAACGAAGTCGTTATAAAAAACCTTACTATATATGGTTATGTAAAAGGAGCACCTGCAGATGCTATGGCTGCTACAGTTTTAAGTAATGCTACAAATATAACATTTAGTAATTGCATAAATGCCGCTACAATAATAGGATATGGTTCAGTAGGCGGATTTCTTAGTTCTGTTACCGCTGGCAACAATCTCACTGTATTAGCAGAAAATTGCCTTAATATTGGAAGTATTTATAATACTTACCCTACTGAAATACAAAATCAAGATATAATAAATACTGGGGGAATTTTTGGATACATTCGTTTTAATCTAATTATGAATAAGTGTATAAATGCAGGTTACATTAAAGCAGTTGCTGGCAATGTAGGAGGAATAACTGGTAGTTATTCTAATTCATATTTAACTTATGTAGAATTATCCAACTGCATCAATACAGGTGTAGTAGAACTATCAGGGAATGGAAGTACAGGGGCTATAGCAGGAAAAATGTCAGGTAATTTTACCATCACCAACTGCCATTATGATAAGCAATTTTGCAATCATAAAGGCGTAAATGGACAAGATGTATCGGGCGTTTCTCCTCATTTAACAAGAAATATGGTTGGCAGGAAATTAGCATCTTTACTCGGAGATGACGATTGGACTTATACAGAAGGAGCAACTTTAATAGAATGTCTTTATCCACAATTAAAATCATTAGACCACACCGATGCAAGTAAAGTTGGTGCAACACCAATATTTTTGTATGATGGGATTAAAGATTGAGAAGGAGGGATGTAGAATACTCCTATTAGTTAAGCAGGGTTCTTTAGCCCTGCTTTTTTGTGGTATTGCAAAAATAAAACTTTATTATCTAATATTTTTTAAACGCATCTGTCATATCTTTTTCGTTACATATAACTCTTAAATTATCATCTAATAATAGCATTCTGCGAATAATAAGATTAACATATTTTTCATCTAATTCGGACATATAGCATATTCTATTATTTAGATGGCAAGACACCATCGTAGTTCCACTTCCACCAAATACATCAAGAATAATATCATTTTCATTAGAGCAATCTTTTATCGCATCAGCAACCAATTTATAATTTGCTCTGTCATATATTATGATTTTATAATTATATAATTTTTTAGATTAAATTATGGTAAAAATAAATATCAATGATGCAGATAAAAAAATATTTCAAACAGAAATATTTAACCAATTTCATCCCATAGTGATGCGCAAAATGGGTGCTTTGTTTAAAAAAGGATTGTTTGAATTGCAAGTATTATAATAATTTTACGAAGTTTAAGTTGGCGATAGAAAATTCATTATTAAAGACAGTCCAAAAAGAGAACAAGGATGCATTAAAAACATTACTAAATTTAAAATTCCAGACATTTAAAAACCATAATCTATGACAGAGGAAAGCATAATAAATTTAGGTTGAAGATACTTTTAGGATTCATTTTTTATAAAAATTTAACCTAAATTTCTTTCGAAGTTTTT